>JBDNHU010000233.1:0-4034 GCA_041688615.1 Mariniblastus sp. | reverse complement strand
GGAGCGTGTGGTAGAACTTGGATTGACGGAGAGTATCTGTCACGAGACCGTCCGTAGGACGCTTAAAAAAACGGAACGACCAATCGCAAGATTCCATATTGGGTAATCCCGCCGGATGCCGACAGTGAATTTGTCGCTTGCATGGAAGACGTACTTGATACGTACCAAGAACCGTACAATCCCGAGATTCCGGTAACCCGAGATTCCGGTAATTTTCAGGGACGAGCAACCGGTTCAACTTCACCAGGAGATTCGAACACCGATCCCTGCAACTGCCAAGCGTCCCAGGCGTGTTGATTATGAATACGAGCGTTGCGGAACAGCTTGCTTTTTATGTTTACCGAGCCATTGGCGGGCTGGCGCCATGTCAGCGTCCGGGATCGGCGAACCAAAGCCGAGTATACCAAAGGCAATAAAGCCAAAACCAGACTCGATGGCTTCTAGCTTCTGCTCGGAAAGATAATCGACAGCTCCGATTTCAGGCCTGATTCGTTCGGCCGCCCAAAATGAATTAGCCTTCTTCAACGGTTCCTCAAACCTGCCGAACACATACGGCCATTGGAACAAGAGTTTTCGAATGCCAGCATCCACATCCCCACCCCCTTCACCGCCTTGGTAATGGTAAGAATTCACAGCCCGCTCCACATCTCTGCTTGCCCACTGATCCTCTTGTGCTAGTGGAAGCAAGTCATCAGCCCTACATTTTTCCCAGATAGGCACTCACTGATCTTTGGATAACCGAGACAATTTCGAAAGCTGCCAAGCATCCTGGTAAGCAAGGAAATCGGAAAAAACGAGACCGACTTGGATTCTGCAGCCGTCAACTTGGCTGGCAACGCCCTTACCGCTTTCGACTCTACGGAGGCGCCGCCGGGCAACCGAAGCGAATCCCACGCAATGCGACCTTCCGTCAACCAAGATTGGACAACGTCGTGGGGTATCAACTGAAGGCTAGGGTACGTCGTCGGCATCGGCCTTAGATTTGAAATTTCAATCTTTGGTAACGCCACAGGCGCACCTAAATCGGTTTGGGCGTAGGGAACGCTAGAGATTCGCAAAATCGGGTAAGCTGCCAGACAATAATTGCGGCCAGACACGGTTGGCAGAACCACCAACTTCGGACGCCCACCAACCCCAGGAGCTAACCGGATTAACGCCTACCCTAACGCCTACCCTAATGCCTACCCTAACGTCGCTACTTGCCGTCGCACTTGTCATCGCTTTGGTCCCAGAACCCATTCACCCTTTAAAATAACGCCCGAATTACTTTGCTAAGCCGCACCGATTCTGTGACCAAGATGAAGACAATCTACATAACGGCAACTCCAAGCGGACGGAATTTGACTTACTCAACGTCACCCTTCAGAGCATCAGACGCTTGATCCTTAACCATCCCAATACGGGCCTGATACTCCAGCAATTTGATCCGAAGCTTAGCCCTGAAGTTATCGTTTAGTTTAACACATTCGTTAAGGCCACACGGCAGATAATTGACCGCTGGTAGCCCTCGATAAGCTATCGAATCTAACGTATTCTGAACATCCGCGTTATCATCAACCATCTTTTGCAAATACGCTGCTTCTCGCTGGCGCCGAATGACTTCCCATGGCAAGCTATTCGAACCCTCGTGGGGAAAGAACGAATAAGACAAAGTTGAGGCCTCGATTAGAATGGTGTCCAATATCGAGTCGAATTCACCTCCCTTTTTGCCTTCCCGATAAAAGTACGAACTTAAGCCGCGAATAATCTGCCGAGTCATCTGCTTTTGTGAACTTCTATCGGGGCAAACCACATCAACGCCATACTCTTCGAGAAATGGTTCCCACTGCTGGGCGGACAAGTCCAACAATGGGCCGCAACCTCGCAGTTCGTTGGACGGAATGTCGTAGGACAATGCCCACAAACCTGGATTCCGTTCATACATGGCATTCATGCTATCAAAGGCTCGCTTGGCCAAATCGTAATCACCGCTTGCGACGGCAAGCAAAGCCAAGTTCCCTAAATAATACTGACACCTGGACAATCGCAAAAGGTCGGTAGAAGTCAACTGCGATACTGGCAGTTCGGCGCCAACGAACGCGGATTCAATCGACTCAAGCGTGGATTTGGAACGCAAATTCAAGAGATCTTGCAATCGTTGATTTTCTTCTGCCGTAAAGGGTTCGATCGCTTGAACGATGTATTCATGGCTTAGAGACCTTGTGGTGAAATATTCTAATCCATTAAATCCTAGCGAATCCGCGTCCGCCTGTTGACTCTCAAACTTCACCTCAGCGGCCAGTCCTGTCAGGTTCGGCAGATCGAAGGGAATTTCACGAAGGTTGGTAAACCCAGAAATTGGCAACGGCAAGGGCGTCCCAAGATCGGTCTTCACGCCAGGAATAACGTAGACGCGTAGAAACGGGTAGGCAGCCAAATTCGCGGCCACCAAAACAAGAAAGAAAACACAAAAGTAGCCCGTCAATTGCGCCCGATAATAGGTCAACCATTTCGGAACCAAGTAGTACGACAGCGGCAATGCTAAAATTGGCAACGACAAAGCAAAACCACCCCCCCACAAACCGCTGCCCTCAACTTGCAAAATGATGAACGGAGTCATCATGATGAAAAATAGAACCACTGCAAAACACGCCAGAAACCAAGAACGAATCGTCAGTCCCACCAAGAAACTAACACTTAGCAAACCCAAAATCCAACCACATTGAGCCAACACAAAAATTACGTCACGATGACCAAAAATGTTACTTGCGTCGTGTGACCATGAGAATACAAATCCGGCCAACAGCACAATCAAAGTCGGCAAGGCAACCGAATACAGGAATCGTCCCCACCAAATGGCCGCAGGCGAAACACCACGTTCAGCCAAAAACAAATAACGGTTCTTTGTCTGGTCACCCGCAAATCCAAACAGACCTAATAGCGCTAATACACTAAACAAACTTACCCATGCAACCACTTCCCTGACACCACCCGCGACATCCGGAAGCATCCGTCTTCTAAATCCAAACGCTGGCAAACAGCATGCGGCCGCAACAACCAGCAAAAGAATCCCTAAATAGATATAATTTTGCTGAAAACTTAACCAACGAAGCGTTGGGTAGACGCCAGCGTTTTGCCTAATCAAAGACAACGTGCCTGTGGTTTCCGCCCCGCCAAAAATTCGCCAGCTACTGACGCTGGTAACCTCACTGAACATGCCCAGTCGACAGCGCCATCGATAAAGCCACCCAGCACTCAACGTCAAAATGACAATCAAAAAATTCTTCGAAACAATAGCCCAACCGGCTTCGGTTGTTAGCGTATTCAGCGGAATCCACGTCTCAAAATAGAACAAATTCACTCGAACAACTTCAACAACCAACACGGCGATTGCCCCTAGGATCAAACCGTTGGCAGGTTCACGGAACAATAGCACAGAAATGCACAAGATCGGCAAACCCTGCAGAACGGTCAACACAATTGGTCCCAAAGCTGGCCAGAACTGCATTGCTTCCAGCTTACCAGGCGTTAAAGCCAGCATCGGCAGTAAGACCGCGGCAACCCCAAGAGAACACACCAAACACAGAGCGCTACCCGCTAAGCCCACGACAATTTTGGATAGCAAACCCATCGACCAGTGCACTGGGAAAGTGGAACTCCAAAGCCAGGCCCCACTGTCGCGTTCAATCGAAATACTCACGGCCACAACGCCCAGCAGGAACACAAACGGAGAAAAGAAGGCGGCATCGTAGATAATACGCGCCGAATCCAGGAACTGCACTCGATCAATCCAAATCAAAGCTAACACCATGATTTGAATCGCCGAAATAATGATCAGCGAAAAGCCTAGAAAGAATGCCAACTGACGGGACTCTTTCCACAGCAAATGAAAACAGATTCGCCCGACCATCGACCCACCTGACGAAGGATACGTCACCAACTGCGTAGGGTAAGTTTCGGTCACAGTACTTTCGACCGCTGCACTATTCATCGCCGTGTTCCCTTTTACTGGATTTGCGAAACGACGCCGCAACAACTAACCTTCAACCACTTAT
>JBDNHU010000232.1:0-9889 GCA_041688615.1 Mariniblastus sp. | reverse complement strand
GCCGAGCCATTATGGGCGAAACCATCGGGACAACCATTCAGGCCGAAGTTCCTAAGCCAGCCCAGGTAATTCGGTCTTAGCAATGCAGGAAACTCACTTGAGTGGCCCCTGATTCATTGTGGCTGAAGAATTGGCTAAGATGATGTGGTGAACATTTCGCCAAACCGTTAAGAATTATTCGTAGGAGAGAAAATCATGGAAAGCAGCGAATTGGTTCCAGACGTAACCGAACGCATGGAAAAGGCGATGGAAGTATTGAAGAAGAATCTTGGTGGTATTCGCACCGGGCGGGCCCACCCTGGATTAGTAGATTCTTTGCGAGTTGACGTTTACGGCTCCCCGACACCCATCAAGCAAATTGCAACCGTCGGCGTTCCAGAACCGACTCAAATCATGATCAAGCCGTTTGATCCTAGTGTGATCAAGGACATTGAGAAAGCGATTGTGTCCAGCGATCTTGGCTTCGCGCCTCAAAGTGATGGACGGGTCATCCGAATCAACATTCCGGCACTTTCGACCGACGTGCGTAAAAAAATGTGTTCGCGGATCAAGGAATTGTCAGAAGAATCTCGCGTTTCGATTCGCAACATTCGGCGTGATGCTAACAAGTTGGCTGACCAGATGGAAAAAGACAAGTTGGTCAGCGAAGACATTCGGAACGATTTGAAGATTGACGTTCAGGATTTGACCAAGAAGTATGAAGACAAGGTCGGTGAAATGGCTAAAACTCGGGAAACCGAAGTGATGGAAGATTAGCCCCAGGGAACCGGGGTCACCTTGACTGGTTCATGATTTCAAGGTTTGGTTCTAAATTTGGTGTGACACCCACATAACAGAAGCGCCCACTTTCGGATAATTTCCGGAGTGGTCGCTTTTTTATTGACTTGTGTGGGGAACTGATCGTGACATTAAGTCAATGTTGTTTACAATGCAGGTTAAGTCGGGGCGTCCATTTGTTAAGCACAAGAGTTCCTGAACGATGAGCACAGTTGCAGTTGCTTTATTCTCTGCCCTAATCTTGATCGCGGCTTACCGTTTTTATGGTGGCTATCTAGCGAATACGATCTTCAAGTTGGATGACACCCGGGAAGTGCCATCGCACGAACTGGAAGACAATGTGGACTTTGTTCCGACTCGGAAAGGTATTGTGTTTGGGCACCACTTCACCAGCATTGCAGGCACCGGCCCAATTGTTGGTCCGGCCATCGCGGTCTTTTGGGGCTGGCTACCAGCGTTACTGTGGGTCTTATTCGGTGGGATCTTTATTGGTGCGGTTCATGACTTTGGTTCGTTGGTTGTATCGCTTCGCAATAAAGGAGAGACCATTGGGCAGGTTGCCGGTCGGTTAATCAATCGCAGGACGCGGTTGCTATTTCTGTTGATTTTGTTCTTCGCCCTGACGGTTGTGCTAGGGATCTTCGGTCTTGTGGTGGCTCAGATTTTCATGATCTACCCATCCAGTGTTTTGGGGACCTGGATATCATTGCCGTTGGCCGTTGTTTTTGGATTGTTATTGCGGCGAACCAAAATTTCGCCGGCGCTGTTACTGTCTATTGGTTTGGTTTTGGTTTATGCAGCGGTGTGGTTTGGCACGTACGGCGGTGCCATCAGCGTTGATCCGCAGGCATGGATGAAGGGCACGGGCCTTGCAGGCAAGGCCGGTTGGTTGAACCCGGTCACATTCTGGACATTGATCTTATTTGCCTATTGTTTCGCAGCCAGCGTATTACCAGTTTGGGTTTTGTTACAGCCAAGAGATTATATTAATAGTTGGCAGTTGATCTTGGCGTTGATCGTTTTGGTGCTAGCGGTGTTCTATGCAGGGTTCACCGGGCAAGCGGATTTAGTATCTAGCGCCCCTGCGATTGTTCCAGTGGAGCAGTTGCCTGTTGGGACGCCAGCTATGTTTCCGTTCTTGTTCATCACGATCGCCTGTGGAGCGATTAGCGGTTTTCATTGCTTGGTTGCCAGTGGTACGACCAGTAAACAGATCGATAAAGAAACCGATGCTCAGTCGGTTGGTTATGGTGGCATGTTGTTGGAGAGTGGGCTGGCGGTGATGGTTATCTTATGTTGTTGTGCTGGCATCGGCATGGGTAAGTTTGATCGTGTGGATCGTCTGGATGCCAGGGGCCAATTGATCGTATCGTTTGTTCCACCATCACTGGCTGCCGCATCGGGTGCCAAAGACACAAAACAAACGGGTGAAACTGGTTCACCGGCGGGTGTCAATGATCCAGCGGCTGAAGAGACTCAAGGCACCGTTGGTCTGGGACTGGATCAGACTTCCGCAACAGTTGAGGCGGTTCCTGCGGGTAGCCAACGCTTCGCCGCTTGGTCGCAGCGTTATGATTCCAAGCGGGCGTGGGGGGAGTACAAATTGGCCGACAAAATTGGATCCTTTATTGACGGCGGTGCCAGTTTTCTAGCTGTTTTTCGAATTCCTCTAGCTTTGGGGCAAACCATTTTGGCTGTTTTGGTTGCTTGTTTTGCCGCCACAACGCTGGATTCGGCCACTCGATTGCAACGCTACGTCGTACAGGAGTTGGGTAAGAATCTTGATGTGCCACCTCTAACCAATAAGTATATCGCCACAGCGTTGGCAGTGGGTTTGGCAGGCGTGATCGCTTTTGTGCCGGGGCCGGGTGGTCCTGGTACCGGTGGGACAATTTTGTGGCCTTTGTTTGGTGCGACCAATCAATTATTGGCTGGTTTGGCCTTTTTGGTGATCGCGTTTTACTTGTGGCGCCGAGGCATATCGATTGCGTTTATTGTCTTGCCGTTACTGCTGATGCTTGGGATACCTGTTTGGGCATTGGCGATACAGCTGTTTGGTGCCAATGGATTCTTGGTGCCAGGCACAGGTAAAAATTATCTTCTTGGTGGTATTGGATTGGTGACCATCGGTTTACAAGTGTGGATGGTGGTGGAAGCCTTAATGCTGTTCCCAAAGGTAAAAGGTATACGTGAAAAGAACCGGCGGAGTTTGACTTAGGGATCGTCCAGCGTCCGAAAATCGGTTACCCGATTAGCAGAGTCGCCCAAATCGTCAGCTGCCGCAAAACCTGATGGCTTGAGGGCCACTGCTACTTTTGAGTTCGGGAAAGATGTTTCCAGACCATTGCTAAATCTAGCCGCAAGTCTTGATTGCTTGGATTTCCGCTTCGTCAAATTGCCAGTGAATCGGTGCCCGTGACTGTTTCCATGATCGGACTGATTGCGATGGCATTGCGTGAAGTGTTCTATTGGACTCCAAAATATTCGTTCAAAAATGCTTGGCGACTGGTTTCCAATTTCGCGTATTGCACAATCGCGAGTAGCTTTCTTTGATCGCGTTCCAATTTCGCTTGAGTCAGACTAAGCTCGGCTAATTCAGTCGGAAGCGAACCGGTAACCGTTAGACTTGCCGATTGGATATCGCCCGCGATGACATCCCAGCGCGCCAGCATGGCCAGGGCGGTATCGATGCGTCGATCGTGCTTCTGTTTGTAATGAATTCTTTCCAAGACGTAATCCATTCCAAATGCATTAATCTTTTCGGTTTCATTGGATAGGAAATCATAAAGCGTGCGGTAGTAGTTGGCATCTGGGTTGCTCCAGTTCAGGAATTCCATTTGCGTCGCCAAGTCGCGTTGGTCATAAAGCAGGCGGCACAACGACGGCTTTCCATCGCGGCCGGCGCGACCAATCTCCTGATAATAGCTTTCCATGGATCCTGGTAGATCGGCATGAACGACAAACCGGATATCTTCTTTATCGATTCCCATGCCGAAAGCGTTGGTTGCCAAGACCAGCCGATGGTCCTGATCCATAAAGTCATTTTGAACTTGTCGGCGTTGTGATGCGTTAAGATCCCCATGGTATCGCAGGTGGGAGAAACCTTTGGAATGAAGTTCGTCGCTAAATTCAATCAGTTTTCGAATCAAGGTAAAGTAAACAATACCGCTGCCGGGATTGCTTTGGCGAACCTCAGCGATATGATCGATCTTGTTTTGGTCGTCCCAAACTTCGTTGACTTCAAGACTTAAATTCGGACGATCAATTCCTTGATTAAAGACCTTAACCAGATCCGTGCTTAGATGAAGCTGGCGAATGATATCAGTTTGGACGTCGGGCGTGGCGGTGGCGGTCAAGGCAATTGTCGGCAAACTAGGAAGGCCAAAAGTAGCAAGTTGGTGGTCGGCGATGTCTTGGCGAATCTGACCCACCCGAGTGTAGTCAGGACGAAAGTCATGTCCCCACTGGCTGATACAATGGGCTTCATCGATGGCTAGTAAAACAACGGGTCGACGTTGCAAGACTTGCAAGAATTCTGGCTTTCGAAATCTTTCGGGCGTGACATAGAGTAACGTGTAATCGCCGTCCGAAATTTTCTGGTAACGCTGCTGACGCTCGGATCGCGATAACGAAGAATTGACAAATGTGGCCGAGATTCCTTTGCGGTGCAACGAATCGACTTGGTCTTTCATCAACGATATAAGTGGCGAAAGCACTAACGTCAACGGTTGCGGCAAACCATCCTTGTTTCGAGTGGTTGAGTCGCCAGCCAAAACCTGTGATTGTAAAAGGATTGCAGGGATTTGGTAGCAGAGACTTTTCCCCATCCCCGTGGGCATCAACACCAAGGAATGCTGGCGGTTGATTGTTCGCTGGACTATTTCTAATTGGCAACCGCGAAAATCCGAGTGCCCAAAGATGGATTGTAGTAACCAAAGAGGTGTCGTTTGGGGATGCATTGGGTTGATGGTCTTAGCGATGGATAAGCGTAAGCGTTGCGTTCGGGATGAACTTCGGGGCAGGAACTGGTCGTCAAGATCAAGTTAGACGTGCGGAATTGGCTGGTGCGACTTGGATCTTGCGTCAGGATGGACCGCTTAACTCGCGGGTCATGGGAATCGCAATTGTTGAACGAAGTTCTGCCATGTTTCCTGGAATTCGACCAAGTCGTCGACTCCAAGAGTCTGCTTCAAAGTCTTCACGCCGGTGGGGTCTTGTTGATGATTGGCGACAAAGGAGTGGTAGAACTTAGTAAGCTGGCCCTTCTGCTGCAAGTAGTAGCAAAGGTATCTTGCTTGAGCATAATTGGTGCCGGGATCTTTTCGATAAAATTGGTCCGTCGTTGTGGAACACAGCGTTTCAAAGCTGGGAACACTTTGATCCATGATCGCTAATTGTAGGCCTCGCAGTCGCCAGTTGGTTAGACCTTGGATTGTACCCTGGTTGTCTCTGGATTGTTCGTAAAGCGACGCCAGTCCTTCATTGAACCAAGATGGGCATCCCGGGAAATTCGACTCGATAAACGGATGGACGATTTCATGTACCAACGTCCCTCCGCCAGTTGCAATATTCATCACTAACGCTCGATCGGCTGACGAATAGTAACCAAAAGGCGTGGTTGGCTTTCGACCGAATAGGTTAACGCAATAGGTTTCGTAGGTGACTTTGTCTTTGAATAGCCAAACGTTGATGATATGTTTGGGGTCGCGTTTGAAGTAATCTTTCTTCAGGTGATCGACGGCCCATTTTACGGTGGCTCGCGATCGTTGGTCGACTATCTCAGGAGATTCATTGCCGATGACGACGAACGGCTTCTGAACAATAAATGTGAATGGTTCTGATGGGTCAAAGGACTTTTTCAGTTTGGCAATGTGTTGTTCAAACGCCCGGTCGGAAAACTTGGCTGCAGCTGAATCTTGATCGTCGACGTTGCGACGTCCGTTGTCTTCTTCTTGCTGAAAACCGCTTACGTTGGATGTAAATGCTGGGATTGGGGCAGTCGTTTTTGGCTGTGTCCAATTTTGCGTTTGTGTCATTATTCGCAATGCGAAAACAAAGCCAATACAGATCATCAATAGGCTGTAGAAATATTTCATGCGTACATCCCCGTTAGTCTGGTCACGTTTGTCGAAGATCAACTGTTGGCGATCACCGTCGGTTGGTCAGCTGGCGCTGCCAATATTTCGCCCACTGCGTCTTGTCGTCAAAGTATCATTTAGATCAATACTTGGAGTGCCAATCTCAAACAGTGGGGACGTTGCCAAGATAGAAGTGGTTCCCACGAAATTCAGGTCAGCGACTAGTATTTAGGCTTGTTCGAAGGAAACGATACTTGGAAAAACAAGCAAGTATCATTTAGGCAGAATCGATAAATAAAAAAAGCCCAGAATTCAACGATTCTGGGCTTTAATATTGCAGGCTGAGATCGTCTTAGATGGGATCTCGAACAGGGCGGCTGGCTTCAGCGTTCAAGTGAGTTACCACTTCAATCCGAATTGTTCACCACCGGACCCTTGGCCTCTTCCACCTTTGAGTTCCGACGAGCCAGGCTTGATTGCGACTTCGCGGACTTTTTCTTCTTCTTCGCGTCGAGCCTTGGCCTTGGGATCTTCTTCAATCTTTGGCGCGTCCATGGTGGCCTTGCGAGACAAAGCGATTCGCCGCTTCTTGGTGTCGACGCTAAGCACCTTAACGTCAACATCTTCGCCTGGATTGACTGCCGCCCGAACCGAAGCGACTCGTCCGTGCGTTAGTTCCGAAATGTGAATCAATCCCTCAACGCCCGGTTCCAGCAAAATGAAAGCGCCAAAATCGGTGGTCCGAGTGACCTTACCCTTCATGACCGTGCCGTCGGGGTAACGTTCGGCCACGCCATTCCAAGGATTGTCGATCGTGTCCTTGACCGAAAGAGAAATCTTACCATTCTCCTTATTCACTTTTTCGATTTTAACCTTCACGATCTGACCAACGGCTACTACGTCTTTAGGATGATTGACACGATCCCAAGACAATTTGCTAACGTGAGCCAAACCTTCAATGCCACCGATATCGATGAAGGCACCAAAATCCATCAATCGAGTGACTTTACCTTCTGTGGTAGTTCCAGCTTCTAGATTTGCCAGAATTTCTTTTTCATTCTCTTGCCGTTCACGTTCCATGATTGCGCGGCGAGACAGTACCAACTTCTTTTTCTTCTTGTTAACTTCAGTGATCAACACTTCCATCTTCTGGCCAACGAAGTCACCGAAATTTTCGACTCGAGCCAAGTCAATGTGACTTCCAGGGATGAATCCTCGGATGCCGTTGACCATACATTCCAACCCGCCGGTGTTGGACCCTGTGATCTTCACTTCAACCAACGAACCTTCGTTCAAGTCGTCCCAGTCGCCAACGTCGATCGAACCACCAGGAATTCTTAATTCGTAAATGCCTTCGGCTGGATCAAACTTGCTAACCACCACATCCAACATCCCGCCAATTTCAGGAACTTTCTTCAGGTTTCTGACTGCGATCATGCCATCGAATCGGCCTTTAATCGAGAAGAAAACGTACTCCTCACTGATCTTTGCTACGGTACCCTTGTACTTTTGATCGACCGTTAGTTCATCAACTTCGGAGCTTTCGGGAGAAGTCGCACCGTCAATCATCGAGCCGATTTCGGCATCATCAAAATTCAGTTCCGGTTCATCCCCTTCCAAACCGATCGTCGAACGCACTTCCGCGGTTAGGGCCTCAGAAATTTCTTCTACCTGATCGCCCAACGGATTGGCCTTCGCCTGAGCAACCGCTTTGGGTGCAGACGCTTCCACGCCTTCACGCTGGGTTCCGATAACCACCTTGGGCTTACTAGCAGTTTCGGCCAGCGGTGCAACTTCTGCCTGTGGTGCAGCGGCTACTTGCGGCGTAACTTCTACCTGCGGTGCAGCGGCGGCTTGCGGCGTAACTTCTACTTGCGGCGCAACTTCTACTTGCGGCGCAACTTCTACTTGCGGCGCAGCTTCTACGTGCGGCGCAACTTCTACGTGCGGCGCAACTTCTACGTGCGGCGCAACTTCTACGTGCGGCGCAACTTCTACGTGCGGCGCAACTTCTGCCTGTGGTGCAGCGGCGGCTTCAGGTGTAACCTCCGCTTTTGGTGTCACGGCTACTTCAGGTGTAGCCGCTGCGTCCTTGGTGGTCGACTGAGCCGTCATTTCGGGCTCCGCTTGGCCAGTATCTGCAGCGGTTTGGGCGACAGGCGTTGGAGTAGCTTCGGCGTAATGAGTATCCGCGGTCACATCCGTAGTGGCCTGGGTCGCTACAGAGGAAGTTGCTTCGTTGGAAGCTTCGGTTGCAGATTCAGTTTTGGGTTCAGTCGATGGTTCAGAGGTCATTAAGTCGTTCCGAGGTTTCTTACCATCACCAAAGTAAGCGTTCGTTGGAAAACAAGTTTCCCAAAACACATCCGCTGGTGAGCCATAACAATTACTTCGTTGGCGTCCGAGATGTTTCCACTGCCATGGCAAGCAGCGATTATGCAACGGACCGAATAAAATTAATGCAGCAAGCCAGAAACGTAACGTTCAGCTATCACTGTCACGCCTACAGTTTAGCGATGTTCAATCCATGTTTGTAGCACATTATGGCAGAATCTTGGCGTTTCTTTCCGGGAGTCGTCCCGCCGAAAAGAAATCGCTAGCTAGTCAGATGCCCAGAGCGATCAAAATCGAAGTCATTGAGCCCTGAATTGACGAAATTCAGCCAATATTGAGATGTTTTCGAGGGTTTGGGCGGGTTGGGGCAAAGGTAGAGCGGCTGGGACCTTGGCCCAGTTTGAGGTCGAAAAGGCCTGAGGTTCGCAAATAAAGTTGATGTTAAGATTCGCCATCAACTACAAATATTTCAAGTCTTTTAGAATCATATGGTTGAAATTGCAAAAAATGCTGTCGCTACCGGTCTTCAGAATGGCAGAATTTTCCGGGGATACGTGCGGCGAAGCTTCGAAATTCAGTCGGTAAATTCTTCTGCAAATGCAAATTCTTCGGGTAGTCACGTTATGGCACTTGGATTCCGATCGCTGCTTTAATGGATTCGCAGCGTTCAGTTATAGGGTCGGTTTCGGCCCTGGTTTCAAATTCTGCGCGAACGACTAGAACTTCTACATCGGATCGTTGGATCTGTGCGTTTCCACGTGCCTTCAAAGCGCGGCGAACCAGTCCAGGAAAATCCGCAAAGGCTCTTTCCTGGAATTCTAACTCTCCATCGATCGCTACGTCTGAGATTGCGAACTGCAGTTCGACACTGATCGCCCAGTGATGACGTCCATTTTGTCGCGATGTAATCTTGGGTTGTACTTGCAGCGGCGAACCATTCCAGGTCACTTGGGTTTGCTGTGCGATCCAAGATTCCAGCAACTTGCGATTCCTGTCTTCGATCAACCAGGAAGAGACTTCGTCGTCGTTTGTTGGCGTCCGGGCAATAGTGGCGAAGTCAAATTCAATCGCTTGGTCGTGAGCATTCGTGTCAGCAGAAACTGAGGCTTGGGTGGCGGATGAGCTAGGTTCCTGAGTTGTGGCGCCTGATGCCTGACTGCCTTGTTCGTTTTCGCCGGTTTGAAGTTCGCTCTTGGATTTGGTGATTAAATTCTGGCGGACTAAGGTGTTCGCCCTTTGGATGATTTGGATCCAGGTCTGGTCATTGGCAGCCATCCGGACGTCCACGGAAACGGATTGGTTGGTGACTGTGACTTGGATGTCGCGATTAATATGGCCGTCGGGAATGGGGTGCACCCGTGGTAAAAAGCTTGCAGTTACGATAGCCCAAGTCGCGATCAGTTGAAACATGTTTTGATTCCTTTAATGGAATGCGACAGTAAGGAAGGTGTCTAAGGCTGTTGTCGGTCCAACACCTAGGCGTTGCTCGGATTCAAGACCACGTTGGCAACTGGCTCGCTGGTTCTCAGTCCAACTGGGCAGGGGGCATGAAATCCGTGACGCCACGAACAGATTTGCCCCTTACAATGTTCTGCATTTGTGTTCCAAAAACCGGGCCCAGACGGAACATTGTGGGATGTCCAAATCAACCGTGGGATGTCCAAATCAACCGTGGCTAGTCGCTATCTTTCGTATCATCT
>JBDNHU010000231.1:0-6232 GCA_041688615.1 Mariniblastus sp. | reverse complement strand
GAACCCAGAGTTGCCCGATCACCTACGAGTCCACAAGCCGTATATCGATGCAGTGGAATATGATTCACCGTTTGCCACCGGGGCTCGGATGAAACGGGTGACCGAAGTGATCGACTGTTGGTACGATTCGGGTGCGATGCCGTTTGCGCAATGGGGCTACCCTCAAACGGGGGTCGAACAGTTTAAGGCTCAATTCCCGGCAAACTTCATCTCCGAAGCACTGGATCAGACTCGCGGTTGGTTCTATTCACTAACTGCGATCAGCACGATGCTATTTGGTGCATCTCCTGACGGTTCGGAGAAGACCAGTGAATGCCAAACTCAGAATTATCCGCATCCGTTCAAGAATTGTATCGTGCTAGGTTTGATGCTGAGTGAATGGTGGGAAAGTAAAGACGGTAAGCAGCTTTGCTTGAACGAAGACGATGCGCGTGCGACGCTAGGTGAGGGGTATAGTCACCAAATCGGCAAGATGTCCAAACAAAAGCGTAATTATCGCGAACCGTTTGAGATTTTTGACAACTTCGGTGCGGATGCTTTGCGTTGGTATTTCTTTTCTAACCAGGTGCCGTGGAAATCGATCAACTACAGCGAACAAGCGATCAAGAACAGTATTCCTGAATTCATGCTTCGCCTGTGGAATACCTATTCCTTCTTCACGGAATACGCAGTGATCGATGGATTCAATCCCGCCAATGGTTTGGTTGGCTTGGACCTTGCCGGTCCCGACGAACATATTTCGATCTCGCACCTGGATCATCATCAATTGCAAATGATTCCAGGTTGTTCGCCCGTAGCCCAACGCCCAGAAATTGATCGCTGGATCATCAGCGAACTGCATCAAATGCTGGAGCAGGTCGTATCGTCAATGGATCGCTTCGAAAACTATCCTGCATCGCAAGCGATCAATCAGTTTTTGGACTCGCTAAGCAATTGGTACGTTCGACGCAGTCGAGATCGGTTCTGGGCCGAAGACAAGACCGATTCACAAAAGCTAGACGCCTATTGGACGCTTTATGAATGTTTGACAACACTGGCGAAAGTTGTCGCACCGTTTGTACCGTTCATTTCAGAAAATATGTGGTCAAATTTGACTGGTGTGTTTGAGGGTGCAGCAGATGCCAGTGTTCACCTGGCCGATTATCCGGTAGCCGTCCCGTCACTAATTGATCGGGAACTTTCGCAGCGAATGTCGTTATTAAGAGAAATCGCGTCACTTGGACTTCGCGCCCGGACGGATGCGAAACTTCGTGTTCGCCAACCGCTTGCTAAAATGGAAGTCGTTTTAGGCAATCGTGATTTTTACGACTGGTTGGAAAGTCACAACCACATTTTGCAGGGCGAATTGCGAATCAAAGAAATTGAATTTACCACCGACGGGAAACAGTACGTCAACTATGAAATGATTCCCAATTTTCCAAAACTGGGGCCGCGCTACGGAAAACTACTTCCGCAAATCAAGGCTCACTTGGGGAAAAGTGATGGCGGTGCGTTGCTGGATGAAATGTCAGCCAACGGAAAAATTGTGTTTGCTGTTGGTGACCAAAGTGTTGAACTCACATCCGATGATATTCAGATCCGTTTGGCAGCCAAAGCAGGTTGGGCCGCAGCGCAAGGGAAACAGTGCGTGGTCGTCCTGTCCACCGAATTGACTGACGATCTGATTAGTGAAGGTCATGCCAACGATGTAGTCAGAATGATTCAGAATCGCCGCAAAGAATTAGGCTTGGAATACACCGACCGGATCCAAATTGGCTTGAAGACGGATGATGATTCCCTGGCTCAAGCGATCGGGCTTTGGAATGAACGAATCAAATCTGAAACATTGGCGACCGAATTATCGCTCGACGTTTTGCCTGGGGTTGAACCGCAACAGTGTCAAATCGAAAAGTCGGAAGTTACGGTTTATGTAACCAAAACTTAAGGTAGCAAAAATCTAAATAATGTCGGGACTCATTTTCGGCTGACTTTATGCTTGGTGGTTGCTGCTGTAGTTTAGTGCACCTTGGTTATCTTCTTGACTTGATGGAAATCGACTACACGTTGCAGAGAGTTCGATTTCGTGATGGCGAATGTGTTTCGTCACGGATGACCGATGGAATGGCAAGTGTTCCAGAGGTCTGCGTTTGTCGTCTTTTTAGTTGAATATGAATTTGATGTCCAAAACGTCTCTACGAATTGCGGTATTAATTTCAGGCGGTGGAACAACCCTGCATAACTTGTTGCAATTTCAAAGCCAGGTAGATTGCTGTTTTGAAACCACCTTGGTGATCTCCAGTTCACCCAACGCCGGCGGAATGGCCTTTGCCAAGGACGCCAACATCCCATGTCATATCGTTAAGAAAGAGAAGAACGATGCGGGTGAACTCTTTTCCGAAACGATCTTTTCGCTGTGCCGGCAACATGACATTCAACTAGTGGTCATGGGCGGTTTCCTGAAACACTTAATGATTCCCGATGACTTTGCGGATCGGGTGATCAACATTCACCCGTCGCTGATCCCCGCATTTTCTGGCCAGGGCTTTTATGGTGATCGCGTCCATCAGGCAGTCTTGGACTACGGATGCAAAGTAAGTGGATGCACCGTTCATTTTGTCGACAATCAATTTGACCATGGCCCGATTATCTCGCAACAAACGGTTGATGTCGTCGAAGGTGACGATGCCCAACAATTGCAGAAACGAATCTTTGCCCAGGAGTGCCACCTGTACCCCAGGGTGGTTCAGGCATTCGCACTGGGTGATGTCAAGCGTGAAGGTCGTTGGGTCTGGATCACGCTTCCAGATTCGAAATAATCGCGACAACCGTCTTAGTTGACAGGACTGCTAGAACTCAGGTTTCAGGCATCCAATTCTCCGCGTAGCCGTCCATGGCAATTTCAGGTTCGGTCCCGAGTTACGCATATACGTTCTGTCGCGATTAGAACAATTCTAACGACAAAGCGTCTTGAAAAACCCTACAACTTCTGTGAGTGGTGGTTTCTGATCCTTGCCGGCGATGTACGGTTATTAGCACTTTTCGATACACGGCTCGAAGGTATGCCGACCCCGAGAACACCCTTGTCAGGCAAACTAAAAACTGACCCGCTGAAGTAAGTTGCCACTGCTGCTGAAAAGCCCCCAGTTGAGCGCGGGCCGTTGCCGGGAACCAAGTTTTGCTCATTGGGATTCGATTCGTGCACTTGCTTTACCGACTTGTGTCATCCCTAACTTAAACCGTAACAGATTATCAGGTCGTTTAAATGATCGAAGTCAATCAAATCGGTAAACACTATCAAGATGGCGATTCGAATCCGTTTTGGGCGATTCGGGACGTATCTTTCAGAGTGAACCCGGGTGAAATCTTAGGACTTCTGGGGCCTAATGGCGCAGGAAAAACTACACTCCTACGCATTCTCAGTACGGTTCTGGCACCCACCACGGGCAACGCTTGGGTCAACGGTCACGAAGTCGTTCAAGCCCCTGAAATGGTACGAAGAAACATCGGCTTTGCCTCTGCAAATACTGCGGTTTATGATCGCATGACAGGCTGGGAATTCGTCGAGTACTTTGGAAAACTGTACGAAATCCCTGCCGAAGACCTTGAACAAAGAATGGTCACTTTGTTCACAGACTTTCAAATGGACAATTTGAAAGAAGTGTTCTGCGGAAAAATGTCGACCGGCATGAAACAGAAAATTTCGATTGCCAGGGCACTCATCCATAACCCCGATGTTCTGATCTTCGACGAGGCAACTTTAGGATTGGACATCTTGGCCGCACGCAGCGTAATTCAAACCGTTTCACGTCTTCGCGATCAGGGCAAGTGCATTGTGTTTTCATCACACATCATGCGCGAAGTAGAAAAGCTGTGCGATCGAGTGGCGATCCTTCATGGCGGAACCATCGTCGCTCAGGGCAGCAAAAAGGAATTGGCGACTCAGTTCGCTGAACCTGATCTGGAAGAGATCTTCTTTCGCATCATTTCGACACCGGCAGATGTCCAAACCAAACCTAATGTTGCAAGGCTTGGCGTCTAATGCAATGGTCCAACGTGTTCCACATTTACCGACGTGAAGTTCGCGATCAATGGCGAGATCGTCGAACGCTATTCTCCGTTATTTTCCTGCCGCTGCTGCTGTATCCAATCCTGGGTATGGCCATGCTGCAGATCACTCAATTCATGAGGGAAAAATCCACGACCGTTTTGGTTGTCGGGCATGACTGCCTGAAAACGGACCAGTCCTTATTCTCAGAAACTGGATTTCAACCTCAATACACCAATCTTCCCGAAGCAAAACTTACCAAATTAGTCTTCGCGGAATTCTCATCCGATAACGTCTGGGTTGCAGCGGAACAGTTGTCGATTCTGGGGCCCACCAAGTCTTCGAGTGCTTCGCGTTGGCGGCAATTGATCCAAGACGAAATGAATCGTCACCAGGTCGACGCATTGCTATTCATTGCTCCCGCCAGCGGCTACGTCGCGCAGGCGAATAACGCACTGCTGACTAGCCAGCAGGATTCAAGCGATCAAAAGGCCGAGGATTCGGCTCCAGAGGCAACTTCGCCCCAAGTCCAATTGTTTCTGAATTCTTCCAGTGACCAGTCACGAGTGGCTGGGGTTCGCGTCGAAGCCGTTCTAGGCGAGTGGCACCAAAGCCGGCTAAAACAAACCCTGGCTGAAAATGACATGCCAGAATCGATGCTTCGCCCCTTCGAGTACAACAGTAGCGATTTGGCCGGAAGCGAAGTTGTCAGCGCTCACATTTGGTCGAAAATATTGCCCTTCATTCTGTTCATCTGGACATTAACCGGTTCGTTCTATTGCGCCGTGGATCTGTGTGCGGGTGAAAAAGAACGCGGAACGCTTGAAACATTGCTATGCAGCCCAGCCAAACGTCGTGAAATTGTAATCGGCAAGCTTTTGACCACCATGAGCTTCAGTTCCATGTCGGGCCTTTTGAATCTGACATGTACCATTGTGACCGGCGTCATGTTAGCAAGACAAATGGGCGCAAGTGGTGCCAATGAAATGATGGCTTCGATCGGCGCTCCCCCCATTATTGCGATCTTCTGGCTGATTTTGGGTCTGATTCCGATTAGCGCCTTGTTCGGTGCGATTTCAATTGCAATCGCCGCCTTTGCGCGTAGTTCCAAAGAAGGTCAATACTATCTAATGCCGATCCTGATGGTCTGCCTTCCGCTGATCATCGTTCCCATCGTTCAGGGTATTGAATTCGATTTAGGTTTAAGCTTGATTCCAGTCACCGGACTGATGTTCCTGCTCCGTACATTGGTGGAAGGCGATTACCTACTGGCAGCAAAATTCGCAATTCCAGTGATTGTGGTAAACGGTTGGTGTGTTCACATGGCCATTGGTTGGGCAGTAAGACAATTCAACGATGAATCTGTTCTATTCCGGCCAAGCGAAAAATTTTCGTTTTGGAAATGGATATTTAATAAAATTCAACAGCGGGAAGCTCTTCCCACGATCGGACAAGTGATCGTCTGCGGCGCTTTGATTCTATCGCTCAGGTTTTTCTTGCAAATTGCCTGCGTACCTCCAGAAAGCTGGAATCAGTTTGCCTTCCAATCGACCTGCATGTTAGTCGTAGCGGTCGCATTTCCAGCAATGTTGATGGCCTTCTTCTTCACCAGTTCGCCTTACCAAACACTGCGTCTTCGAATCAATTCAATCCCCGCAATCGGCGCTGCTTTATTGTTAGCGATTTTCTTCCACCCGCTGATCATGGGATTCCAACGGATGGTTGTGTCTTTGTATCCAATTAGTGGAGACTTCGAAGGCGTACACCGTACCATGATGACACTGTTTGCCGATGCTCCCAACATGTGGTACATCTTCCTAGTCTTAGCGGTGTTGCCTGCGGTCTGCGAAGAACTGGCTTTCCGTGGCTTCATCCTGTCCGGACTGCAAAGAATTCAAAAACCTGGCACTGTAATTGTGCTATCAGCGGTTCTTTTCGGTATCACTCACGGGTTCCTGCAACAATCAATCGTAGCAACTTTCACCGGAGTAATCCTTGGGTTACTGGCATTGAAAACAGGTAGCCTGCTGCCTTGTATCGTGTTCCATGCGACACACAACATTATCACATTGCAGTTGCCGATGATGCACACCCAAACCGTCGAACGCTCAAGGTTGCTGAGTTTCATTTTCGAAATCCAAAAAGATGAAAACGGCGTCTTGACTGAAATCAGTTACAACATGGTCCCATCGATCATCATGATCGTTT
>JBDNHU010000230.1:0-9765 GCA_041688615.1 Mariniblastus sp. | reverse complement strand
CGTGTCGTTGCCGCCCAGTCCACGCAGTTCATCGTTGCCCGCTCCGCCGTCGATGCGGTTGGCGTTACTATCGCCGGTAAGCGTATCCGCGTTGGCCGAGCCCATAATATTCTCGAAGCCAAAGAACACATCGCTTGCCGCATCACCACCTGAAGCAATGCTGGTCGACAAGTTCACGGTGACTGCCGATGTCGAACTGACATACGAGAGCGTGTCGACGCCCGCGCCGCCGAACATGGCATCCGCTCCAACGCCACCGATGACAACGTCGTTCCCCGCACCTGCGTAGATCACATCGTCTCCCGAGCCACCGATGAGCATGTCGACACCGCTGTCGTCTCGGAAGAGTCGAACGTTGTCAATGTTTCCATCGACACCGGTCGAGGTGCTGGAAGTGTCGTTGAAAGAGACCGTGGTAAAAGCACCCAAGGCTGTGAACGAAAGCTCGTAGTCGTCAAGGATGTTTGGATTACTGCCCAGATCGGTAAAGGTCTGGTCCAGGACCGTGAAACCACCGGAGACGACCAGCACGCGAATCGACTGATTTGTGGCAGCGCCAAAGGCACCATAATTAAAACCGAGCGAGTAAGTACCGCCGGCGACGGTGGTAACGGCTTGACTGATCACCCCATCGTTCGCCCCTTGACCGCTACCAAACGCTGCGGAGTTTGTTCCAAGCACAGAACCTTGTCCGGAGGTCGCGGCGACGGTTCCAGACGTCGTCCAGCCTGTCGTCCCGGATTCGAAGCTCCCGTTGGTAATCAGATTCGCTTCACCGCCCCAGATTGTGTCGGCTCCTTCGCCGCCGTCGATGGTATCGCTGCCCAGTCCGCCCGAAAGCATATCCGCGCCCCAACCGCCAGTAATAAAGTCGGCGTTGTCGCCGCCAGAAATCGTGTCCGTACCAGCACCGCCAGACACATAATCTCGGCCCGCGAGGCCAGAGTAAGTATCGTTGCCTACCCCGCCTGCGTACGAGTCCGCTAAAGAGCCACCTGTGGTCGAATCATTGCCAGTGGTTCCTTCGGCATAGGTCCCCGTCGTACCGCTGGCTTGCTCGCGAATGACTATGTTATCGACGCCCCAAGCTTCGTCGTTCCAGCCTTGGTTAATGCCAGATCCGAAGCCAAGCTTGAACGAGGTGGCGGTCGTATTGACGGTCAGCAGGTAGGTGTATGTGACTTCGTCCCAATTTCCGAAGCCGACATTCGTCCCGGAGGCCATGTCAGGAGTGCTGTCGCCATAGTTTGGGGTAGAACCTTGGTTGAACGTGTTGCTCGAAACAAGTACGTCATTCGCCCAAACCCGAAACTGCTCACCGTCCCAGCTATCGATTCGATTGAATGTGAAGCCGATCGTGACCGAGGTTTGATTGCCAGAAAGAGCGAATGTTTTGAAAACATCTTGAACTCCGTTCGTTGCCGATTGGTACGTGCCAGGAGAGTTTACCGCTGCCGCAGAGGTCAGAAATGGTCCGAAGTCGCTATTGCTTGTGACAATTGCACCGCCAGTCCAACCAGTGAGTGAGCCGTTCTCGAATGTTTCGATGATCGTGGTGTTGAGAGCAACCATCGCCGAAGTCAAGTCGCCGTCGGCAAAGCGGAAGTTCTCAACGTTGGTGACCGTGTCCGTCCCATCTGGTGAGAGCGATCGCAAGTCGGTGATCGTATAAGTCCCGGCTGCTAAAGTCACCGAGTAATCCGACCGATTGCCTGAATAGATCACAAGGTCAGTACCCGCTAAGCCATCGATCGTATCGGCCGTCGAAGTACCAAGCAGAATGTCATCCCCAGCCGTCCCCGTGATCACGTCCAATCGATATTCCCAGGAATCGAGCATCGCATCGAAGTGAGTCCAACTGGTTGCAATACTCCCGACTTGGAACTCCAAATCCCAATCGCCACCTACTGCAGCATTACCCGTGGTGTCGTCCGAAGCCGCGACATCGGCACCGGTCCAAACGCTGATTTGATTTAATAGTTCTTGGCCATCTTCGGTCTGCGCTATATCGCAACCATAAAATAGAATATCAGCGGTGTCCGTCAGCGCAGCACTCCAACTCGCTAGTTGCTGGCTATTTTGGTCGATATTATCGCTGGATAACAACGTATCACCCAGTAATATCCCGCTGGCGTTGGCATGGGAAAGGATGTGAACCTGCTGGACACCGGTGGCGAGAGATAATGCGTCGGTGATCTGAGAAATGCCATCACTACCGCTGTCAATCATCACAATCGTAGCATTGGATAATCCCAGCCCTTGGATCAACTGATCCGCATTTTCGACACGGAAGTCGAAAAAGACAATGTTGTGCAGCGTGTCGACCGACGACTCTGCCGAAGCGTCTAGGACATTGTCATCGACCCCGAACAGCACGTGACGATCGGAATCTTCTTGCCAGTCGTCAACCAAACTAACTGTTCCATCGAATGCATTTTCAGAGACGTCAGGAACGCCTTCAAAACGTAGCACAGACGAATCGATGGTCAGGCCATCTTGGCCTAACGATGCCAAATTGGCTTCCAAAGAATCAAGAATGCTGTCAAACTCGGCGCCGGTAAGATCTTGAATCTGACCGTCGTCTCCGCCCCAATCACCCAACGGTGACGCACTCATCAAGACGCGACTCTCGATCTCGTCTAGGTGCAGACGCTTCTTCACCTTTGGCGAAGCGGACCTCTTGGAGCCCTCAACCGCCCAGTAGCCAAACCACTTTTTCCAATCCATCGTTGCTTCCTAAATCGATATCGGCAATGCTAAGTTCCGAACGCGCATAGTTCAGGCCTGATTACTTCATCATGAAATAGCAGGCTTAAACTTTCACCAATCGACCCATTTACACTAGGGTTCGCAAATCAGCCAAACAGCCGTGCCGATTTTACCAGTGAAGATAGCTGCGCAGAGGCCAGAAAAATGCTGGCAAAAGTCTTCCAAACCTAGAAATTCGATCGATATGATCAGTTACTTTGATGCAACCGTCACAACTGGCACAAACAGGTAGAAGTTAGGACACTATCGATCCCGATATTTCTTAACGTGTCTGTATCCCCAAAACTACCTCTATTCGTAGCTAGCAACCCCGCATGAACCTGGTGGCATTTCTTCGCAACAACAAAACCATCGCAAGTGTCACCTGGACGCTAGTGTTTGTTTGCGCGATTGCCATCTTCCGCTGCTACAGCGACAGTCAAAACGAAGCCCCAGAAGATTTAACCATCGACTTCAGTGATTCCAGCACGCAGGATTTGGCCATCAATCCGACCCAGGCAACTCCGACGCTGGACGACTTGACCACACCATCAATCGGTGACCAGGCCTGGTTGATGGACGGCCCAAACACTTCAACGTGGACTCAAAACGGCTTCAACGATCTGGATTCCCGGGAAGGCCCAGCGTTGCAAACAGTCACTAGTACTGCAGCCAACCCCGACGAAAGAAACTCGGGTTCCAGTCGCCTGCCCCCGAATGCATCTACCGGCACTGGATTTGCCAACAATTTGAAGACGGGTCCCCATACACCTTCAAGCCAAACCGCCGGACTCCCGTATTCTAGTGACTTATCCCCAAACACTACCCCAGGCAATCAAGCCGATCAAATCGACGCCCACTCGAACCCGTTTGCCAACACGCGGACTGCGATCGATGGTGCTGTTACAGGGACACCCGATGGCAGTCCATTCGGCCGACAACAGCACACCACTAATCTTCCCCAAATCGATGACCTGCCCAATCAACCGATGGAAAATCAAATTGCGGCTGATCGCGTTGCCCCTGATCAAGGTCTAGCCGCGGTCGTTGATTCCAGCGGAGCGGATTCGCCACAACCGTCGATCTTTGAGAACCCGTCGATCTTCGCCGCTGCCGCTGCTGAGGATTCCGTTCCACCGCTGCAAGTGGCTACACCATGGACCGCCGAAGTTGAGGGTCAATCGGCCAGCACCCAAACTGGAAGTCAATGGCCATCGATTTACCAGCCGCCCGTCGAAGATCTACCAATCATTTCCGATTCGCTACAGGGCCTTGAAGGTCCTAAAAATCCAATTATCGTCGGAAAATGGCCGGATCAATCGGCACCCGCACTGGCCCAATTGCCGGGCGACCACTCGGAAGCAGCGGCCCCACTGGATGTTCAGCTAATCACCACCCGCGCCAATAACACTGCGTCCAATAACACTGCGTCCAATAACACTGCGTCCAATCCAACGATCCAACCCGAGGCCGTTCCGGTATTAAACCGGGGTTCGTCATCGCCTACACCAACCGATTATGCTTCTGCCCAAGACATGCTAATTCAGTCGCTGGCCGATCAATGGGACCAAGCAACACCCGACGTCGATCCCTCGCTCAATCAGAATCCGATCAACTCGCTTGCACCTGACTCACTGGCTGCCACCCCTACCATACAAAATACTGCACAAAACTATCCAATCCAAGATTTGCCACTGGATGCGATCCAGGAAACCACACCTCTTGCCCAAGACCACGCCACGCTCCAGATTGCCCAGCAAATGGAAAGTCCCCAGCCCGGGGTCAACGGACAAGACGTTGCAACGTCGCCGGGTTCCCAGGAAGTCGCCCCGCTTCTGGGCACGCCTGCGCAATTGGCACCTCCAGCGCTGCCAACCAACCCAGCAGTTTCCACCAACCCTGCGCTACCACCCAAGAACCCATTGCCAATCCGCAACCCTGCGGTGAATGAACTTCCCGATTGGTGGAAGGCGCAACTGGCCGACCACCAACGTCCCAATGCCAATGTCCGAACGATTACGTTGACCCAGTTGATCGATGCGGCGCTGCGTAATTCGCCAAGAATACGTACGATCCAACGGTCCACCCAAATTCAGGAAACAGAAATCGATCGAGCGAAATCGAAGTTTGATCCCCTGTTCAATCTTGACACCAAATATACCGATACCAAAGATCCTGTGGGTAACACCCTGACTACCGGTGGCGCACCGTTCCTGGAACAAAACACCTGGAACGCTCGGGGGGGGCTCACCAAAAAGTTCATGGGCGGAGCCAACATGGAAATGTATCAAAGGTTGGGTTTCGAAAACAGCAATTCAAACTTTTTCACACCCCAAGATCAGGGCACAGCCACGTTTGGTATCGATGTTAACATGCCCTTGATGCAAGGATCCGGCGCCCAGTATAACGAATCTTCAATCGTCATTGCCGAATTACAATCGAACGTTTCTTGGCAGGATTATCAACCGAACTACAATCAGAAATCGGTGAACTGGGAACGTTGTACTGGAATTTAGAGAACGCGCGGGTCGTCTACATCCAACTTAGTCGTAGTTTAGAACGCGCAAACGAAATCTTAGCAATGCTAAAGGCTCGCGTTAATTATGACACCTCGCTTAGCCAAATCGCGTTGGCACAGGCGGAAGTGAGTCTGCGGAAAAATGAACTGCAAAATGCCATGCAAACGTTGCGCGAGCTGGAAATCAGTATTCGAGAACGAATCGGTGACCCCGACTTTGAATTCGTACACGATGTTGAATTCATCCCAGCCGAATTCCAAGACGACATTTTTGTCCAAGAACTGCAAAGCCTGAACAGTCTGCTCAACACTGCGTTTGAAAACCGTTTCGAATTGGAACGTGAAAGCATCAGCGCGAAAGTCGCTGACCGACAGGTCTTTGTTAGCCGTTGCTTATTGGCACCCAAATTGGACATGGTCTTTGGGGTGTACACCAGCGGTTTGGAAGGCGATTCAGGCATCGAACAAGCTTGGCAAAATCAATTCGGATCGACCACCCCCGGATATTACGGTGGTTTTGAATACGAATTAGCCCGCGGCCGCAGGAACGCCAAAGCAGAACTCAGGCAGGCCCAACTTCGTAAGATGCAAGCCAACGACGCCTACAAGATCATGCGAAATGAAATCATTGGCGAAGTCGAGAAAGCCTACACTCGGCTAAACGCTTCCTTGGAAAGTCGAGAAACAGCCTGGCGGACGGTGATCGATATGCGAACGTCATTAGACCAGCTGCAACGTCGCTGGGAAGATTTCGCCTTTATCGAAGGCGGTGTCATGCAGGGCGCAACCCCATCACTGGCGCTGGACCAATTACTACAAGGGCAACGAAGGTTGACCGACGCAGAAAACCGCCTATCGTTGGCTGATCTGAATGTCGCTCTGGCACGACAACGAATCTTGACCGCAACCGGTCGCCTGCTGGAAACCACCCAGGTGCCAAGCCCACCCACCACCGGCAACTGAAACTAGCGCCTGGGTACACAAACGACTCTGGGTGCACGAACTAGCTGGGGCCGCGCTGGGAAATTGATGGCCACTGCTTAAACGCCGCGTCGATGGCCGAACCATTCAATATGCTTGCGCCGACACAAGTGCCAATCGCGCTCTTGGCAAGCGGGCAACAGCCACGTCTCTTTTTGAAGCAATTGCTGGGCGTCGGTTCCTTGTGGCATCAACCAAACCTGAGATTGCCTGACAAAGGGAAATTCAGACAAGTAATCTTCCACATCCTGAATATCCTCAGGGCGATCAATCACAAATTTCAATTGACAGTGATATTGACTTAGCAATTGATGGATCACTTCGGGACGATGTCGATCACGCTGGTGACGCGCCGACCATTTTCCCGCAAGCTCCTCCGAAGGATCCGAATTTTGCAACTTCGGACTAATACTCATCAGGTCACATGCCACGGGCAAGAATAGGGTGCCCGCGGTCTCGACCGTGATATGCTTCCCCAATCGATGCAACTGCTGCGTCAATGGAATCATTTCAGCAAACAACATCGGTTCGCCACCCGTCAAAACAACATGCTGCGCTGAATCATTGCTCACGCGTTGCATAATTTCTTCCAACGAATGATCTTCGCCTTCAGGTTTCCACGAAGCAAACGGCGTGTCACAAAACCAGCAGCGTAAATTGCATCCCGCAACCCGCACAAAGGTGCTGGTCGTGCCCTGCAATTCTCCTTCACCTTGCACACTTTGGTATATTTCTGAAATGTTCATCGCATCAAGCGTTTAGGAAACCTGGTTGAGTAATCGTTGTTAGCCAGAAGCATAAATTCGTAAGACAATTTGAAATCCCGGCAAAACACGCCGTAAGTGGTGGTCAAGGCAATGCCAACAACCCGCTGAAGAACGCGATACGCTGCTATCATTTTCCGTCATCCCGCAGAAATTCCGATGGCATCCTAACTGCTAGAACACCATTTGATAAGGACCACGCTTTGACATTCGGCAATAAGTCTTCAATCATCAATCCGAAGTGGGCCAACGGTTGTTTCACGGTGCACTCCCCACCAAAAAAATAATGGGAAGCGGATCTAGAAGATCCATTTCCCATTACTGATTCATTCAATTGGTTCGCCGACACCGCGGCGATGCCAAGCGACTATTCGTCGACTTCTCCATTCAACACGACTTTCGCATGTTTGTGATTGGTTAGCTTTCCTTTGTACTTCTTCAATTGTTGTTCCAACTTCTGAACAACGCTCTCGACCGCAGTCAGCACATTGTTGCCGGTGGCCTTGGCAAAGAAGTCATCGTGATGCTCGGCCGAAACTTTCATTTCCACTGCCGGCTCGTCCGTATGTTGCAAATCAATCACTACATCCACATGAGTCACTCGCTCATAGAACCTTGGCAATTTTGCTGCTTTTTGGCGAATCAAATCGTTTGCTTCTTCGGTAATTGATCCATGCCTAGCTGTGATGCTAACTTCCACGGTAAACCTCCGTTAAAACTTTGAATGCCCTGGCAAAATGCCAAGACTTTATTCTGTTTTTTTTTTACACTCAATCAACAACTGACTTCAACCTAACGGTCGTACGTCACCTGGCAATATTCACCTGGCAATATTCACCTGGCAATTTTCACCTGGCAATATTCACCTGGCAATTTTCAGTGGGCAATATTCACAGGACGATACTTACTGTTTTGTTCCAAAGCAACAAACCCTGTTGCCAAGACTACGGCCACAATATTCCAGGGGACGTCTGACTTCCATTATTGAACTCTATACAACGAATGACCAGCAGGCGGGCAAAAATGCCCGCAATCTACTTCTTAAGTGAAAATCAACGCCAAAAACTTCGAATAGGCAAGAATTTCCTTCGAAAACTGCGTTAAATTCGTAAAATCCTACCCAAGTGACATTCAATCAGGCGGCTCGCAATCCCCTAAAACGCCCCGGTAAATAACGCTCAAGGGCAGCCCAACTGACAGAATTTCGAAATAATTTCACTCGTTGGCCTCCAATCCAAGAGAAACTGCCCTTAAATTTAGGCGAGTGGCGGAAGCGACTTGCCTGCTCCCTGGCGTACGAAATACACCCGTGAACTACCAGCCACCCAAATGCCCCGCGACGGTCTAGCGGTCCAGCCTAAGTCCTTTGGTTTGGGCCGGAATCGATCGTTCCCAAGATCCATAAACTGGGTTGGGCATCACGATCCAGCGACTTCCCAACAGGGCCTCTTTTTTTGCAGCCACTTCGTTTCTGGCTTCCAAATCCTGAATTTCGACTCCGTCACAGAGATCACTCAAATTATCACCAATCAACAAAACAATGCGAAAGTCTTTGGCCACCATCGCGCGTCGGGACAACTTATCCCCGGCCCGTCCTTGGTCGTCATTCCGAGTCAACACGTTATCGGCAGACGCTGGGACACCCAAATCCAACGCGTTTAAATTTTGGATCGTGGCTTGCTTGACTTCATCACGGCGGTTGGTCACAAAGAATACTTTCACGCCCAATGCATTGGCTTTGCTTAAGAATTCTTTAGCACCGGGAATCGGCAACCCCTTTGCTTCCAAACACCAAGCGTTCCAACTTTCCAAGTCGTACGGTTGGCCATCCGCAATATTTCTGGCATTGTACGATGAATTGTCCAGTACCGTTTCGTCTAAGTCCAAAATGACCGCGGGTGGTTTCATCCAATAGCGGTCATTCTCTAATTGCACTTCATCGGCAGACCACAAGCGATCATCCAATCCGGTGACCATTTGTAAAGTCGCTAAGCGATACGTTTGCCTCGCCAAAATTCGATATTCCGCTGCCTGTTGAACCCACACTACCGAATTGTATCGGCCATCTTTTGTCACATCGATTTCAGGCCCAGCTTCAAGCGTTGCAACTTGCCCAAGGCTTAGATCTGGCAGAACAAAACACAACACCCACAGTGCAAACAGAGTTAACCGTGAAAACCTGGCAACACTTTTGACTCTGCTTCCGCTTCCAAAAATCAACATGCCTTCACTCCGCCTTATTTCAATAATCTCAATCACAAGTCCAATCCTCAACTTTCGCCACGTATCCAAATCGCCTTCACCCCGGCGGCCAGTCCACGATCGCCAGCCTTCCGTTCTACGCCATCGAATGACGAAGAACTTAGCTCAACCGGACCACTTTCAATCTTGCCCAAGGCGATCACGCCTGGTGACAAGCGTTTGATACATTCACCCAGCAAATAGGCCAAGCCATTGGGGGTATAATCAGCCGAATGAGCGGTCAGCAAAACGAACTGCAAACTTTCATCGCACAAATGACTTAATTGCTGGACAAGAACGGGCAAGTCGGTATGAATTTTCCACACTTGCTTCTTGGGGCCATGCCCGTAAGCTGGCGGGTCGATGATCAAGCCCTGATACTTTCGCCCACGCTTGACTTCGCGCTGCACATAAGTCATCACATCGTCGCAAATCCAACGAATCGGTAACGGCTGGTCGTAACTAGCCTGCGCGTTTTGCCGCGCCCACTGGATCGTATTCTTCGCCCCCTCG
>JBDNHU010000229.1:0-53760 GCA_041688615.1 Mariniblastus sp. | reverse complement strand
TATTTCACCGACCCGGTTAACTGTGCTGAACCGATTGTAATAATGGGCCGCTGATTCATATCCGCCAAGCGGTGCCGTCACCAAATTGTCAAAGTCATAAAGAGTTGTTGGACGCCGTTTGGGAAACTTCTCGCCCATATGCTGCTGGACTTTCGGACGATCCTGCAACACATTCCATAACGCTCTGGCGAATGTATGATCGTAAATTCGATTCAGGCCTCGACGCAAATTCTGCGAACAGCCATTCAAATCAAGCGGAGGACACACCGCCACCGCTCCGTGCAGTAACCGACTGGCTGCCTCGCTATGTTCACATAATAAATGCAGGGCGATTGAACCGCCCAACGAAAAACCGCATAGAAATATTTTTGCATTCGGGTTCTTGAGTCGCACAAACTCAATCGCCGCCACAACGTCATCACTTCGGCCAGCATGATACAGATACGTCGATCCAACTCCACTGTCGCCTGCACCCCGCATGTCCATGCGGTAACTGACCCAACCTCGTTGGTTCGCCAACTTTGCCAACCGCCGCACATAGCCACTTTGATTGCAGCCTGCCAAACCGTGCACCGAAACGATCGCCACTTCCGGCGAGTCTGCCAGGTCGCTTCCATTGGCCAAGCTTGAGTTATCACTGGTTTGGATCGGTCGATTTTCGTGTAACGTGACCGAGTCTCCATCGGACAACGGAATCTTATGTTGAATCGTCGCGGGCAAGCGCGGAGCCCCAAGATACGGAACTAGCACGGTTTGCAGATGCGATCCACCCAATCCCCTGGTAGGACGGAACGACGGCATCTCTCCACGCCATGTTCGATTCAATGGTCCTGCTGTTGTCTTAACTTCAACATCCGAACCCACCAAAACCGAACCATTTGCGTCTAAATCCATTAAACTACGATGCACAAAATTTCCTAAACGATTAATTCACCCAAACAAAATCTAAATCGAAGCACATCACAACAACTTCAGTAATTTACTGCCAGCACCCAGGCAAACCTAACTAAGCCTAAGTCACGTTTGGTAGCAAATCGAATCGGGTGTCCGAACCCACGTTCACTCACACGACTACCTTTGCAATACATGGCCATCAAAACACACGGCCATCGGAATAAACGGCAATCGAAATACACGGTCGACTACCAATAACGGACTTCGCGGAACTGTTCAACTGTTGCAAAGGCTCCCTAACTGGCCGCTAAAAGTCTCGATGTATTTGACTCGGAAACACCCCAAAGCACCCACTTCGCTTCGAATCACACTAGCCTATCTAACGGCTATTATTTGTCCCATTGGATCACCGATGTAACCGGGAAATGATCCGACGGGTAACGCCCGGTGTCGTTGGTATCGTCAATCTCAGCCGAAATAATTTTCCATTGGGGCGAGACCAAAACCCAATCAATACGAGCTCCTGATTTCGTACCCTTAAAACCGTTGAAGGTACCAATATCTTTCACTTTACCGGCATGAATCGTCGAAAAAGTGTCAATCAAACTTGGCATAGGTGTGTCACCGCTGGGGCCAACCTGAACCTTGACTAAATTTTGATAGGGCTGGCTATCGGACGCACAATTGAAATCACCCGTCAAAATGATCGGCGTATCGGCACCTAGATTCTCGATCCTCTGTCTAAGCACCGTGGCTCCGTTCGCTCGTGCGGCAGGCCCCCGATGATCAAAATGAGTATTCACAAAAACTAAAGCTCGCTCAGCGTTCCGATCCCAAAGCCGAACCCAAGATGCCATCCTCGGCAAGGAGGAATCCCAACTCTGCGAACCCGCTTGATCCGGATTTTCACTCAGCCAAAAGTGACCTGATGCCACCAAGTCGAACCGTTTTCGATTGAACAGGATCGTACACTGTTCCTTATCGTTGGGCGATTTGGGATTGCGATCACGCCCCACCGCTTGAAAATCGGGCATTTGCTGCTGCAAGAACTCCGATTGAAACGGGAACGTCTCTTGAGTCCCCAGCAAGTCAGGAGAATAATTTTCGATCGTTTTAAAGAGTAATTCTTTTCGCAATTCCCATCGATCGTCGCCATCGTCGGCAATCCCAAGTCGTAAATTAAAGCTCATCACTCGGATCTGAGGCCCGTCTTCACTTGATTGCGGTTGAGCATCTTGCCCCAAAGTGAACGCCTGAATCACAAGCATGCTAAGGGTGAACGCTAAGGCGAAAACCGACTTAACACTTAAACAACGGTTCAAGCTATGCTTCAAAGCACGACAACCAACAAGTTCACGATTCGGTCCAATTTTCACATTCATCGCATCACCAAATACAAAGTCACGTTTCACGTTCAAACACTTCATGAAGCTAATCTTCACTGGGCTAATCTTCACTGGGCTACCTTTCTTAAATTCGCTTTCCACCACGACTGTTTAGCACCCTCACTGATGGTCCAAAGTTCCATTCCATTGACAGAAAAACAAATCGCCTCTGCCTGCCTCTGAAAAGGGGCTGGAAATCTTGAACTTGGTTCCTCTGCCAAACGCTGATCCCAAGTTTGGGATTCCGCACGATCATACGCAACAACTTGGGTGTAATCGCGTATCACCAAAAATCGACCATCGGGAGAAAACGCCATCGCTGTCGCAAGACCCAATGGACACGTTCCAATTTTTACCGCGTCAATCTTCTGCTTCTCTCGATTTAGATCGAATTCAACCTTGTAGATTGTCGATTCCGTCAGCGATGGAAATTGTTTGCTTCTTTTGCTAGATATTTTGGTCACCAAATACAGACGATTACCCACAACGGCGACGCTTTCACAATCTTGAGCCCCTTCAGGGTAAGTGACTTCAATTTCACACCCAGGTTTCACGTTGACCTTCGCTTTGCCTTCGCTCAGCCAGTCCTGTTCTTGGACGATCCAAAGTCGAACTGTCGCTTGCTTTTCGGCGTTGTCTCCAACGTCACCCACCACCAAATAGTGGTGGCCATCTTGGCTAAACGACGCCAAGTCTTCCCAATCTCGATTCTTTGTGCCGGTCAACTTGGCGGTCACTGCAACTTTACCAGCGGGGCCCAACAGATACAATTCAGCCTCGCCACCCGAATCGTTGTGAACCCAAACGTGGTCTGTGTGAAATTGCGAGGCGGCCATCCCACTTATTTCATTCAACGAACCGGCTTGCACTTTGGCCTGGCTGCGGAAAATACCATCTAGCTTCAAAACCTCACGCAGGCCGCGACTTTCAGCCACCAACGGCAGGTCAACGGCTATGCCTTGCCTCGCTGGAGCGGACTCTACCGCATCCCTGTCCACGGCAAACAGGCAGACCGGCACTTGAGCCACCAAGACTTCCGCTGGCAAGACTTGCGCTGCCAAAACTTCCGCTGCCAAAACTTCCGCTGCCAAAACCTGCGCTGCCAAAACCTGCGCTGCCAAAACCTGCGCTGCCACTTGAACAAAGATGGCTTGAATGACGATGGCCTGGACAAAGACCGTCTGCGTCAACCAGCGGCATACCAACGCGGGCACGCTAGAAATAATCCCGACCGATTCATGCTTGCCGATGATTCGCTTAGTCGCACCACCCGACCGGTTATTCATGTTCATGGTCAGCCTAATCCAAAATGCTTTCGACCCAACGCGGCTTAGAATACGATTGGTTTGGCGACGTGTCGATCAAGATTCAACTTGACGATCGTTTCCAAAATTTAGGATGCTGGCCGCTGACGGCAAACGCACCCGCTGGGAATAAAAACACCGTTGCCGCCGGCACCGTTTTTCTCTGTCGCCATGGTACCAAGTTTTGCCGATTCACAGGGTTAATTCTTCTGGCAACTCCCAGGTTTCGCCCATGCCAGCGGATTGCCAGGTTCGAATTTCCCCCCAAACTCACAACCCTGGGCAAGCTGGAGACGATTGCTAGGGCATGGCAAGTAAACAGTGTACCGCTGTCAAGACGCGAATCCTGCTTCGGACGAATCCAAAAACCACCCGATCACCACCCGATCACCGCCCTCAGGCGTCGAAATTTGGTCTAAACTGTAGGGCCGGTTCCTAGGTACAGTGGTGGAGGGACCGACAATTAGTCGCCGCAATCCTTGAAGGTTTCGTTATGTGTTCATCTGTGTCTAAAACTTGGTTTCCACCGGCATCCTCTTCCTTGCTATGGATCCTAGCGATCGCGGGAACCTTGCAATTTGAATCGCTTTCGCTGGCGTTCGCCGTGCAGGAAACCGCAACGCAAACCCAATCCCAAACAGACAAGCAGCCGTTTGACAAGGGACAAAACACTCAAGTCGAAACCATTTCGCCATTAACTGACGCCCAAGCGTTAGCAAGCTGGGAATTGCCAGAAAATTTCCAGCTGAATCTTTTCGCATCGGCTCCGTCGATTTCACAACCGATCGCGGCCACCTTCGATACTTCGGGAAGGCTGTGGCTGGCTGAAAATTACACGTATGCCGAACGTCCCTTGGGCTTCGAACGAAAATTGTTCGACCGCGTCCTTGTCCTTACCGACGAAGACGGCGATGGCACCGCGGACCAGACCAAAGTGTTTTGGGACAAGGCAAAACTGCTGTCCAGTGTGGAAGTGGGTATGGGAGGCGTCTGGTTGCTTTGCGCCCCTGAATTGATCTTCATTCCTGACGCCGACAACGATGCGGTGCCTGATGGTCCGCCACAAGTGATCTTAGATGGATTCAATGATCAGGAGGTTGGTCACAACCTAGTCAATGGCCTTCGCTGGGGACCCGATGGCTGGTTGTACGGGAGGCACGGCATTCAAGCCAATAGCTACGTTGGCATGCTTGGCACCGCCAAGGAAAAACGGATCCCCTTGAACTGCTGCATCTGGCGTTACCACCCAACGCTAAAGAAATTCGAAATCGTCTGCCAAGGCACTACCAATTCCTGGGGGCATGATTGGGACGAAAACGGACAACTGTTTTTCATCAATACCGTGATCGGACATTTTTGGCATGGGATCCCAGGTTCGCACTTTGAACGAATGTATGGTGAGGTCTTGGCTCCTAATCTGTTCGAACTTATCCAGCAAACGGCTGACCATGTTCACTGGGACCAAAACACCGAAAGTTGGCAGCAACAACGCATGGGTATGACCAGCGGAACCGATGCCGCAGGTGGCGGTCACGCCCATAGCGGCCTGATGTTCTACTTGGGGGATCGTTGGCCCAAGGAGTACCAAGGGGATGTGTTCACACTAAATTTTCACGGACGGCGATTTAATCGCGAACACATTCAACCAGAGGGGGCGACCTTTACCGCAGTCCATCGTCCCGACATGTTGGAAACCAATGACCAATGGTTTCGCGGTATCGACCTGATCACCGGTCCCGACGGGGCGGTCTACTTTTTGGATTGGTCGGACATCGGCGAATGCCATGAAAATGATGGAGTTCATCGAACCTCGGGACGTATTTACCGCGTCGACTACGCCAGGCCAGGAACACCTGCTGCAAAAGCGAATCCTGCGACCATGGAAATTTTGGCTGGCAATAATCTACTGGCTTTGGCCGGTCTGGTTTCCGCTCCAAACTCTTGGGTTCGCCGAATGGCTCGTTTGCGAATTCAAGAGGTAAATCACCAAGCAAACATCGCTGGCAATTCCAACGCAGCGTCCACGAAGCAGGCAGCAGTCGAACTCTTACGTCGAACGATCCACACCGCTGACGTTTCGTGGAAACGGACCCAGGCAATCAATTACCTCTGGGCAATGGATCAATTGGATACCGCGGAACTGACTTCCTTGCTGGCTCATTCGGATCCTCATGTGCGAATCTGGGCCACGCGACTTCTGTCCGATGGTGTCAACGATCCCTCCAGCCTACCGGCGGATGGGTTAAATTTGGCTCAAATCCCAAAGACGATTTCGCAAACGCTTGTGGAACACGCAGCCAATGAAGAGCATGGTTTGGTGCTTACCTACTTCGCTGCCGCCATGCGATTGATGTCCAACGAAGAACGTTGGGCGATGGCCAAGACGTTGTTGCAGCATAGCGAATTTGCCGCAGACCGAGTCTTCCCGCTTATGGTCTGGTACGGCATCGAACCCGCAATCGCGGGAAATCGTGATCGCATTTCCGAACTCTTAGCCCAAAGTAAACTACCCCGCGTGGATCAGTTTATTGCCAGACGATTGGCGATTGAGCACACCTTTCAAGCCGGCGCGTTGGATGAATTAACTGGCTATCTTGCCAACAACCAAGTCGCACTGTCCCAGCAAATTGCGGTCATCAAAGGCATTGCGGATGGGCTGCGAGGCTGGAACCAATTGACTCCACCGACCGGCTGGCAGGCGCTCAGCACAACGCTAAAGATCGAAGATTCGCCTGCAATGTCGACGGCATTCTCAGAGGCGACGCTGGCCTTTGGCAACAGCCGAAGCCTTAACGATTTAGTGAAAATTGCTGGCAATGGGCAACAGCCGCTCGATGTCCGTCGCCCCACGATTCAAGCACTTGCAAGATCGCTGAATCTATCACTCGCTTCGCAGGAAAAATCAACCGTTTCCGAACAAGAGCAGGCGGCTGCCAAAGAACTGCTATTGAACCTATTATCCGACCGATTTCTGGGCGAGACGGCCGCTGCATCCATAGGTTTAGTAAACGATCTTTCACTGCAAACACAGATGCTAAACCAATTTTCTAACAGTCACCCGAACGCGCAAAATGCTCTCATCACAACATTGTGTCAACGTGCCTCCACCGCAACACTCTTGTTGGATGCGGTCGAAGCCAATTCGATTTCCAAAGAATCAGTGACCCCTTACCTTTTGCGGCAGATGCAGTTGCTAGGCCAGGCGACATTGAACCAAACCATCGTAGACATGTGGCCTGAAAATGCCTTGATTCAAGGCGATCGATTAAAACAAAATGCTGCGTTGCAAACTCAATTATCCGACGAAAATTTGGCCAATGCTGACTTAGTTGCTGGACACGGTTTGTTTACAGCAAACTGCGCCAAATGTCACCGTTTGTTTGGGCAAGGCGAACGTCTTGGCCCCGATCTTACGGGTTCGCAACGTAACAACAAAGCGTATTGGTTGCAAAATATTCTGGCACCTTCGGCAGAGGTTGGGGAAGGCTTTCGGATGTCAATCATTCTGTTGACGGACGGACGAACGCTAAGCGGTGTCATCACCGAAAAAAATGTAGCTTCCTTCAAACTAACCACGCAAACTGACGTGCAATTGGTTCGGCTTGATGATGTTGAAGAAATCCGCCAATCGGATCAATCGCTGATGCCAGAAGGACTCTTAGATTCACTGACCGAGAAACAAAAAATTGATCTCTTTGGATACCTGATGGTACCTGACGCTCCCGCGTTTCTAAGAAAGTAATCTAAAACACGTCGCAAGCAAGCAGTTACGCGGGGTAATTGCACTGCTGGCTTGGACGGTGTTCACGACCGTTTGAAAGCCACCCTTCACTCACATTGACCCCGATTCACCCGCATTGGTCATTGTCTGTGTTGGAAATTTACAACTTCTATTTACTTAGGACCGTGGATTCATTTGGCCGGCACTCAAGCACGGTACCGTCGGAGAAAGTCACCTTCTTGGTGGTCGATCCAAGGTTCCATGCCATGTACGTTCGCTTACCTTGCTTTTGAAGCACGGCATAAAACGTCGTATCGGCCCAAACGGTCCGATCCACTTGACCGTACGCTTGCAGTGTTGCCAGCCAAGCAAGCGTATTGGCGTACGTGTTTCCTGAAGACGGTGAAGTGCCGCCCGAACCTTTCTTGAACTGCCTCATCGCATCGTCTGGATCCGACAAACCGCGATACATCCAAACTAAATCTGCCCAATCATCCCAAGCGGTCCCGTCCAAGTTCTTACTTTCAGTGCCTGCTTTGTCCGCCTTCTTTTTATCATCGACCAAATTTTCTTGGGCCAACGCCTGATAGTTCTTTTCACAGTATTCGGGGTAACGCCCCAAGTAAAGTGATGCACCTGTCACGGGCAACCAATTGATTCCATGCACGGTCTCGGGATTACCGCTAAACCAAGTGCCATTGGCCCCCTTGCCGCCCCACACCATCGTCACGACCGAAGGCGAGTACTTTTCGTGATGAAATTGATCAATAACGTCGAACCAATAGTGATTAATCGCTTCGATTTCCGTGGTCAATAGATAGACACCCAAATCGCGAAGCTCCTTGTCCCCTGTCGCCTCGGCAAACAAGATCACCCCATACCACGCATTGATCGCCTCGCTGGATGATTCATTGTTATTCCCGTCACCAAACTTTGCGTGCCCGCTAGCCCAAGTATGTCCTGCATAGGGATCAAAATTTCTTAGGAACGGAAAACGAGCATCATCTCGACGGGCACAGGCCACATCTTCGATCAGTAATTTGACCATGCCACCCCACTGCGTTTCGGTTCCCCATTTAGTATCACATCGCGCGATTTCACCTGCGGCACGAATAAAGTAGCCGTAGTGAAAATGGTGGTCGTTGATATCATTGTCAGAACCATAACTGGCAGGGTACCCGATAACCGTTCCCCAGTTGGGATCCAAATAAAACAAGCCTTCGCCGGAACTCTTGATGCTGCCATCCGACTTCATTGCGGTGAAGAAATTTTGCAGTCCGGCCTTCACATTTCCGGTCAACCGTTTTGCAATGTCATTTTCACCCACTTGCTGTGCCAAGGGAATCGAAGTCGCCCAACTTCCTAGCTGCTTCCCAAACCAATAAGTGTCACCAACGGTTTTGGCTTCTTGCTTCACGTCTTCGGCTAGAAATTGCTTTAGCAATTGACGAACTTTAGGATCATTTACGACTGGCATTGATGGCAATAAACCTGGGTAGATCATCCCCGTTTCAAATTTTTCGCCTTCGATTACCTTCATTTCGCCGCGAACCGAACGATAAGACGCCCCGGCGAACTTCGATTCGGTATTCAGCCACTGGTGCGGGTAAAGTGCAAGAATAGTACCCTCGGTTTCAACCAAACGATTTGCTTCATAAGGTTGCGTTTGCACCTGATAAGTCGTGGTGACTCGGGCGCTAGTTTCGTCAAATTCCCATTGGACTTTTGAATCGGTAACCGGCGAGAAGGCATACTTCTGGAAACGCTTTAATGTTGCCTCGTTGGAATCGGGCAGTAAGGCAATGGTGAAATATTCTTTGCTTCCAATCTCGGCCGTCCATTTTGATTGCGTCAAGGACGACCAAGTGGATCCCTCCGGTGCGAAAATTCCGTAGTGACGATTAGCAACGGAAATCCCTAGCACCGCAGACTGCCGATCACCCTTCCAAACCCTTGGCAGTTCGTTAAAAGTCAGCGTTGGTTGGCCACCTTTGATTCGAACGAAAACAAAGGGGGAACCGTGCCCGAAAGTTGTCAATAACTGTTGATCGGCAGTCTGGGTTTCATGTCTAAAACTGGCCGTAACAAACCAATCGCTGAAACTATCCACCAACGCTTGAGAAAACTCTGGCACCGCCGAGTGACCGATCACAAGGTCACTGCCGCCACCACCCATGATTGCCGCTTCATTGGCAGCCATGTTTGCACCCGGGTAGTTTACCTTCAGGCCAGATGAAATCGCTTGCACGCCCATCGGATGCGGGAACATCGCACTAGAAAGCGGTTCCCATGCCAGTGAACTCCACCAATCATTGGTTGGCATGGGGCCAACACAATTGTCGGTGCGGAAAATTTTGCCCGGGGGCCGATTCACGCCAGCCGGGGGAACCTTTGCATAACTTCCCATGCCGACCCTGACGATCGATTCCGAGCGATCCTGCGCTAGGCTAGGCGAAACCGCAAGCATTAGCATCACGGGAACAGCGAAAGTCAAAGTCGTAAAGTATCTTCCAAAGGCGATCATCATTCTTGGCACTCATCTAGGTTAATGGAAGCTTCAAGTATAGACCAAATAGTGACATTTGTTGAGTCACTTTTTCAATCGCCTTCTAAACTTTTGCAGCCAAACCTTAAGATGGCCAACGATGCGCGAAGTCAACAATATGGTCGCAAAATTCTCAGGCCTAGGTGAAGAATTACCGTCTGGCGGCATCACTAATCTCTTGAAATCTGCCGTTCTGAATCAAGAGCGATACTACGGGTTTTATCATTGAGTGAACCCCTTCGATGTTGCCGTTCTAACCACGTAGAACTTGGCTGATTGACTTTAGCTAAACAATCCCCGCAACTGCTATCAACACGGCGACTTGATAAGCATTGGGAACCGCAAAACACCACTACATTGCTTGTAGCGTTGGATTCTTTGTGAAGCCGATTGTTAACACGAAATTGAATGCGAAATTCAAACCACTGCAACATGCAAAAAGCACCAAGCGTCGGAGCGCTTGGTGCTTTGCTCTTGGTTCACACTTAGGAAACCCGCCAATTAGAAGTCAGAAGTAACCACTTCTTTTCCGCCACGAGTGGCCATCGCTCGGTAAACGTTCACATCCATATCATCGTTGAACATTCGTGTCGAACCATCAACCAGCACAAAGTTGGCGCCTTGGGGATGGTTGCTACTGAAATCGTCGAAGTGGTGATCCTGAGTGTTGGGAAGGTGATCACAAGTTCCCAAAATTCTGGCAAAGGGAGCCTGGGCTTCGTGCACCACACCCGACCAAAGCGAAACGCCATGTTCGCTGGTTCGTTCACCAACGAATAGCGTGTTGCTGGTGCCGTCGGTCACCTGAGCGACGCGAATCTTGCTGTTTCGAAAGAACATTCCATCACTTTGAATGACGTCTTCCTCTACCTCCAATGTGCCAAAAACGCCAACAAAATTGGCGCGACCTACACTAAATAAAGGCTCGCCCGATTCATCGACGTTCCCATCATAATCATGATCGTGATCATCATCAGATGCCAAATCGTGGTCGTGGTCGTGGTCATGTCCGCCACCAAGTATGACATGATTCGGGCCCGCGTCCGATGGACAAGCGAATCCAGGGATGAAGGTGTCCAATAGTGGCACGTGCCCCGCAGCATCGACTGGGAAACTGCGATCAAATTGCTCGTAAAGATTATTCATTTCAACGTAGGGCAACAATTCAAAAGCCCAACCGTAGCCTGGCTGCTCTTCTTGGATTTCCGTGTTGACACCTGCCCTGACACTCCAGCCAGGAGGAAAGTTGCCCTTGGCACTTTCGTAATTGTGCAACGCCAATCCAATCTGTCGCAAATTGTTTTGACACTGGGTTCGACGTGCTGCCTCACGTGCCGCTTGAACTGCCGGCAATAACAGTCCCATCAAAATTCCAATAATGGCGATCACGACCAATAATTCTACAAGCGTGAACGCTGCACGTTTCTGAAGATGACTGGACACTTGAATTCGCCCGACTGTTCTGCTTCTATTTGAATGAAGGCTGTTAATCATTATTTTGTTCCGTTGTTTCAAGACTCTTTTTAGGACTGCTCTGGAATAAAGTCAGAATTGCCGCAGATGCACATCACCGCGCAACCAAGTGGCGGGCACCCAGCGATGTAAAATCAAGCAGCAGAGAAGTAAGAATTTTGAAAATCCAAGCAGCATTCGGGTATCCGGATGCCCAAAGATCACATCAATGACTGATGTTTGATCCGTTGAAATTTCAAACAGAAAAAAGCTGCGACACAGTTGCCGGTAAAGATTCGCCTGATTATCAAAGAATTCGAAGCGAATCGACACCGAAAGCTTAAGCAAATTATGCTTAAGCAACTTGAATCGCATTTCAGGGGCTGCCGTTAAGCAATCGGCGGGCCGCGTAGAAAGTGGCATGTGACCACTGTTTCAAGAGATAAAAGCTGCTGAGTCCTTACAAAACGTTGGACACTCAAGCTTTGGAAAAACGTAGAATCTACCAATGGCACACCGTTGACCTGGGTCAACAATTCACAGATCGCACAGTCTCCGCCCGCTTCGATGGAACCAGCAGCAAGTAATGCATTCCTTGAACTAAATTCCTGCCGGCAAACAGCGCCTGTCGCCAAAGCTTGGCGAGACTGGCTAGATTGGCTAGATTGGCAATCAACGTCACACGTGTCAGCTCGATTCGACGCAACCTGGTTGCTATCAACCACCGGAGTCTGCTGGACGTGGGCATGAGAATGATCACCACGCCAATCATGGTCAGAACGTGCATTCCCAGCCGCAGCCGATTCGCCCAAATGCACCGATTCGCCCAAATGCAGATGAGTACAACTGGCATGATTGTGGCCGGGCAAGACAAAGTGCAACGACCAACCCAAAGTCGCCACCGGTAGCATCAGTGCAAACAGCAGAATGCTAACGATCTGACGGTGATTCAAACGACCAACCCGCTGCCAGGTGCGAACCCCTATCGAATCAGCCAGTCGGCCATTGAATCGCGTTTTCCAACGATTTTTCAGGGAGTTGATCATGTAAAAAAAGCATTGAAATAAGTTCAAAGCGGCTCTAAAAACGGCCTACTCGGTAAAATAGATCCGTAGAACCAAGCGCTGCGGTCCAAAAAGCAGACTCGCCACAAATGGAGTCGCCGTCAAGATCACTGTTTTTCTGCCGCAGTTAGCCATACAGTATGTTTCTGACCGCGAAAAACGTGGAACGATCCAGAATGACGACGATGACGCGCCACGCCAGAATCTCTATTAACCCCAAATGTAGCCGGTTTGTCAAGTATTTCACAAATCAAAATAGTAGACCGTTACATTTTTGATGGCTGGCTTTCAGGCCCGAAGACGGCCGATTCATCTTCATCCTCGCCTAAAATGTGCTGCGGAACAGGAAAATCAAGGCCAACCAAAGGGCTAGCCGCCCTTTACAGATAATCCATCAGACTAACATTGAAGGTTTGGGACAGCATCCGCAGTGACGCCTCGACGGCCGCCTGTTGCGCTGTCAGATCAGAAATTGCCTGAACTAAGTCCAGATCCAGTTCGTTGGACAGTGTCTCTTGCAGGTCCAGCTTCAGATCTTCATTTTGGTCGATCAAGAAGTCGTTGTACTGACCACGGGACCCAACATCGGCGATCGCGTTGGAAATTCGCTCGATATCAACTTCCAGCAAACTGGCCGCCCTACGAAATTCCGTTGTCCCCGCTTCAGATTCATCTTTCAGTGCGGCCAACATTCGGTCAATGGTATTGAAGATGCCGCTATTCTCTTGAGGGTTGACATCACGCGCTTTCAAAACGCCCGGTGCACCACTGGCCGTGGAACCGACGGTACCCACACTTGCATAAACTCCGGTTCCATCGTTCGTGGAATCGACCTTCGTGTTCAACGATGCTCCGAAAGTTCCCTCGGCCGTGATGGCACTTATAATCGTGTTAGACGTCGTTGACGACGGATCAATGGTCACCGTCAACCGTTTCGCAGTTGGATCGTAAACGGCCGACGCACTGTCACCACTAAGTCCGCTTTGGAAAACGACCGCAACCTTATTAAACCTAGTACCCGCCTGATTGGCCACCAGGTCAATTGCCGTGTCAAGATTATTTGGGGCCGCGGGGCGAAGCAGTGCCTTTGCAGGTACGGCAGCCGAAGCCGAATCGCCCCCTGCGAGTGTACCCAGGATACCGGTTTGCGAGACGATTCCCGAACCGGTGTTATACGTATCTGAATCGTTGGGAATCAACTGGGCACGAAACAAGCCCGTATCGTTGATCGCTGCGATCAGCGTACTTGTCTTGGTATTACTGGTGTCTACTTGAACAATAATTTTCCCGTTGAGTGAATCATAAGTCGCCACCGCACTGTCACCCACTGCGCCTGACACTATTTCCAGTTCAACACCGTTGTACTGAGATCCTGGTTCGTTCGCCGCCAATGAGAAAGATCGATTCGTCCCGGCGATATTGGAATAGTAAAGATCCAAATTAGCGTGCGTCGGAGCATTTGCTGGGTAACCCACATTCTCCCCGACGGGTATAAAGCCCAAGTCATTGGCGGCATGGCTTCCAGCGGCACGTTCCACCGAAATCGGTTGAGAACCCGTCGGGTTATCATCAACCAATCCGATGCCGTTACCAGTTGCTGCCAGTCTGGCAAGCACTCGTGTCGTTACGTCTTGGTTGTCTGGATGTTCATTGATCAAATCAATGACATCGCTTACCGTTTTCGCTCTTGAAATATCAATGTCAATCGACGTGCCGTCATTTCGATGGATTGTAAAATCGACTCCTGGCTGTGAATCGACTCCTTGCCCATAGTTCAATGCTGATAGCAATGTGCCTTCAGTCAAACTACGAACCCCTAGCTGGGTCGCGCTGTCGCCACCATTTTCACCGATGGAAAAAGTGACACCCGATCGATTGACGCCGATGTTAATCCCTGTCCCCGCCGCATTGATTTGAGCGTAGACTCCGGTGGAGACCGCATTCACCGCATTGATCAAATCTTCAACCGTGTTAACATCGTTCAAAGATACGACATGATTCTGACCATCAACATTGATTCTAAATCCCGAATCAAAGTCAAAGTCTTCACCGCTACCCCCAGACGATATTGTCTTCGCCGCAGCGTTGACCGGTGTGTCACCCGGCTTGCTGTTTATTGGGCCGTCCGTTGAATCGACCTCCACAGCATACACCGCGGTCAGCGCGGCATTTTTATTCAACGCGACCAGGACATGCTTGGCAGTTGATTTCTCTGGATTAACGTGAACGAAAACGGTATTGGCGTCACCGCCGCTGTTCCCGGTATCCGCCAGCACTTGACTTGAATCGGCCACATTGATTGTTGCCGCTGGATTGAAAGTACCATTGGCGGTATCCGTTGAATCACCCGCCGCCGTAAATGTGCCTTCGGCGTTGATCGCGTCAATGACGGACTGAGCGGTTGTGGAATTGGCGGAATCAACACCAATCGAATAGGTCTTACTAGCGGCATCATAAGCCGCAACTGCGGTGTTTCCAATGCTTCCAGCGTCATAGATTTCAAACTGGACATCATTCAAGTAGCTGCCCGTGTTGTTGGCCGTTACCGAGACATCATTGCCAAAGCCCGAGAACGAAATCCCCGCACGTGCCGCACGAGGATTGGCTTCGAAAAAGACTTGTTCACTGCCTTGCGAAACGCCTGGCCCGGCCTGCAGCTTGCTGCTGTCAACATACTGAACATTCAGACCATCAAATTGCGAACCGTTTCCGATCGAGCGAAAAACGATATCATTGCTGGCGCCTGGACTGCTAAGGTAAGCGACCGACGGCGAGCCGACGGTCTGTTGCAAGGGTGTAGTCAATGTCAAACGTGGCGAAAGCGACTGGCCAATGACTCCGTTTTGAACAGAAGTACCAATTCCAGTGCGCAGCCCAAGGTCGGCTGCGATCGTTCCGCCACTGGATTCCTTGACAATCAACTGCCCATCGACTGCGTCAGTGAAACGAATTTGCAAACGTTCACCAGTAATCTCAACACTGATTTCTCGTGTGCCTGGTGCGTTTGCCTCAATCGATCGAACCACATCGCCAAGGGTCTCGGCGCGAGAAAGATCGACAATCGAAGTCGTGTATCCGTCGGAGATCTCTAACGACCCTCGGTTGACGCCCGCACCACCGCGGAGCACACTCAACCGAGTCGACTCACTCAGTGTTGGACGCAATTCAGCGGTGCCTTTCAAGTCTGTAGAAATGCCGCCAAAAACTTGTTGTGCAGAGATATTATTTTGCAACACTTGATTGATCGAGGTCACGCCCTGTAATTGACCATCATTGCCATTGTATTGAATTCGACTTTCGTCCACCGTAAACGGCAACTGACTGGGGTTCGACCCCGAAAACAGGTAACGCCCGTTGTATTTAGTATTCCCAATACCGACCATCTGATCCCGAAAACCATTGAGTTGCGAGATCGCCGCCTCACGTTCGCCCTCGCCTAACGGTGAACCCGCCCACGCCACAGAACCCGCCCGAATTTCAGAAATAATATTGTTGACCGAACGAACTTGAGAATCCGTCGAATTCAAATAGGACCTGTTCGATTCTAGATTCCGCGAATACTGGCGTGCGCTTTCCAAAGATGCCTGGTACCGAATTGCTCTCAAAGCTGAACTAGGATCTTCGCTGGGTGCTCCGATCCGCTTGCCCGTCGCGATCTGCTGCTGCAACTGGCTTAAACGTGCCTGATTCGCCTGCAACGTCGAACTCAATCGCTTTTGATTTAGCGCGTCGCTTGAACGATTGTAGACCGGGAAGAAACTGGACATTTTCAGACTCGACAACAAATTAAGAACAAAAAGAACATTACGCTAACCGTCAAAACACCAAGCCAAGACAGGCAAAAAAATCTACAAATTCACAAGCACGTCAAACAAATCATTCACCGTTTGGATGACCCTCGCCGACGCCTCGTAGGCGCGCTGATATTGCAACATTTTCACAGCTTCTTCATCCAAGTTGACACCCACTAGACTCATCGATTGACCCTCGACCGAATCGGCGTACTGCCGGAAACCGTCGGCCAAATCTCTGGTGACCGCTGCTTTCTGCGCGACACTTCCCACCAAGGTCTCATAGTGACTCCGCAGTGAACGGCCGTTAAGATTGATTTGTTCCAAGGACTCCAAACCGATCAAGCTAATAACGTTGTCCGCATCATTGGAAACACCACCTTTGGACGCCGCCAATAGCGCAGGGTTGTCGATCAGGCCCTGGCGAATCGAAATCGTTTCAGGCGACGACCCTGTAAAAAAAGTATTGACCCCCAGCGATGCAAGTGTCCCGCTGGTATCTTCTGAAAAGTAAAACTCGGCATTCGACGAACTGCTTTGAATCGACAACCGCCCTTGATAGTCGATCGCGGCGGTGATCCCATCAATTGTGTTCAATTGATCCGTCAGATCCTGTAAGGACGTGCCACCGTTTTGGCCAAGATTGATAAACACATCAGTCGTCTTGATTTTGCCCGTGGTCTGATCACGCACGTGGACTTTCAGACTGCCATTTTCAGGACTGAACTTTAACGATGTCTGATCCAATGGTGCATCAATATCAGACACTGTATTCTCAGCCGATACCGAAACCAATCCCGTCAACCCTTGCCCTGAAGAATGCAATTTATTGAACTGGAAAGTCAAATTGTCACTTAACGCGGTTAGGTCCGTCAAGAAATCTTCGACCACGACATCGCGTGCGTTTTGCAGCCCGCCGATGCGTCCGGATTGAAAGTCGATTCGCCTGCCTGTTCCTTGAATTACCACCTCGGTACGCGGAAAACCACTGCTAGAATCATTGACCGCGACCAACCTACTGACTTCGCCGTTAAACAGTAAAGACTCGCCTGTGCTGGCACTGATGTTGACCGAACCATTCTCCAATTCAGTTACCTTGATATCCATCAAACTGCTAAGTTCCTTGATGGCGGTCCTGCGAGTATCCCTCAGCGGAGCGGCTCCACCACTGTTAGCTTGCCCCCCTTCAAGGCTGGTAATCCGTTTGTTCAGCAATGAAACTTCACCCAAAAGTTCATTGATTCGATCCGTCGAATTCGAAATTTCCGTATTGATATTGCTCTGAATGGTGCGAACCTGAGCATGGGTTGTGTTGATCTTCGTTGTCAACGCCGAACCTTGTTGGACCGCAAGGTTACGAACCGATGCCGATTCAGGTTGGTTGGCGACTTCGTTCAATGCGTTAAAGAAATTGCTAAGATAGGTGGATAAGTCGTTGGTCCCAAGCTCTCCCAACACTCCTTCAAGCTGCTGATACACTTGGCTTTGGATTTCGCTGCCTTCGGCATCAGAAATGGCATCTCGCAATTGATTGTCTAGAAATTCATTTCCAGATTGGACGATACCTTGCGCCAGAACACCTGTCCCCAGGGTCATTCGACCCTGTTGATAAGTCGGACCCGAATACTGAAGTAGCTCTTGAGTTGCGTAGCCCGGCGTGTTGACGTTGGCAATATTATTGGAGACAACTTGCAAGCCAATTGTATTGACATGCAATGCCGAGACCGAAGTATTAAGCGCAGACATCAGACCCATGGGATCTACCTTCTATTTGTGAGTGCCCAATTTCTGCACCGCGTTCTTTAGCGGCACGACCCATCTGGCATAGGGATTGAAATCGAATCACACTTTTGGCATTCCTGCCGGACCAATTCAGGACTCTTTTTCAGACAATTGGCCTGCCAGATTTTTCATAGAAAAGCGTTGCTAAAGTCGTCGACAACTTTCGGCAACAGGCCGCCCCGACTGATACTAAAAGCAGGAACTCTTAGCGGACTTCCATTCGAAGCGGGCAGATTTTCCACCAAATTTGTCAAGCAAAGCCGTCATTCATTCAATCCAGGCATCCTTGCATGTTTCGAACGAATCTGTTGACGGAAAGTGAAAGAGCATAGCGGCAAGTTGCCACTGCCAATCAGTTTAGTGCCGATCCCAAAGTGCTAGCTGACGCCGGCAGTGGAAAAACTTCACGATCGTTTAAGATCGCAACTCCCCCCTAAGCCTCTTGATCCAGCACAAAGCCGTTAGGCGCACTCTCTTCCCTACCCCCATAAGTCGGCACTTGATTGCCCCCAGTTGCGATAATTTCTAACAGTTGGGAAACATGTAACAGGTTTCTTTGAGCAATAATCCAATTGGTTAGGCTTTGATGCTTTAACCGAATCGAACGTTCAGTAGCTTCTTTAACCTTTGAATGGACTGGGGCTTTCTTATCGATTAAGACGGTTTTACTAAGCTGAGTCAGATCGGTATCAGGCAGCTTTGCTTGCTTCGCAACGGCTAGCACATCACTTCGACGTTGTTGATAATTCATCAAACGCCGACACAAGGCTTCCTCTTGCGGATGCAAGCTTTCCAACTTCGGTAAGTCTCGTTTAGTCATCGCCTGGCGTTTTTGCCCTAACAGAGATAGCATCTCCTCTTGGGTTTCCAGCAATTCATCTAACAGTTCGGTCAATTCCGATTCCCAGGCCACGGGATTGCCAGCCTCAAATTGATCGGGACGCAGAATCATGGCTTCAACTTTCTAAAGCAAGGTATCCGAAAATTGCCTTGGCATCGGTTTACGGTAGGGTGTCTTGTATCTAAGTGTCGACCCGCACTTCGCAGTAGCTGTGCTCGGCTTAGTGTGCTCGACCTAAACGAGTCATCTGCTCGTACATCGGTTGGCTAAATTGATCGGTACTGTTGGCAGCCATCTTTTCGACCATCATTTGGTCAAATTGGCTTTCGAACATATTCAGTGCACTGCTGTTACCAAACAGATCGGACTTCATTACGCTACTTCGCATTTGCTTCATCATGATTCCGTAAAAGGTCTCACCTACAAATTGCTGCAGAGCCTCTTGAGCGGATTCCGGCTTCTCTTGCAGCGAATCACCCACTGCGTCACCGGAAATCTCCAATGAAATCTCGCTTGATTCCAATGGCATAAAGCTGGCGGGAGCCAACGAATTCAACAAGTCCATCGGAGACCGCCCTGCGTTGACCGCACTTGCTTGAGTGATCTCTTGTTCGGCATTTAATTTCGTTTGCAACAGTGTCGCGAATGCTTCACCAGAAGTTGCTGTCTGACTGGAAAACAAATCGTTAACCGATGCAGAACTCTTACTGCCCAGGACATTCAGGTTTGCGATGCTGTTAGTATTCATTTCGTTTTCCTGATAAAATCCGGGCTATGTTTTTTGCAAGTGTCAACAGGTTCAAGAGTTTGCGTTTTCGAAATTCGGCCGAAGCCAGCACTGCTATTGTTCGATGATTTCACCATACAAATAGCCACCCGCCTCCAACTGCTTGATCACGTTGATAATCGTGCTTGGTGGCGCTTGAATGTCGTTCAACGCTTGGACCAATCGTTTCAGCTTCATCGTTCCATTGCCGATGCCCTGATTGTCATCCAGTGACAATTCTTTGAATGGAGCGATATCGATTTTGAATTCACCGCTAGTGATCGCAACGGGTGAGAAATAAACATCTTCTCCAATGGTACAAATATTCGTACGACGATTGACAACCACCTTGGTCTTCTTGTCATTGTTTAAGATGGTAATATCATCTAACAAAAAACGAGCAAATCCGACCGGATCGTCCGTTTGAAGATAGGCTGGTGTGAAACGAACACGGATATTCACGGCATCGATTGCTCGAGCGTAGACAATCTCTTCGCCTCCGAATCCACCTGAAATCGTTCGCATAATTTCCGCATCAATTTGTTCGGCAACTCTGGCTGCGGTACCGAAACTGGCGTGTGAATCCTTGATCACCAAATTGATGTAGCGATTGGTTTGTGTCTTGGTCGATTGATTCCCAAATTCGTCCATGACTTTGACGTATTCAGTAATGTCTTCGTAAAATCGATTGTTGAAGTCCACTTCCATCTGGCAACCATTGTCGATATAGCCAGAAGTAGATTCGTCGGCTTCGGTTCGAATTTTGCCAGAAGCTCTTGCTAGAACCGGCAAAGCTCCTGCCCGACCTGCACCTGTTTGCCGTTGGCCATTTAGATTAATGGGGCCACCGGTCAGTGATGTTTCCACCAAGAAGCCGTCTTGTAGACTGCTGGCCTTGCCCCACAAATGAACCTTGCAATTAACCAACGAACCTTGGCGAGCACCCGTGGTTGGAATCTCGGCGGTTACATAGACCAACGCCGAATTCTTATCGTCCTTGAACACTTCAGTGATGGGCTTACCAGTAGAATCACGCGGAATTTCCATCCCGCTCTTGGTCAACACTTCTGCCAAAGCGGCGCCCGTGGTGGCGATATTTGCATCGCCAGAACCTTGCAAACCAACCACCAGCCCAACGCCCCTGAGCAAGTTTCGCTCTTGTCCCTTGATCGTGCAAATGTCGCCGATGCGATTTTGACCGTAGGTGGTGCCGACATTCCAAACGCCAATGAACAAGGCTGCAAACACGACCAAGCTTCCAAACGTAGTTGGCCGCATTTGCTGTCGAAATTCGGTTTTTGTGGTTGTATTTACTTTATTCATAATCTTATTCGCTTGTTCAAACTTGCGATGAATTTGTGGCAGCCGCATTTTCAACAGCTCGCTGTTGACCCGAGCTTCGGATCTAGAATGGAGCCCAGCGATCATAAGCCTTCTTTAACCATCCGCGACGATATCCATCCCGAGTTGCTCCCGACTCAGCCTTGGCCAAGCGAAAGTCAATCACTCGATCGCTTGTGATTGTGTTGTCGGTACCCACATCTTGCTGGCGACAAATTCCTGTCAGCGAAACTTTCCAATTTTCGTTATTCACCGAAACTTCTTTGTGACCTTCGATAACCAAATTGCCGTTGGGGCGGATGTCAACAATTCGGCAAGCGATATTCAGAGTCAGTCGCTCGGTGGTCTCGACAGCACCTTCGGCACGGTAAATTTCGTTCAATGAACCTTGAACCTGCGGATCACCGTCGGCTTGCTGATCCTTCTCTAACTTTCGAAAACCATTTAATCGCACCCAATCATTCAGGATTCCATTGAGTGTTGCATTCTTGCGGCGTTCGGAGCGCCCATCGCTGGACATTCTGGCCAGTTCGTCGACTCGGACTTGAATGATGTCGTGCATCCGCATGGAACGTGCTTCAGGCAGTTCCATGTGCAACAAATTGCTTTGCTGCATGGTCATTGGAATATTCCGGCCCAAACTATCCTGCATTTTGAACAAACTATTGTTCTGAGCATTGGCGATCTGGGACAGCAAACCAACCACGCTTGCCCAAACGAACGTCATGATCGACTTTGCGACGACCCATTTTCCAGTGAACAAACCCCAGTGTTTTTGTAATTTCATTTTTTGACTCGATGGGTGCAAAAGTGTTCCAATGCCTGAGAAATTTCGACTTAAGAAGATCTAGCGAAGTGAGTTTCTGGGTAAGCGAGTTCCACTGACCGGGTTGCGATTGCTTCGCGAATTGGCATTAGCTCTGGGGTTCACAGCAAGATTAGGAGTTCCTGCCACTTGGGATGATTCAGCCTGAGTCGGTCCTGTGATTTGAACGACTTGAAAGTCGATCACTCGACCAATAAACTTCTTTTTTCCGACTAATGATTCCACGGTCACAATCTGACCAATACCACCATCTGCTAAACTTCTGCCCGTGGTTGAAACTTCAATCCCCTCCACTCGGGAAAAGATTTTGACTTCCTTGCCGCGTTGAACGTACAACACAGGTTCCACCATCGATGAAACAATCGGACGACTCGAAGCAATTTGACTGCGAACCGACATTCCAATCAGTTCTCGTGAATCCGTGACCAAGTTGCTTGGAAGTCGCGTCGCAATGTAAACCGGCTGCAAATCGTCTAGTCCAATGATTTGACCGCGACTAAGATTTTGTTTCACGGTCCAAGCATTGGGTGATTGGTCGGTTGTCTGATCTTCGGTACCTGGCGATGGACTATTTGAATTGGCGTTGTTGCCAGACGTGTTGTCGCCCGCTTGAAAACTGGCCAAGCGAATTTGTTCATTGCCAATCAAAGTGCGTTGTTCCGAAGGGCGAAGCACTGGCAGACTGGAATCGCGGCGTGAAACGTTTTTACCGGTTGGGTCCGACCGCAGACTTTGAATGGTCGAGCTTTTCACGAAATCCGTTGCTTGGCCATTGTCACTGCGAATCGAGACACGATTAGCCCCCGCCATCCGCCAATACAAGAGATCCAAACCCATTTGGCTTAATTCTTCACGTACTTGATGGGCCGAAATTTCTCGCAATCCGTCTGACATTGGGAACAACTCGAGCGACCGAAGTTGTGACTTCTGAGCCAACGAACCGCCCACCACATCGGCCAAATCTCCCAAGCGAACAATACTGCCAGAAATCTTGGCCTGATCGCGTAAAAATAACTGTTGGCCGATCGCGGATTCGTTGCCAAGCGAAACGATCACACAAAAGCAAAACGCGACGATCGATACGACATTACGTGCAACTGTTTGATTTTCGATTGTGGTTTTTTGTGATATTAACATGAGGATCCGCCAGACGATCTGAGAACAGTGCGAGAAAGACGTTACTTAACAGCTGCCAAGATGCGTTGAGCGATGGCTTAACGGCGAAGCCCTGAGATCAATTGCAAGGTTTCGTCGCCTGCCTGAACGATCTTTGAATTCAATTCAATGTTACGCTGAGCCTGAATCAAGTCGATTAATTCGCGAACAGGTTCGACGTTCGATGCTTCCAAATAGCCTTGGCGAAGCAAGCCAAAACCAGGCTGACCAGGATTGTTAAGAACCCCTGCTCCGCTGGCGTCGGACAAACCATAAAGATTATCACCCAGCTTTAGTAAACCCTCAGGGTTAGGGAAGCGAGCCAATTGCAATTGTCCAGCTTGTTGGAAAGCGGTCTGTCCTTCACTGAGAACCGAGACCAATCCATCAGCGGTAATCTGAATCGAGGTCACGTTGGCGGGAATCGTCACTTGTGGTTCGATAATTCGACCGATGTTGGCCGAACCTACCACCAAATTTCCATCGCGGTTGATGCTTAAGTTGCCCGACCGAGTGTACTGGGTTTCGCCGTTAGGACCGGTCACCTGAAGGAAACCGTCACCTTCAATTGCCAAGTCCAAAGAACGCTGAGTCTCTTCCATCGCTCCCTGGCGAAAGTTGGTTTGCACACTGCTAAGACGAGTACCGACACCGGCTTGAATGCCAACCGCCGTGGATGGATTTTGCTGTTCCGAACCTGGAATCACCTGATAGCGATAAAACAGATCTTCGAAGTTTGCACGATCTTTCTTAAAGCCGACCGTGCCGATGTTCGCCATATTATTGGCGATCACATCCAACTTGCTTTCCATCGCTTCCATGCCAGTGGCTGCGGTATAAAGTGATTGAACGCTCATGATTAACTTCCCTGTCTTTTGAACTTAAAAACTAAACGTGTTTCAATGTAGGTAATGATTTCAGCCGATGACTAACTGCGTAGGACTCGTGTCAATAAGGATTCGGTGATTCCATCCTGTTGTTGAATCATCCGAATATTAGCCTCGTAAGCACGGGTGACTTTGATCATGTCAACCATCTCTTGGACTGGACGGGCGGAAGACGTTTCCAAGAATCCAGGACGGACCGAACGTTCGTCGTTGGCGACGGATGCCAGCGCCCCATTTGCTTGAAACAAATTGCTTCCCGCATGAGTCAAATCGTTCAACGAATTGGGCCGAACAACCGCCAAGTTGACTCGCAAATTTGCGGCCGGTTGTAACAGTGCGCCTTCGTTATTGAATTGAAAAGGAAAGTTTGGGTTGATTTGGATAGGACCGCCGCCGGCCGACATAACCGGGTCTCCCGCTTGCGTGACCAGCTGCCCGTCACCATTGACCAAGAAGTTGCCAGCTCGCGTAAGCATCTGTTGACCGCCGCGATCCACCACAAAGAAATGGTCGCCTCGCGGGTCCGCCAGCATCAGGTCGGTATCAATCCCTGTCTTGACCGCTTGCCCGGCCTCGAAATTTGTGACCGTTTCGAACATTCCGATACCACCGCCCACGTCGTTAATCGTTCCAATACCAGGGCTAGCCTGGCCCTGAGCGATCGCCTCGGAAAAATAACTTTTGACAATTGGCATTTCTCGGCGAAAACCAGGTGTGTCCACGTTGGCAATGTTGTTGGCAATGACTTCTAAATAGCGGTTGTAAGTGTCAGCACCTGACGCTGAGATATAGGTTCCGTACATGGCGAAGTCCCTTCAATAAACAACGATGTCATCCTTGACGTTGTTGAATAAAGGCAAACCCTGGGCCAATCGGCAAAAATCGCAGCAAGAAAGTTATTTCATCGATTTTTGAAGCTAAAAGCTGGAATGACTGAAGTCGCAAGCGATAGGGGAAAACGCTAGCAGCGGCGGCAGTTCGGCAAACTCTGCGCCCCGGGATCGGCACTTGCTGCCGGTTCGGCAACTACTGCCGATCCAGCCTTCAGCCACTCGCCAAGGGCGGCAAGGCACACACAGACGGAATGTTTCAACGCAGGGATTGAAGCGGGACTTCGGGCACCACCGTGCCCACAAACGCTTGACAAGAGATTTCTGCATCGGAGACTTCCATCCCGACGTGCGAATCACAAGATCCCTGATTTCGACTCTATTCTACGGACATCCAATAAGTCAGAATGAAACTAAGCGTGTGCAAACTCACCAGCACGGCATCGCCGGTTCGTTTGGCAGAAGCAGCGAAACTGCCCCCAAGAGTATGATTTGAGAGAGGAAAAATAGATTGATGATCGATCGTATCTTCAGCCTGCTAGTCATTGCCTGCGGTTTGGCGTTGGCCGATTTTGCGACCGCGGCGCCACGTCCCCAGACAGGTGACGCAGTTCAACAAGAAGATTCATGGCCAACATGGCGCGGCTCCGATCGTGATGGGCACTCACCTTCAACTGGAATCAACACCGACTGGGAAACCAATCCACCAAAGTTGCTGTGGCAAGCCGGCGGTCTAGGGGAAGGCTATGGCAGTGTTTCCATCGCCCAGGGAATGATCTTCTCCACTGGCAACAAACAAAATCAACAAGTCCTCACAGCATCGGCACTGAGTGATGGCAAGGTGCTTTGGCAAACACCGATCACGGATTCGCTTCCAGGTCATGACTATGCAGGCGCTCGCTGCACGCCGACCTTCAGCGACGGGAAAGTTTACGCAGTTCCCAGTAGCGGCGGAATCGTTTGTTTGGATGCCACGAGCGGCAAGAAACTTTGGGAGCATAACTTTTCAAAGTGGGGCGGGCGAATGATGAGCGTTTGGGGCTTCTCTGAAAGCCCTCTGGTCGATGAAGGATTTGTACTGTTCACGCCTGGCGGTCCCAACGCCGCGATCGTGAAACTGGACAAAGATACTGGGAAAGAGATTTGGCGATCATCGATCCCGGCAGGAGGTGACGGAACCAACAAGGTTGGTAAACGCTTACAAAAAGGCGCAGCTTATAGCTCGATTGTTGTCGGCCAAATCAGCGGCGTAAAACAATACGTACAATTAGTAGCAGAAGGCGTTGTTGGCATCCGAGCAAACGATGGGAAATTGATGTGGGGCTATGAGGACGTTAGCAATGACGTGGCCGCGATCCCTACGCCATTAATTGGAGAGGACTTCGTGTTCGCAAGTTCGGGCTACGGCACGGGATCATGCTTGCTTAAAATTAGCAAAAATCAAAATGAAACCAAAGCATCGGTTGCCTACTTTTTAGAGGCTAACCAATTCGAAAATCATCATGGCGGCATGGTCGCGCAAGACGGTTATGTTTATGCAGGCCACGGACACGGCAAGGGATTTCCCATTTGCATCCGAATCTCTGATGGACAAGTGATGTGGAAAGAACGCGGGCCCGGTACTGGGTCTGCCGCCGTCGTGTGGGTCGACAATCACTTGATCTTTCGCTACCAAAACGGAACCGTCGCCTTGATACAGGCGAACCCGAATTCGTATCGTTTGAAAGGACAGTTTCGACCGGTGTTGCAGGAGCGGGAAAGTTGGGCTCACCCCGTAGTTGTCAATCGACGGCTATACCTTCGCGAACAAGATGGAATAATGTGTTATGATTTGGCTCCTGCGAGCCAGGAATAACCGTAAAGCGTTCGGAAATTCCAGTGTCTTCCTTGCTCGGACCTATGAAAAATAAAAGTACCATTCTTGAAGCCGTCCTTCTCTTCCCATGAGGAAACTGACTTGGATCCATTTGCGGCAAAAACACCGTTGGAACCCCCGCTAGATCAGGCTCACACACTGGTCGTTTTTCCGGCATATTTTTTTCCGGAAGATGCCTCCTTGCGTCGTTGGGTAGTTGTAGTTGATGGCATGGTAACCCGACCCGGAAATGAATCGAACTTGCGGACCCGCTGGTCCATTTCGATGATGGGGCGATTGATGCGCGCCAATCCATCGGATTTGAATGAACCCTTGTTTCGCGGCCGACTAGCGCCGTTCCTGGCTAAGGGACTGAAGAAACTAAACGTCAATCTTGACATTGGGGGCAAAAAATTTCAAATTCCGCGGCGAACCAATCGGTCGGGCCTGTTCAAAGGACGTTTGCATTTGGATGCCACTCAGCTTTGCCAACTGCTGGGCATTCGGGCCACCGACCCAGCCGACGCCGGCGTTGCGTTGATCGCTCGATCTGCAGGAATTCCGCTCACGGTTGAATTGGACCACCCTACGATTCCTAGCCAACCAATCATCGCAAGGTGCATTGCATGGCAGGGTTTGTCCGTGGTTTCAGATATTGATGATACGATCAAAGATTCGCAAGTAGCTCCCTTGCGCATCTTGCTTGCCAATACTTTCCTGAATGAATTTCGCAGCGTTGCTGGCATGTCCAAACTGTATCGCCAATGGGCAACGGTCGGAGCCGACTTTCATTACGTTTCAAGTAGCCCTTGGCAGTTGTTTGTCCCTATCGAAAAATTGTGCCAAAAGGACCAGTTTCCTGCAGGGACATTTCATCTGCGATCGTTTCACTTAAGCCAAGATTTACTACGAAAAATGTTGATCTTTCGGCAAAAAGGGAAAGCCTTGGTGATCGGGTCGTTGCTGAAAACATTTCCGCATCGCAAATTCGTTTTGGTTGGCGATTCGGGCGAACGCGATCCGGAAATCTATTGCCGTTTGGGCAGAAAATTCCCGGATCAAGTCAAAGGGATCTACATTCGAGACTTGGACTATCGAAAAATTACTCCCAAGCGACTTAAAAAACTGCAAGATGGACTTCCACCCGGCCTTTGCCAGCCTTTTGGCAGTGCAGACGAACTGCAGAACCTGACCCAGTCATTTTTTCAGGATCTCGATGCATAAGCGTTCACTCCCGACACACGATCCAGAGAACACTTAGGGCCTGGGGACAAGTTCGAACATCCAGGTTCATTTTGAGTAGATCGGCACTCAACTTCAAGATAAAAACGTCTCTGTGTAACGCTTGAAAATTTCCTGGTGGTGGTCAGACCACTGATCGCAGTAAACAAAGTGAGCCTTAAAAAACAGCCAATGATCGCTGGATCGATTCAAGCGACTGCTGATTGGGTCCACTCAGACAATGAAAGTTAGATAATGAAATTGCTGAAGGTTGCCGCGGGCGTTCTCAATCAAACGCCCTTAGATTGGTCGGGCAACACCCAACGGATTCTCAAAGCGATCGACGCTGCCAAAGCGGATCAAGTCAGCCTGCTTTGTCTTCCCGAATTCTGCATTCCCGGTTACGGATGCGAAGACGCTTTTTTGGCACCAGACACTCACAGTCGCTGCTTGCAACAACTGGAATTAATCACCCAACACACCGAAAACATGGTCGTCTGTGTGGGGCTTCCATTTTTGTGTGCGGGCGGACTCTTTAACGGGGTCGCACTACTGGCCAACAAAGAGATCGTTGGCATTGCCGCAAAACAGTACCTGGCGGGTGATGGTCTGCACTACGAACCCCGTTGGTTCAAACCATGGCCAAAGTACCAAATGGTAGATCTGGACGTCGCCAACCGAACATTACCAGTAGGCGATATCGTATTCAACTTTCAAGGCATCCGAATCGGATTTGAAATTTGTGAAGACGCTTGGGTCGGGGCTCGACCTGGGGCGAATTTAGCAGTCCGCGGAGTGGACCTGATCTTGAATCCAAGTGCCAGTCACTTTGCGTTCGGCAAGCATGAAGTCCGCCGCCGATTCGTGTTGGAAGGCTCCCGAGCTTTTCAAGTTAGCTACATCTACTCCAACTTGCTGGGCAATGAAGCGGGGCGATCGATCTACGATGGAGATGCGATGATCGCGTCGGGTGGAAAGTTGCTGGCGTTGGGGAAACGATTTTCCTTTGAAGACGTCCAGCTAACGACCGCCATCGTTGATGTGCAATGGACTCGGATGTTGCGAGCCCGTACCGCCAGTTTTCAACCGCAAATTTCTGACGATCGAATCGGTGATGAAGTGGACGTCCCGTTCAGTATACCGATGGCGTCACTTTCGATGATTGGCAAAGCCGATCCGCAAGCAACGTCTGCCATGTTGACCAAGCTCCACAATTTAGAACTGGCTGCACCAGCGGTCTCTGCCACATCCGACTTACGGACGCCTGCAACCCCGTCGACGCCATTGAATCATTCGGCAGGCAAAGACCTTAGCGTCCTGCCTTCCGTGTTTTCAAAAGAAGAAGAGTTCACTTTGGCGGTTGCATTAGGGCTATTTGATTACTTGCGGAAATCACGATCCTCCGGGGTGGTGGTTTCCCTAAGCGGGGGTGCGGATTCAGCCGGAGTTACGCTGCTTAGCTGGTTCATGCTGTACTTGAGTGTCGAACAATTGGGGCTGAAGCGGACGCTACAGAAACTAGCACATATCAAAACCATCCAAGACTTAACCATTCCGGCCTCACCAACGCTGCCCTCAACTTCGCCGGACCCACAGCAAAACATCGCAAACTTTTCAACACAAGACATTGCACGCAAATCGGCAAACGCGTTGGCAGGTAAAATGATCCACACAGTGTATCAGGCCACAAAAAACAGTGGAACAGTCACCTTGGATGCGGCAAACAAAATTGCATCATTGGTGCATTCATCGCATCATGTCTGGGACGTGGATGCGATTGTGAATCTTTATTGCTCGACTGTGGAATCGACACTGGGTCGCCCTCTGGATTGGCAAACCGATGATATCACGCTGCAAAATATTCAAGCCAGATCGCGTGCGCCGGGTGCTTGGATGCTGGCGAACATTTACAACGCACTTCTACTTTCAACCAGCAATCGTAGCGAGGCAGCGGTAGGCTACGCGACGATGGATGGCGATACTTCGGGTGGACTTTCTCCCATCGCTGGAATCGATAAAAACTTCCTTCGACACTGGCTCCGCTGGTTGCAAGAGTCGGGCTTTCCAGGCCTGGGCCCGATCGCGGAATTGGATTGCATTAACAATCAGGCTCCCACCGCCGAACTTCGCCCACCCAACCAAGAGCAAACGGACGAAGGCGATCTTATGCCTTACGATCTCTTGGATACGATCGAACGATTAGCGATTCGCGATAAGATTTCACCGATCGAAGTGCTGGAACATGTGGCGTTGCAATTCCCACAATATAGCCCAAGCCAACTGAAACTATGGATCAAACGATTCTTCACGCTGTGGAGTCGCAATCAATGGAAACGCGAACGCTACGCGCCCAGTTTTCACTTGGACGACGAAAATCTTGACCCCAAGACCTGGTGCCGATGGCCGATTTTAAGTGGTGGCTTCGAAGAAGAATTAAAAGAACTAGACTAATGGCACAGGACTGGGTGCACCGCAGGATTTGCCAGTGGCACCGCAGGATTTGCCAGTGGCACCGTAGGATTTACCAGTGGCACCGTAGGATTTACCCAAGGTATCTCCGCTGAGCATTCCGCAAACCTAAAGCCAAATAAACATCCGCAGACTGCAATTCAGACGGTGATCGGTCGAACTCGTTTCGGCTCGCCCCAGACAAGTTCACAGGTGTTTTAAAAGGTCACAGGTGTTTTAAAAAGTCACAGGTGATTGATACAGAAAAGAAGTGCGTTCCAACACTTGGAAACGCACTTCTGAAGGCAGATTCTGCGGGGCGCTCTCTCGTGCCAGACGTTTTATCACGAAGACGACTAGCTGCCTGCTTGAAAGTATACTTCCTCAAACGGTTGAATCACGACAAAGCCATTTCCATTGAATTCGGTTTGAATCGATTCGCCGCTACCTCGACCAAAAAATGTCTTCAAAGAAACGTCAGTGCGGATCTGAGGTTGCAAACCACCAGACCATGCCACTGTCGCGTTCGGATCGGTCACAACGGGATTGCCAGGCGTCACCATCAAGGTGATCGGATCATAGTGGGTCGTTATCGCGATCATGCCGTGACCCTCTAACCGCACATTGAAAAGACCGCCCGCCAGCATTGCCGACATTTTTTTCATCATCTTTATTTCGTAGCGAATCGTTGGTTCGAATGCCAACAGATCATTTCCGTTGATAAAGATTGCATCCCCATTCAAACTCAGGATAGTTACTTTTTTGCCGCTGTCGGCCAAGTAGACCTTGCCTTGGCCCTGAGCCTTGGTCAACTTGGCTCCTTCGCCGGTCAACGACTTCTTCAACAAATTACCAATGCCCTGTTCAAGAATACCCTCCCGAACGAACTTGACGTTGCCACGATACGAAATCATCGACCCCATCTTTGTCCAAATTTCGCCGTCCAAATTAACTTCCAAAATTCGTTCGGTTTCCAGTTCAAATTTTCCTTGCCCTAAGTCTTTTTGCTGAGTCTTCTGGACAAATTCTTCGATGCTGTATCGAGACATAAGCCTTATTTTCCCTAAATAATTGGAAGTGAATTGTCGTCCGAAATAGTTCACGGCGTCCTCTGATTGTAACGCTTTGGGCTCCAATGGTGGTAAGCCAGTACGTCCCTAATCCCCAGAGCCCGAAAACAGGTTTCCGCGCACAGGGGCAGGAATGATCAACAAAAAGACACGATCGGTCACGAATACGGCCTTTTGTATTGCAATCTAACTAATTTATGGGGCATAATAGATGGCAGATCCTGCCGATGGGTTGTGACAAGTTCAAACCAATCGCGATCCACTGCAACCAGAAGAAAGATCTGGTTGTGTGCTGTGCAGGGTTCCCACCCAACTCACCAAGCCTCAACAAAGCCTCAAAACGGACCAAGTCCCCGGTAGAAGCACTACGTTCGGATAAACGGCGTCCGTTGGATGACGAATGTTTCGTCGAGCGAATTCTATTTGCCGAAGTTCCAAGGACAGCATTTCAAGTCGCGGTTGCCGCCAGAAATAACTTCTGGGCAGACGCGAAACGGCCGCCAGACTGTCCTTCCAAACGAGTTGTCACAACGAACTTGCCGAACGAGTTGTCACAACGAACTTGCCATACGGGTTGTCACAACGAACTTGCCATACGGGTTGTCACAACGAACTTGCCATACGGGTTGTCACAACGAACTTGCCATACGGGTTGTCACACCGAAACTGAGATCGCGACCGACTGCGGGCTGGCGAGATCGATTTTACATAACAAATTTCAAAACCACGAATCGGGTGATCGTTTCCCCTCGCGGGCGATCACTTACCTGCACTGGGAAGCGGATCACATTTGAAATCTATTGAAACATCAACATGGCCCCCGGGTCAGTTAGCGGCATGGTTTGGATGCGGTTCTATTGAGCCCAAGCTTCCTTTGGAAGCCCGGTTCGGCGCAGTGGCCAACCCGTCAACACTTGAGTCAATCCCCGACATTCGAGATCAAAAAGCATGAACCCAAAAAAAGAGAATGTCGGACGAAATCAGATTTCTGCGTATCGTTGCGTGTTGAACCCTATTGGCCCTGCTGTCCAAATGATGTTTCTTACGTCCAGCCGCGTTTTTTCATTGTGCCAAGCAATATCGGTTGCCTTTTTCCTTCTGGCGTTTGCCACTACACCGATGGTTTGGGCTCAGAAGGATTCGGAACCGATTGACGGTCGAGCAATGGGATTGTTGCAGGAGCACTGCCTGGATTGCCATGGTCATTCAGAACCAGAAGCGGGCTTAAACCTAGAACATTTTAAAACGTTAGGCAGCGTCCGTTTCGAAAGCGATATTTGGGAGAAAGTTCTTCAACGAATTGCCAGCGGATCGATGCCTCCGGCGGATGCAAGCGAATTGCCCGAGGACGAGAAGGAGTGGTTGGCACAATGGGTTGACGACGCTTTGCATAAGATTGATTGTTCGGACGCGATCTTCCCGGGCGAAGTGACGATTCGCAGATTGACCAAGCTTGAATATCGCAATTCGATCCGCGATCTACTGGGGTACGATTACAGTCCAGCAATGGCGTTTCCTGGCGACGATACCGGCTACGGTTTTGACAACATTGGTGACGTTCTTAGTTTGCCACCGGTCCTGATGGAAAAGTACTTGGATGCGGCCGAGGTGATCACCGCGAACGTCATCCACACGCCCGAAAATTTTGTGCCTCCATCAATCGACCTGCCCTTGGCTAGCGGAAAACGGGAGGGAGGCGTCAATAACGATGGCGCAGAACTGACGTTCTTCTCCGACGGAACCGTTACTTTCGAAAAGGAATTTGAAGCCGGCGGTGAGTACGAAATTCGAGTGTCCCTGACTGCGGAACAAGCAGGACCCGAACCTTGTAAAATGACGGTCTATATTGACGGCCAAGCTGAAAAAAGTTTTTCCATCAAGGATCACGAAAAGTTTGAAACGGTTTCCACCGTGCAACGCATTAAGGCCGGTAAGCGGAAGATTGGCGTTTCTTTTGATAATGATTATTACGACGAAAAAGGACCCAAGGGTCGCAACGACCGAAACCTCTTCCTGAAACGCTTGACGATTGTTGGACCAAGAGAATTCAATCTCGCCAATTCGGACTTACACAAACGTTTCTTTTTCACGTACCCCAAGAAGAAGTCTGAAGAGGAAGCGTTTGCTTCCCGACTGCTTAGCGTTTGGAGTAGCCGATTTTTTCGCCGTCCAACCGCACCTCATGAAGTGCAAGCCTTGAGTGAGATTTATTCGTCGGTCCGCAAAGACGGATCTTCCTTTGAACAAGCAATGCAAGTTGCCTTGCAAGCAATCTTAGTCTCACCCAAGTTTCTGTATAAAGTAGAGCGCCCGGCACCTGAAGATGGATCCCCCAGAGACTTGACGAATTTTGAATTAGCGACCAGCCTTTCGTATTTCATTTGGGGCACAACTCCCGACGACTTACTTTTGCGGGCGGCCGCCCAACAGGACCTGCAAGAGCCTGCGATTTTGAAGACACAAGTTCAACGCTTGCTTCAGTCGGATCGGTCGGAACAATTGGTTGAAAACTTTGCCGTCCAGTGGTTGCAACTTCGTGCATTGGCTGATTTCCAACCGGATCCTCAAAGGTTCCAAGGCGTCGACGCCGAATTGCTGGCAGACATGCGGAAGGAAACCGAACTATTCTGTCGGGAAATATTACGGGCAGACAAGAGCATATTGGAATTGCTAGACGCTGACTTTACGTTTGTAAACGGCCGCCTAGCCAAGCATTACAGCCTGGCCGGAGTCCCCGAAAACAAAGCAGAATTTGTGAAAGTCAGCCTCGCCGGTAGCCAACGCGGCGGTCTTTTAACGCATGCAAGCATTCTGTCAGTCACCAGCAATCCCACTCGAACCAGCCCCGTAAAGCGGGGAAAATGGATTATGGAGAATATGCTGGGCGAACCACCGCCGCCGGCCGCCCCCGATGTGGTTCCTTTGGACAAACAGGAACTTAAAGGGACGCTTCGGGAACAAATGGAACAACATCGGGCAGATCCCAGTTGCGCGTCCTGCCATCAGTTAATGGACCCACTTGGGTTCGCACTAGAAAATTTTGACGCGGTAGGTCGGTGGCGTGAAAAGGACGGTAAAAGCAATATTGACGCCAGTGGCGTTCTGCCTTCAGGCGAAAATTTCAATGGCATTAGTGAATTGAAGAAAATTTTAACGAATCAACAAAAGGACAAATTTGTTCGATGTTTGACTCAAAAAATGTTAACCTATGCTCTTGGCCGTGGACTGCGATACGAAGATCAATGTGCGGTCAATGATATTGTCAAACGTTTGCAAGAGAACGAATATCGAATTTCTGAATTAGTTCTGGGAATCGTCCAAAGTGCACCATTCCGTCAGCGACAAAGCAAAATCAAGGAATAATTCCATGCATCACAACCACATTAATCGCCGAACTGTTCTTCGTGGATTGGGAACCATGCTGGCGTTGCCATGGCTCGAGGCGACAAGCACTCAGGTTTTTGGCGGAGCTAAATCAAACCTGGGCAGCGTCGCGGCGCCAAAACGAATGGCATTTTTGTATGTGCCCAACGGAATGCACATGGATGATTGGACGCCTAAGAAAGAAGGCCGAGACTTCGAAATGACACCGATTCTGAATGAATTCGGTGGCTTTCGAAATGAAATGACCGTCCTTAGCGGGTTGGCGCTTAACGGGGCTCGTGCTCTGGGCGACGGTGGTGGTGACCACGCTCGAAGCGTTGCTGCTTTCTTGACCGGGGCTCACCCTCGGAAAACCGACGGCGCTAATATCATGAACGGCGTCAGCGTTGATCAAGTTGCGGCCAGAAAGATCGGGAACCTGACTCGGCTTCCCTCACTTGAATTGGGGACCGAAGCAAGTGCGCCAGCGGGCAAATGCGATTCAGGATACAGTTGCGCTTACACCTCGAACATGTCTTGGCGAACCGCTACCAGCCCCGTCGCCAAAGAGGTGGATCCTTCGTTAGTCTTTGATCGACTATTTTCTGGTTCTGCACAAAAACTATCGCCCAGCCAATTGGCCAGCCGCAACAAGAATCGCAAGAGCGTGCTGGACTATGTTATGGAGGATGCCAAGTCACTTCACCGAGCCCTGGGCGCAAATGACCAGCGAAAGCTAGATGAGTATCTGTTTGCTGTTCGCGAAATTGAAAATCGAATCAGCCGAGCCGATAAACTTAGCCACGCAGATTTGGACATGAACGACTTCGAACGCCCTGAAGGCGTCCCGCGTGAATACGAGGAACATGTCAAGCTGCAAATGGACATGATGATCCTAGCGTTTCAAACGGATGCTACTCGGATTTCAACTTTCATGTTTTCAAACGCAGGTAGCAATCGCAGTTATCGCGAAGTTGAAGTCCCAGAAGGTCACCACGACTTGTCACACCACGGAGGAAATAAAGACAAGCAGGTGGGAATTTCGAAGATCAATCGCTACCACGCTCGGTTGCTAAACTATTTCCTAACTAAAATGTCGTCGGTAAAAGAAGGCGATGGAACGTTACTGGATAATTCCATGGTTGTCTACGGCAGCGGCATCGGCGATGGAGATCGACATAACCATGAAGATCTTCCTATCGTTTTGCTTGGACGGGGCGGCGGAGCGATTACACCTGGTCGCCACATTCGCTACGATCGCGAAACGCCTTTGACCAACCTCTATCTTTCGATGTTGGACCGAATGGACGTTTCGGTTGACCGCCTTGGTGACAGCAATGGGCGGCTTGCCGGACTAGGCGGCTAGGCCCCAAGCGAATTTCGACGACTAAGAATTTGCGTCTACACTTAGGGACGAAGCGGCGGGATGGACTGGACTTACCAGATCTTCAACCGCCAATTTCCCTAAAGTGTCAGGCGTCATCAGTTCTAGGTTCCGACAGCCTTCGCGATACACTAAACGACTCGCCAGCAGGGCAGAAACCATCTGCCTGCGATAGGCTTCGGGCAACAACCCAAGCGGGTTTTCACTCGCGACCGCCAGCAACGATGCCGGAAGGTTGGCTTGGGCTTTCTGAACCGCAGCAGCCCAATGTTGTGACGTCCACTTGGGCATTTGCGACTCGATCACCTGCGCTACTTCGATGATTTGCTGACTGACCATCACGCTAATTTCTGGAAATGAAAGTAGCGGTTGGCGGCGACGTTCTTGAAACAAGCTAATGGCTTCTACTTCGGCTAATCGCTTTAAAGTAGCGATCACCTGCCGGACGTAATCGGGCTTGATGGCCAAAAACTGATCATCATTTAACAACATCCCAGCGATAATTTCGAAACTGCTACAGATCACACCACATTTGTTCGCCGAAGAATCTTTAATCACCCAAACACCGCGGTCAGAAAGGATTTTCCTGGCTACCGGCGTGATAAATAGATTGGCACCCTCGACGATAATTTCCGACAACGGCTGGCCGTTTGACCGAAAGAACATTTCGACATTGAATTGGTTGATCGAACCCGGACGACCGCCGCAGGGCAAAAACACATCGGATTGAATTCGAAAATGCAAGTTATTGCGTAAACTCTGCTGCTCCAAAGTCTGAACGCCACTAATGCTACCTTCTTTAGATAGCGAAGATGGATTCAGCATCGCGATCGCTTGCCCCGAATCCACCAATCGCATTAGCGCAGTATGCTGTAAACCAACAGGGTCGATTGCACATCCGCTGCCGTCAGCAACGGCCACAATTTTGACTCGTTCTCCAAAATCACGAATCAGGAATCGTATGGCGTTCCCACCTACGTCTCCGTCTGGACCGCCGGTCAACTTCACCGTGAAACGGTCCTTGGTGGGATCAATCCCTTTTTCTTTAAGGCACTGCGTCAGGAATACAATCACGCCTTCACTTGTGACACCATACTGTTTATGGTTAATTCCTAACTTTGGTTTGGAACTAATGAATGTGTTAAAAAAGGGGTAACCGCGGGTCCGAGCATTCTCGACAATCCAATCAATTAATTCTGGCGTGACATTTTCGTCTGGGCCAAGATAAAGATATTCTGGGTCAGTGTAGTAAAGATGAAGGTTCGCATACGATGGCAAAGTTAAATCCAAAAGTGCATCGACGAAACGTCGACCAATCTTTACCGGATCGATGCCTGGCTTTACCATCACAACTGCCTTGGCACCGCCTTCAGGGATATCTTTGTTCTTTAAGTTCTGAGCCCACGCCAGGTCGAAAACCTCAGTAAACAACCTCTGACTTTCAAAGAGGTAGTGTTCCCGATTCCGAGTGCGCACCAAACGCATGCCGCCTCGTGCAACATCACGAAAACGTAAGTGAAAACCGTCAAACCCATTGCCATAGACATAGAAAATCCCAAACGGCAAGTCGAAATTCTCATCCACCTCAAAAAAATTCGACGCCACTCGAAACGCTAGACATTGACGATCCGAGACAACCAAATTCGACTTCTGCAACAAGCCTGGCAACTCTAAGAATGCTTGCAGCACGTTTCGTTCGGTCAGCTCATTTGTGTCTCTGCGAGGGTCAAAATCAACATTCTTCTGTAACTCGACCGCTTGACCGAATCGGAAAAGCACCGCATGAACACACTGCCGTTGGATCGCAGGAAAGCGTTCCAAAATCCGAACCACTTCTTCAAAAGACACTCTAAAATTCGCGGAACGGCTTAAGCGATAACAGACCAAATGCGCCATCGACAACAAGACTTCGTGAAACAGCACATCGTTATTTGGGACCGCATCATTGGCGACTCGTTGAATGACCTCGTCATCAACTGAAAGAAAGCGTAGAAGTGGCCCAATGTGTTCCGTTTGAAAGTCGTGCTCCAGACGCAAGGTCAACAACGCAACTGGGTTGTTGCTGCCTACCAAAATATCGTCACATGTGGCACTGGCAATCGAAATTGCAAGACCTGCCAAAAACTGAGTCACCCGTTCCAACAGTTGTCTCGTCTGCGAATTCCCCATGCCAACTAGCAGGCAATTTTGTGCGTCACTACTAATGTCGACAACCACCTGCGCTCGATCAGAATTCACCGTCTTGGCGTAGACGTCAAACTGCCGCCCTATTATGTGCATCGAATACTGACGGTTGTGCGAACCGATCGCATTGAGAAATTCCAAGACCGTCTGCCCATCAGCGGTTCGTTGTTGGGCGATGGAAGATACATACTGTTGAATCGTCGCGTCATCCAAGGGCTTGATTGCGGCCTTGACTTCTGCATCAGCAAACTCAAAAACGTCAATAATGAACCGTCGATCTTTCGACGAGAAAATCTGAGCACTCACCAGCGGACGATGTGATGGTAGACGAGTTAACAAACCCGCCAAGAATCCAGGGCGATTGTCCAACGCAATCACCGTCACTCGATTCCCGCGGGAATTGCTCAGCAGTAGCTCTTGCTGAAGCTCGCCCTGTTGCAGCAACAGCAAGGCCTTGATCTGCAACAACAAATCATCTTGATTGGCCGTCTGCAAAAGTTCATCAGGCAAGTTCTCAATAACCGATGGCAACCAATCGTGGATCGTGGCAGACAACTGAGTCTCTAAAAGGCCGGCCAAATGTTGCCGATCAAGTCGATTGATTGAATCCAATTGCGTGACTCCAGTCTAAAGCTTTTACAAAATGCACTTAGAACTAACCTAACACTTCGACCTCGTCAAACACCCGCAAAGACTCGATTACCACCGGAAATCATGATTCCGATTTTGTCGCCAGGATCGGTTTCAATCAGCGAAGTATGGATCGCCTTTATCACCGCCGCCAAGGGTACGGCGCCACTTGGTTCCACAACCAACTTCATTCGTTCCCAATAAATCTTCATCGCTTCTTGAATTTCATCGTCCGATACGGTCACGATGTCATCGACCAATCCTTGGATAATCGGCCATGTCAGCTCGCCCAAGGTAGTTAACAAGCCGTCGGCGATTGTATTGGGAACTTGTTCGGTGATCCGCTGCTGGGTGCGCAAACTACGATAGGCGTCGTCGGCTCCTTCAGGCTCTGAAGCCAAGATTCTAACTTCCGGATCGGCCGAGAATTGCTTGGCATACAAGCAAGTTCCAGCCAACAATCCACCGCCACCAACTGGGGCCACCAAGATCTTAAGCTCCGGTTGCTCTTCCAGCATTTCTTTTGCAACCGTGGCTTGCCCCAAGATAATATTCACTTGATCAAACGGATGGACCAACGTAGCACCCGTCTGATCAATCACTTGCTGAGTTGAAGAAATCCTGGCAGCCTGATTCGGTTCGCACAAAATTACCGTTGCGCCGTAATCACGAGTCGCCTGAATTTTCACCGAAGGCGAACTCTTGGGCATCACCACCGTGCAGGCAATGCCACACGCTTTGGCCGCGATCGCCAACGCCTGAGCATGATTGCCAGAACTATGCGTCACCACACCACGAAGTGCCTGCTGGTTGGACAATTGTAAAACGGAATTAACCGCCCCGCGAATCTTGAACGCTCCACCTTTTTGCAAGTTCTCACACTTGATAAAGAACTGGCGATCAAATGCCTGGTTCAACCACTGATTCTGCAGCAACGGCGTTCTATGAATTTTGGAAGCAATTCGATCATGAGCCGCCCCAATCTGATCAAGCCCATACAGACTTTCGTCAATGTAAAATTCACTTCCAATAGGCGATCGTCCCATTACAACGTCTCTCAGATCAGAAAGGATTCAGTCATGAAAAATGGCAAGCATTTACGCCGCTGACCAAGGTATCTACCCAGAACTGGACAATACAAATAACGTCCCACAGACAGAAAACTTGTGGTTCCGCCAGGTGTCCTCAGTCCCCCGATACAATCATGGGCCTCAGCAAATTCCCATGATACCAGTGCTAATGCAATTGAGCACGACTGCATCTGAATTCACCTGCACATTTACAAAGTCGCATACCAAAGCGCGAAGCGGGCTTTGCTCCGTCTTGAAAATGCTGATTATCCAGTTTAAACGCCGCGAACACCATCAACGCGGCGATACGCGCATAAAAATAGGGAACCCAGCAATTGGGATCCCTATCTCGATGTCTATCATTAATCTTGGCGATCATTAATCTTGGCGATCATTAATCTTGGCGATCATTAATCTTGGCGATCATTAATCTTGGTTGTGCAAACCCAGACTAAATTTCGGACTAAGAATTACAAGTCCAAATCCTCACCTAACTTTTCATCACCAAACTTTTGGGTGTCTAAATTCTCGTCACCTAAATTCTCGGTGCCTAAATTCTCGGTGCCAAAATTCTCAGTTCCTAAATTCTCAGTTCCTAAATTCTCAGTTCCTAAATTCTCGGTGCCAAAATTCTCGGTGCCAAAATTCTCGGTTCCTAAATTTTCGGTGCCAAAATCATCATCAAACGAAGGTAAACCGTTACTTGGTGGCAGATCTGTAGCAGGTCCCGCACCAAACAAGTCACCCAACGCAGATTCCAGATCCGTAGGTCCGATTGGGTCATCACTTCTGCCAATCATAAACGAATCAGCATCTGGAAGCGTTGATTCCGAATGGTCCACATCCATGGGTTCAGGATTGCCAGGCATCGCAGCGGAACCAGCTTCCAACAATGGGAAAGATTGTTCCAAAGTTTGGGCAGGAGCTTGGGCCAATTCTGACAACACGTCCAAATTGTACTGGACCTGACTCTCTAGATACTTACGGAAACCAGTACCTGCTGGAATCAAGTGACCCAGAATCACATTTTCTTTCAGACCGACCAAGCGATCCGACTTACTGGCTAGAGCAGCCTCGGTCAAAACCTTGGTCGTTTCTTGGAACGACGCAGCCGAGATAAAGCTGGAGCTTTGCACCGAAGCCTTCGTGATACCCAACAATTGAGTCGAAGCGGTGGCTGGTTTGGGCTTAACGCCCTTACCTGGCTTTCCGCCAATCTTATCGATTTGGTCGTTCACTTCATTGAAGTGTTCCTTGGGCACAATCGCATCAACAGCAAATTCCGAATCGCCCTTGTCCGTCACTCGGACGCACTTGGCCAAATCATCATTAACGCGACGGAAATCAAAACGATCGCAAATCAACCCTGGCAACAGGCTAGTGTCGCCTGGTTTTTCAATGCGTACTTTCCGCAACATACGAGCCACAATGATCTCGATATGCTTATCGTTAATTTCCACCCGTTGCGACCGGTAAACGGTTTGAATCTCATTCAGCAAGTAATCTTGCACCGCTTCTTCACCCGAAACTCGTAAAATATCGTGCGGCACCAAAGGACCATCGATCAATGACTGTCCAGCCTTGACATGGTCGCCCGAATGGACGAGGAAACGACGACCTGGCGGCACCAAGTGTTCAATTTCTTCACCACTGTCACTCTTGACGACAATCGATCGCTTACCGCGACGCTTCTCTGTCATAATTTCAACAACACCGTCAATCTCAGCGACCACTGCCGGGTCCTTAGGCTTCCGAGCCTCGAAAATTTCGGTGACTCGAGGCAAACCGCCGGTGATGTCCGAAGTACCCGAAGCTTCACGGGGCAGTTCTGCCACGCTGGTACCTGCGGCGACCGAATCACCTTCAGGAACCATGATGTTTGAACGCTCTGGAAGATAATAAACGTCCATAGCTTTTCCATCAGCATCTTCGATCACGATGTGCGGATGCAATTCGCCCTTGTGCGCGATAATAATCTTCCGCTCGGTTCCCGAACCATCGTCTTCGATCGCCATTGTTTCACCTTCAACAATGTCTTCATATCGAACACGACCAGAAACTTCCGCCAAAACCGGGACCGAATACGGGTTCCACGAACAGACCACTTGGCCTGCCTTTACCTGACCACCGTCCTCAACCCGCAGCAATGCACCTGCAGGAACTTTGTGTTTTTCAACTTCACGACCACGATCATCCAAAATCTGGATCTCGCCGTTCCGAGTCAAAACGATGTTGTCGCCATCCAAGTTGGGCACGAAACGCATCCGAGCAAAGCGAGCAGTACCAGCCTTACGCGCCTTGGCATCGCTATCGATGTTTGTCATCGTCGCGGTACCACCAATGTGGAACGTACGCATCGTCAACTGGGTACCAGGTTCACCGATACTTTGGGCACCGATGATACCCACAGCCATGCCTTCTTCCACCATGGCACCGGTCGACATATCCATACCGTAACAACGGCGACAGCAACCAAGCGATGCTTCACAAGTCATTGGCCCACGAACTTGAATTCTTTCCAGACCAATCTGTTCGATTTTCCGGGCTGATTCAACCGTGATCATTTCATTTTCACGAACGATCATTTCGTCAGTGAATGGATTGACAATGTTGTGCAACGAAACTCGACCATTGATCGCAGTAGACAAGCGAACTTCTACTTGTTCACCACGATAGACAACGCCTTTGGTAATGCCTTGCTTGGTCCCACAATCCTCCATCGTAACTACAACATTTTGAGCAACGTCGGCCAACTTACGAGTCAAATAACCCGAGTCAGCAGTCTTCAACGCGGTGTCAGCCAAACCCTTACGAGCACCGTGCGTCGAGGAGAAATACTCCAGAACGTTCAGTCCTTCGCGGAAGTTCGCCTTAATCGGCGTTTCAATAATTTCACCACTTGGCTTGGCCATCAAACCACGCATACCTGCCAATTGACGAATCTGTTCACGACCACCCCGTGCACCAGAATCCGACATCAGGTAAACAGGATTCACATAACCGGTATCGCCACGAGTATCATTCTTCATGGCCTCCATCATGTTATTGGTAATCGTTTCACGAGCACTCGTCCATGCTTCGAGAACTTTGTTGTAGCGTTCTTTCGCAGTGATCACGCCACGTTCGTACAACTTACGAAGCTTGACCACTTCCTTGTCCGCTTCACCAATAACGGTTTCTTTTTCTTCCGAAGTTACCAAGTCATCGGTCGCAAACGAAAGACCACTGCGGGTGCTTTCGCGGAAACCAAGTTGGTTCATATCGTCCAACAACTTGATAGTCGCACGACGTCCCAGATCCTGGTAACAATCCGAAATCACGTTCGCTAAATTACCACTCTTCATCGTGTAATTGTAGTAATCCAAGCCAGCAGGCAACATCATGTTGAACATCAAACGGCCGTAAGTCGTTTGAATCCTCTCGCCTGCTTCCACACTACGTTCGTCTTCGGTGGAACGGTTGTGCTGATACTTTGGCAGACGCAAAGTGATCGTTGCATGCATGTCCAGCACGTCTTGGCTATGAGCCATTTCAACTTCGGCAAAGTTACCAAACTTCATGCCGTCACCCTTTTGGTTGGGTAGCGGCAAGGTGATGTAGTAACAACCCATCACCGTATCCTGGGAAGGCGACATAATCGGCTTTCCATTGGACGGTGCGAAAATGTTGTTGGTGGACATCATCAACGTATGAGCTTCGACTTGAGCTTCGATTGAAAGCGGTAGGTGAACCGCCATCTGATCACCGTCAAAGTCAGCATTGAAACCCTTGCAAACCAACGGATGCAAGTTGATCGCATTACCTTCGACCAAAATCGGCTCGAATGCCTGAATACCCATCCGGTGAAGCGTTGGGGCTCGGTTCAACAGAACCGGGTGATTCTTGATCACCTGCTCCAGAATATCCCAAACTTCCTCGTCTTTACGCTCAAGCATCTTCTTGGCGCTCTTGATCGTGTCAGCGTGTCCCTTTTCTTTCAATTTACGAATAATGAAAGGCTGGAACAATTCCAAGGCAATCTTCTTGGGCAGACCGCACTGATGCAGCTTCAGACGCGGGCCCACCACGATCACACTTCGCGCCGAATAATCAACGCGTTTTCCCAGTAAGTTTTCGCGGAAACGACCTTGCTTACCTTTGATCATGTCCGTCAAAGATTTAAGAGGTCGGTTGCTGCTTCCCAACACCGGACGCTTGCAGCGATTGTTGTCAAACAATGCATCTACCGATTGCTGAAGCATCCGCTTTTCATTTCGGATAATGACTTCAGGGGCGTTCAAATCGACCAACTTGCGAAGGCGATTGTTGCGATTAATGATTCGGCGATACAAGTCATTCAAATCGCTGGTGGCGAAGTTACCTGAATCCAACAGCACCAAGGGACGAAGGTCAGGCGGGATCACAGGAATCACGTCCAACACCATCCACTCTGGCTGATTTTCGCTGTCACGAATCGATTCAACAATCTTCAATCGATTGGTCAAATCTTTCCGCTTCTGCTTGGAATTGGTTTCAACCAACTCAATGCGAAGTTTCTCCGACAGTTCAACCAAATTCAAGCGACATAGCAATTTGCGAATCGCTTCAGCACCCATCTCGGCTTCAAACGCTTTGTCGCCAAACTGAGTGCGAGCTTCACGATACTCATCTTCGGTCAGCAATTGCTGAACTTCCAAATCGGTTTCGCCAGCATTGGTTACCACATAGTCTTGAAAATAAATTACTTTCTCCAAGCTGGTCGTCTTCATGTTCAAGAGGTTTCCAAGACGACTTGGCATCGCTTTGAAAAACCAGATGTGAACCACTGGGGCGGCTAATTCAATGTGCCCCATTCGCTTGCGGCGAACACGCGAGTGAGTAACCTTCACACCGCAACGGTCACAAATCATGCCTTTGTACTTCATGCCGCGATACTTACCGCAGGCACATTCCCAGTCCTTCTCAGGACCGAAAATTCTTTCGCAGAACAAACCGTCTTTCTCTGGACGATAAGTTCGGTAATTAATGGTTTCTGGCTTCTTTACTTCGCCAAACGACCATCCTCGAATATCTTGGGGACGAGCCAAGCTGATTTTCACTGAAGCGTAATCATTCACGCGATCGTATGAGCTGTCGGCAACTGCCATGTGGATTTGCTCCTATCGCAAAACTGCTCTTATATTTCACCAATTCACCGGCCCCCAGATAAACTGGAATGGCCTGCGATCGGATTGAATTCAAAACTGTTAAGTCACACCAAAAACAATATCATGAACTATTAGGACAACGTACTAGACTAACGTCGCTTCTCTAGTTGCATATTCAACGCCAAACCACGAATCTCATTGGTTAGAACATCAAAGCTTGCCGGAGTTCCAGCCTCCAGCGTGTTCTCACCTTTAACCATCGATTCGTAAATTTTGGTACGACCTTCGACATCGTCACTCTTGACGGTCAACAACTCTTGAAGAATGAATGCGGCACCATAAGCTTCCAACGCCCAGACTTCCATCTCCCCAAATCGCTGGCCACCAAATCGAGCCTTACCGCCCAGCGGTTGTTGCGTGATCAAGGAATAAGGACCCGTGCTTCTGGCATGGACCTTGTCATCAACCAAGTGATGCAACTTCAACATGTAGATGTAGCCAACGGTTGTGTCCTGTTCCATCGGTTCACCCGTTCGACCATCGTGCAAACGAGCTTTTCCAGTTCGAGGCAGCCCAGCTTCGACCATGCACTTGATGATGTCGGCTTCAGAAGCACCATCAAATACAGGAGTCAACGATTGGAACCCAAGCTTGGCACCAGCCCAACCCAGGTGAGTCTCAAGAATCTGACCCACATTCATGCGGCTAGGAACGCCCAGCGGATTAAGCATGATCTGTAGTGGTGTGCCATCTGCTAAAAACGGCATGTCTTCCACAGGTAGAATCTTGGAAATAACACCCTTGTTACCGTGACGACCCGCCATCTTGTCGCCAACACTGATCACTCGCTTGGTCGCAATATAAACCTTGACCATTTGAAGAACTCCGCTGCGGAGTTCGTTTCCAGCATTCATGCTATTCAATCGCTGGTTACGACGATCAATTGCTCGCTCAACCAACGGCCACATGTCCCGGTGAAGATCGCTGACCAATTTGATCTTGTCTTCACTCTTTATGCTGCCCACAACCCAGTCCAATCGAAACAAACCAGCTTTCGCAGCCAGGTATTTCGTGTCCTGCGTGTCGTTCAACGCAACGCCATCCTCATCGGTCACAGGCTTACCTGCGATTTCCGCCATTGCATTGCACATTTCAATCAAGGCACGAGCAATGCTTTGATTGCCCTCGGATTCGATCGCCTTAAGATCCTGATCGAATACCTTTTGCTCTTCTTCGGTCAAACTGGTACGGCGAGCAAAACGCTGGGTGTCAATCACAATCCCCTCGATGCCCGACGAAACTTCCAGCGAATCATTTTTGACATCTTCGCCAGCACGACCGAAAATCGCGTACAACAGTTTCTCTTCAGGCGTGAGTTCGGTCTTGTTCTTCGGCGAAACCTTACCAACCAAGATGTCTCCAGGCTTTACGTAAGTACCGACCCGAACGATGCCGTTGTCATCCAAGTTCTTTAGCATCTTGTCGCTAACACTTGGAATATCTCGAGTGAATTCTTCACGACCCAGTTTCGTTTCACGAATCTCACAATCGAATTCTTCAATGTGGATCGACGTATAAGCGTCACCCTTTACTAGCTCTTCACTAATAATGATCGCATCTTCGAAATTGAAACCGTCAAACGACATAAAACCAACCAACACGTTTCGGCCCAATGCCAATTCGCCTTGGAACGACGCCGCTCCGTCGGCCAACACCTGGCCCTTGGTAACCTTGTCACCAGGCATAACGATCGGCTTTTGGTTCTGGCAAGTCCGTTCGTTCAACCCAAGATACTTCTTCATGTAGTAAATATCGGAACCAATTTCGATCCGAAGAGCATCTACATAAGTGACCTTGCCGCCACGGCGGGCACGAACCAACATGCTGGAGTTTTCGGCAACCGTTCGCTCAACACCGGTGCCCACAATCGGAGGGTCCGTCACCAACAAAGGTACCGCTTGCCGTTGCATGTTCGAACCCATCAAAGCGCGGTTCGCATCATCATGCTCCAAGAATGGAATCAAACTAGCCGAAACACCTACCATCTGGTTGGGCGCAACGTCCATGAATTGAACTTCTTCGGGCGGAACAATTTGGAAGTCACCACCGAATCGAGCAATAATCGCTCCACCCATGTGTTTCTGCCCAATGATCTTGCCGTCGTCATGCGGCGTATCTGCAGGGGCAACGTACACGTTGCGTTCCTGGTCCGCCCGCAAGTATTCAATTTCCGATGTCAACATGCCGTCTTTAAGAACGCGGTAAGGCGTTACCAAAAATCCGTAATCATCAACACTGGCATACATCGCCAACGAAGTGATCAAACCAATGTTCGTTCCTTCTGGCGTTTCAATCGGACAAATTCGACCATAGTGAGAAATGTGAACGTCGCGAACTTCAAAGCCCGCACGCTTTCGGTTCAAGCCACCAGGGCCAAGTGCCGACAATCGTCGTTCATGGGTCAACTGACTCAGTGGATTGGTTTGATCCACCACTTGGCTCAATTCACCACGACCAAAGAAATACTCAATCGCAGCCGAAATGCTCTTTGGGTTCACCAAAACCCGCGGTGTCATTTCTTCTTGATCCTTCAGACTCATTCGTTCTTTGACGGTCCGAGCCAACTTTAAGAAGCCCTTGCGCATTTCATCGCAAGCCAATTCGTCGATCGTTCGCAAACGACGATTACCCAAGTGATCAATATCGTCGATCTGGGCGTTGCCACCACGCGTCGAAAGTTCGATCACATACTTGATGCTGGCCAAAATATCAATCGACTTGAGCGTCATTTCACGCTCAGGGATCCCCAAATCCAATTTGCGGTTAATCCGAAAACGCCCAACTCGTCCCAAACGATAACGATTGGGATCGTAGAACTTCTCCTCAAACAAAGTCCTCGCACGCTCAAGACTTGGAGGATTACCCGGACGCAAGCGCTGATAAATCCGCATCAACGCCTCTTCGTGACTGCTTGTGTTATCCTCGGCCAACGAGTTCAACAACAGTTGATTTTTCGGAGCGTCGATCACCTCGACTTGCTTCACGCCACTGCTGCAAATGATCTCAGCCAATTCTTCCGAGATTCGGCCACCAGCCTCCACAATGATTTCACCCGAACGATCACTATCCACAGGGTAAACAATGTCATCTACGGCGATTTTTTCAAGCAACTTCGAAGCGCTACGACGATCAGAAATCTTGGCAACTTCTACCTCATAGAACGCCCGCAGAATATCAGAATCTTCACTATACTTAGCATCCATCGCCCGCAGCAAAGTCAGGACCGAAAACTTACTGCTTTGGTCGATCCGAACCGTCATCGAATCCTTCTTGTTGCTGTTGATCTCGATCCAACTTCCACGCTCGGGGATCACGCGACAACTAGGAAACTTACGGTCGCTGGTTCCGTCCGCTTCCATGATGAAGTCGATACCCGGACTTCGGTGCAACTGGTTGACGACAACACGCTCAGCACCGTTGATAATAAATTCGCCACCGCCCAGCATGACAGGAATGTCACCAAGGTACACTTCCTCTTCAACCGGTTGCTCTTTGTTTAAACGCAACCAAACTCGGAACGGCATCCCGTAAGTTAAACGCAAATACCGACACTCCTCGGGAGTGTAACGCGGCTTGCCCAGTTCATAACGAACATAATCCAATTGAATATTGCCGTCATAACTAATGATTGGGAATATCTCGCGCAATACGCCTTCAATCCCCTGCTCCTTCCGCTTATCGCTAGGAACTTCTAACTGCAAAAATGCTGCATAAGCATCAGTTTGGATTCGAGTTAAATCAGGAGGCGCTGGATACTCAGTTCCTGAACCAAATCGTCGTACTTCAGTCGGACGCAAACGTCGCTGAGCTGATGTAGCCATCTTTTACGATACTCCAAAAAATTACATCGAACCAATAACCGACTATTCCAGGCTTCGATCCACACCGCAGTGCTAAACAATCGAATCAGTAAGCCGGCCAATGCCTTGAATCAAAATCCAACCAAACCCAACCTGCCCGACAACCACAACGCATCCAAACGAATTGCAATCGTCAACCCCAAACTATACTCAACTTCTAAAGAACATGCCTCTAAGTCAGCCCCAACTCTAGTGTCGTACTAAACAGAGAACGCGAATCCCTTCGCCACCATTTCCACAGACACTGGCACTGGCACTGGCACTGGACCGGCACTTCAACCAGCCAAAGGACAGAACTTAAACTGAACAAACCATCCTGGCAGTCCCGATAATCTAAAAACACAAGCTTGGCAAAGGCCAGTCAACTCCAGAAATTTCAGACCCTCCTGACAATTTCGACAGGCCGACCCCTCCTTACCACCTGAACTCAAACCCAGATTTCGCCCTTGCCAGTCGCGGGCCAATCCGAGTAAAAACGTGCGATACCGCCAAGGGTTCCGCAATCCAACGCTCCACAATCAAACTGCGTCTCGATTAAACCCAATACCCTCGCGACATGCGTCGGAGCGTAAACCGAACACAGCCCACTAAAATATCGTGAAACGTCAACCATCCCCACCTACCAAATCGCCATTCGCCGCTGAATCACCACTCGGGGCCAAAAACCCCAAGACCACCGAATAATCGACGACAGAAAAAGCGACCCAACACTGCGAAACCGAGCTAAACTCTCAAGAAAAGCAAAAAGTACGACACCATAAGCGCGTACCGGTAGCGCAACCAATATATAGCAATAAAAAAATCCTCCTCAATTAACACTTGCTTCCATGCAGGCGAAACGGGCACTACCTCGGTACGAGGAACCCCATCCACAGCGGAAGCCAAGACGCAACTGGGAGAAAAATTTGGCTTGAATTGCACGCAAAAGTCTTTTTTGAGGCTGGAGAGGCGATATCAGCAATCTACGCAACAGCAGATCAGTCTACGAAATACCATCAAGACTGTCTACATGACACCCAACTACGAATTTCAAGCAAAAAAGCAAACAGCAAGCCCGGATCCCAAGATCCAAGCTTGCCAGTAAACATTGCTTCAATTGCAAGAACTCAAGTTCTAGCTGTCGCTAATCCTACTACTTAAGATCTACTGAGCCACCAGCAGCTTCCAACTCAGCCTTAACCTTCTCAGCTTCAGCCTTTTCGATACCCTCTTTGATTTTCGCAGGCACGCTCTCAACCAATTTCTTGGCGTCCATTAGCGATGCGCCGGTCAGGTTCTTAACAACCTTCACAACGTCCAGCTTCTTATCTCCAAAACTGGTCAAAATCACGTCAAACTCAGTTTGAACAGCGACTTCTTCAGCTGGGCCAGCGGCCATCATGACAGCTCCACCAGCGGCAGCTTCAATCCCGTAAGCGTCTTTAAGATAATCGCTCAACTCTTTTGCTTGCTTTAGCGTCAAACCAGCGATTTGGTCACCGATAGTCTTCAATTCGGCAGCAACTTCCATTACAGCTTCTTCGGACATGACTTTCTATATCCTTCTCTTCAACATTACTATGGCGTCAGCGAACCTGTTCCCAGAAACAGCCAACAACCTGGACCATGATTAAACAAATATAACGCAATTGCTGCCCTCGGCCACAAACAAGTGCACCCGAGACAACCGCACACAATTTTATTCTTCGCTCTTCGTCTTGATCTGGCCGGCTAACCTGCCACCAGGACCATTCAATTGAGCAACCAAATTCGCTCCCGGAGCCAAAACTTGCCCAACAAGCATCGACAACTGCTCTTGGCGGTTAGGCCACTTGCTAATCGCCACTACCTTCTGAGCATCCAACTGCTCACCATCCATAACGCCGCCAGTTGCGACGAAGGTCGGAAACTCTTTTTCCCGCTTCTGAAGATCAACGATCCCCTTAACCAAGGAAACAAAATCTTCAGCACCAAAAGCAATGGCCGCTGGACCTTCCAAGCCCTGAAAAGCAGGACTCAACGAAGTCCCCTCAGTGACCTTTCGGGCTAGGTTGTTTTTGACAACCAACAACGAAATGTTCTTATCTCGCAACTCTCGTCGCAAATTGGTGGTCGCAATGGCTCCCATCCCAACTACATTCACAATCACGCAGTCAGAGACCCCTTCAAACCGGGCCTTCAACTCTTTCGAAATATGATTCTTTACTAGCTTACTCATTGATCCAAGCCTACGTTCAAAGCCTACCGAACGATTTAGTTAACGCACACCACTTTGCACAAAAGCACGGGACCAAGTTCACCCGACCAGCCTTCATGCGATCAAAAACTACGACTGAACCCGAACCCCAGGACTCATCGTCGCAGCCAGCGTCACGCTCTTAATGAACGTCGCCTTAACAGCATTTGGCTTCAGACTGACAACGTGCTGCATCAACGCAACTACATTATCATTCAACTGCTCAGGCGAGAAACTTAACCGCCCAACAACAGCATGAATATTACCACCCTTGTCGTTCCGGAACTCGACCTTACCCGCCTTGTACTCACGAACAGTTTTCGCCACATCCATAGTGACTGTGCCAGCACGAGGACTAGGCATAAGACCCCGAGGCCCCAGCACCCGACCTAACGGCCCAACAACTCCCATCATATCAGGCGTCGCAATACAGACATCAAACTCCAACCATCCGCCGGCCATCTTCTTAGCAAGATCTTCCTGCCCAACTATATCTGCTCCAGCTTCTTCAGCCGCTGCAGCCAACGGACCCTTAGCAAACACAACCACTCGCTGAGTCTTGCCAATGCCGTGGGGAAGAACCAATGAACTGCGAACCATCTGGTCCGCCTGATTTGGGTCAATACCCAACTTCATATGAATTTCGACGGTCTGGTCAAACTTTGTCGTACCAAAACCTTTCAGAACACCAATGGCCTCTGTCAACGCCAATGGCTTTTCAGTCACTTTTTCTAAAAGCGCGCGATATCTCTTCGAACTCTTCGCCATGTCTTACCTCCCGCGTTTTCGCGGTCCTAACGGTGTAACCCTGGAAAATAAACCAAGTTAAATTTTTGGAGAGGGGTAACTATAACAAACTAATTTTCAGTCCGCTATCTCTAATCCCATACTTCTTGCAGTTCCCTTAATCATTTCTCGTGCATGCTCTAGATCACGAGCATTCAAGTCCTTCATTTTTTGCTCACAGATCTCATCAATCTGTTCAATCGTCACGCTACCCACCTTGGTAAGATTGGGAACTCCAGAGCCCTTCGCGATTCCAGCAGCCTTCTTCAACAAAGCTGCCGCCGGGGGACTCTTCAAAATGAATTCAAACGTACGGTCGTTAAAACAACTGACTACAACCGGGATCGGCATGCCGTTGTATTCCCGAGTCTTCTCATTAAACTGGGACACGAACTGCCCCAAGTTGATGCCAAACTTACCTAACGCAGTACCAACAGGAGGTGCTGGTGTTGCTTGGCCACCAGGTACTTGAAATTTACCAACACCAACTAATTGCTTTGCCATTTTACTTTCCGTTTCTATCTTTTGAGGTGGCGAATCACACTTGCCACAACCGCTTTATCTCAATGTCTTAACGTCGCCCAACTCTCAAACCAAACTGGCTAACCGCCAGTCAATCATCCACAAACCAAGTCTCTCGCTAAATCGCCTCGACTTGCCAGTGATCCAACTCAACCGGATTCAACCGACCGAATATATTAATCAATACAGTAATCCGACCATTCCGTTCGTCAATTGCTGAAACATCGCCTTCGAAATTCTCGAAGTTGCCATCCTTAACCCGAACGCGATCACCCATCTTATGCTTGATTGCGGTCTTGATGTCTTCTTTCTTCTCACCGGTTTCATCTACTACCGGACGAGCCGCCTTCAGAATCCGATCGATTTCCTCAGCAGCCAGCGGAGCAGGCCTACCACCCACGCCGGTAAAATCACCAATTCCTGGCGTGTCTCGAACCAACCACCAAGAATCTTCAGTGATCGCCATGTGCACCATGATGTAACCCGGATACAACTTACGCTTTACAATCCGCTGCTTACCCGCCTTCGTGTATTCACGAACATCTTCTGTGGGAACCAGTAAATCGCCAAAGTAATCACCCAGCCCGTACTGCTGCACCCGACGCTTCAAGGTCTCACAAATCGAGGTCTCCCGATTCACCTGAACCTTCAAAATGTACCAACTCTTCTCTAAAGTCGCTGGATCAACATTCTCCTCAGGATCATCAACCGCAGGCAGATCATCATCAGGATCAACCGGCATCTTCACTACTACGGGCGGCTCCACCTCCTGAGCATCACCAGAATCCACTACGACATCTTTAGCTTCCACCTTCGATGATCCGACAGCAGCAACCTCGCTGGGCCGAACATCGCGGGGACGCACATCGTCATCATCCGGCACATCGTCATCAACCGCAGTGACCTTGCCTCTCCTTGCATCGGTCTTCTCGTTCAGATTGATCGCCGGCAAGAATGACTTTGCCTTTACAACGACCGCTTCGCCCGGCAAATCCGCATCAGGCAAAACAGGATCAGACGAAGCCTCGGCAGATTGTTCAGCCGAAACCGCACCCGGGGTGTCTCGATCAGATTCAATCTCGTTGTTCAGTTCGTCTTCCATCACCAATCCCAAACCATTTCCGATACCAAAGCATCAGCATCAAAACACCAGCTAAACGACGGCCAAAAAGCACGCGCGCCGCCAAAACGCAAAACTAACGAATACCCATCTGCGAAAAGATAAACGTCCAAATTAAGTCAAAACAGAACATCAATGCTGCTAAAGAAACCACAACAAACAAAACCACGACTGAGCCACGGTAAAGCTCTTTATTGGTCGGCCAAGTCACCTTACGCATTTCAGCTTCGACGCCGATCAAAAAATCGGTGAAAACTGGAAT
>JBDNHU010000228.1:0-17571 GCA_041688615.1 Mariniblastus sp. | reverse complement strand
GTTAGATTTCGATGCGATGGTTGAAGCAATCAAGCTGATACCTGCGGGGGACGCTGTTTTGCTTCATGGATGTTGTCACAATCCAACGGGTGTTGATCCAAGTCCAGAACAGTGGGTTGAAATTGTAGACGTGATGAAGCAGCGGCAATTGTTGCCAATCGTTGACTGCGCCTATCAAGGTTTTGGGCAGGGTATCACTCTGGACGCTTACGCGTGCCGTCTGATTTCACAATCGATTGATGAAGCGATCATCATCCAATCGTTTTCGAAGAATTTTAGCCTTTATAATCAACGGGTTGGCGCTGTCTTAGTCCTGACCTGCGATGCCGATTCTACTGACCGCGTTCGCTCCCAAGTCAAATCATGCATTCGAGTGAACTATTCCAATCCTCCTCAATTCGGAGCCGGGTTGGTGCGCATTGTTTTGGGTGATACGGAATTGCGAAGTCAGTGGCAGACGGAAGTCGATCAAATGAGGCAGCGAATTGCAACGCTTCGTCAGCAGTTTTCTGCACAGTTGGCAGCCAAGTGCAGTCAAGATTTTTCGCACATTGCTACCCAATGCGGAATGTTTAGTTTTTCGGGTTTGACCAAAGATCAAGTTAATCGGTTGAAGGATGAATTTGCCATCTACTTCGTCGGCAACGGCCGTATGAACGTGGCTGGCTTAACCACTACAACGATGGAAAAAACCACCGATGCGATTGCAGCGGTCGTTTCGTAGTGAATTGATTTTCAGACCACATTAAGCGATGCAAAGAAAAAGGGACCGCAGACTGCGGTCCCTTTCTTTGGTTTAAGCCAAAATCTAGCCGTTGGCGAGCAGCACCATTGATCGCTTGATTGCAAATGATTACGCCGTTAAACGTTGCAAATCGTCACACCCTGTTTCAATGAAGCCAGTTTGTCCGAACGCTTGGGAATGAATTCCTGGCCAACGAATCCTTTATAGCCAGTTTCGACAATTGCCTTCATGATCGATGGGTAGTACAGTTCCTGAGTCTCATCGATTTCGTTACGTCCTGGGACGCCACCGGTATGATAATGGCTGATGTACTGGTTGTGCTTGCGAATGGTGGAAATCACGTCGCCTTCCATGATTTGCATGTGATAAATATCGTAAAGCAACTTGAAGTTGTCTGACCCGATTTCTTCGCAAAGCCCGACTCCCCATTGGGTGTGATCACACATGTAGTCTGCGTGATTCACTTTGCTGTTCAGCAGTTCCATGGTGATGGTGACACCTGCTTTTTCAGCGATGGGCATCAATTTTTTAAGACCTTCGGCACAATTCTTCATGCCTTGCTGATCGTCCATGCCATCGCGGTTGCCCGAGAAACAAATTACATTCTTGACGCCAGCGGCAATCGACTTCTTAATTTGAACTTCATAGGCCGCCAGTAAAGCGTCATGATATTGAGGGCGGTTCCAGGCCAAGGTAATTCCACCAACGTTCTTGCCATCCGCGGCTTTGACGGTTGGATTGGAAACCATCGCACAGGTCATATCAAACTTTTGTACCGTCGCGATCTCTTCGGGTTGTAACAACTCGACCGACTGTAGGCCAAATTCTTTGCCTGCTTCGCAAATGGCTTCGATACTGATCCCCGAATAGCACCATTTGCATACCGAATGATTCACATTGCCGCCCACGGACGCCGCCACGTCGTCTTCGGCTTGCAAGCGGCCTTCCAATGATGCCGAAACAACGGCGATTGCAGCAGCTTTTGCAGAAAGCGACATAAAGTTTCTCCGGTTGACGGGGTTGGTCATGAATGTGACTCCAAAATTCGAGGGATGCAACTTCAGTTTATTAGAATCAGCTATTTCTGGCTCAGGTCTATCTTAGATTCAGTTGGCGCAACAAAAAAGACCCGAGGAAATGAATCCTGGGTCTTCTTCGTGGTTTTGCTGGAATTCTGGCCAGATCTATTTCTTCGTCTTCACCGGCACATTGGCTCGTAGGCCGATATTGTCCATATCCGTCCACATGGTACCTTCACCAGCGTAGAAGAATTTAAGATCAATGTCGTCTGGCAAACCCGTTGCGAAAATCCACTTGTTGTAAGCTGAATTGCTTCCAAAGGCTTCGACAGCCAGACGAAAACGATCCGCAGTCGCCTCGGCAACCATCTGCTTGCCCTTGTTTTCGGCTTCACCCAATAGTCGAACGGCGTCCGCTTCAAGCGTGGCGGTTCCGCGTTTGATTGCCGCTACCAGCAGTTCGGTTTCCGCTTCAATCGTTTTCGCTTGTCGATCACCTTCGGCAACCTTCTGTTGATACTTTCGTTCGGTTGAAGCAATGACTGTTTTTTCTTCTAGATCAACATTCTTCTCAGCTTGTCGCAGTAAAGCTTCCGCCTTTGCTGTCTCTTGCTCTTGCTTCCGCGTCAGCGTCAATTCGTCGGCTACAAAGCCGCGTTGAATCGGTTCACGAACTTCCTTAGGAATATAGATATGTCTTACCAATCCATATTGAAGTGATATTTTCTTCTCGGAAAGGACCGCCTGCAACGCGTCTAGATTTGCCTGTTGAAATCGTTCCCGATCTTCACCAACTAACAGCTCGACTGCGGAATACTTGGAACCGCTGTTACGGCAAATCGAATCAATTTGCGGCTTGACCACCTTGTCTTCAACTTCATCGACGTTGCCAAAGGTCCGAACCGCATGAGGTGCCTGGTCCGGCATCAATCCCCAGATCGCAGTGAAGTCCATGTAGATATTGAAACCATCATTGGAAGGGAAGTCAATTCCCGAAGAATCAGCCGTCCCAACCACAACCAGTGGTTCACCCGCTTCATCTAATTCCAATGACCCATCTTTCTTTCGCACCTTTTCCATCTTGACGGTGGTTTCGCGATAGCCAATTTCAACGATGTCGATCTCTTGTTCACGACCGTTAATGGGATAGATTCCAGGAGGTAGAACATTCTCTTGGATGCCTGCCAGTTGGTTGGTAGCGGGATTGGCCGCCAAGTTGGTAACAACACCAACATAGCCTGTGGGGATCGTCACCCAGCCGCTACGTTTTTCCTGGTTGCCTGACTTTTTCTTTACTTCTTTGACTAGATTGACTTGATAACCATAAGGGTTGATGCGGTAGCGTCCCGGAGCGAGCGCCTTTCGCAAGATACCTTTGTATTTGGTTTCGCCCAAATTACCATCAACCAGGTATTGGCCCTCGTCTAACGCTTCGCCCAAACGGCAGGTAACGATTCCGACTTGGCCTGGGTGGATGACGGTATCTTCAACTAAAACGCGTTCATACCAAATCGGACTATAAAAATGTCGTCCGGGGCCACGCAACTTCTGCCTCACGCCAACTTGGGTTTCATCAGCCCAGTAGCCTGACCTAGCAGGTGTTCGCGAACCGAAGATCAACGGACCTTTGTAGCGAAGTTGCAAGCTATAGCCGACCGGCACATAGTATAAATTGTAGGTCCAATGAAATGTGGTTACCCCGACAGCAATCAATAAAACGATCGTCACAACAATGGAAGCAGTTTTCGCTATCATAAAAATAAACCTCTTGATTTAAGTTTTTTAAAGGAGGGAAACAATTGGTGACAGGTTCACTATTGGGGTTGATCGATGTCAGAAATCGTATCCTTGCGAGAATCCACCTCGGGTTCGCTGATCGGGTCGTTTGTCTCTATCTTGGCTGCATCGGTATCATTTTGAATTTCGGTTTGGGTTACCGTCGGTGGAACCGTCTTCAGTTCGGGGGACATTGACGGATTCTGGGGAACTGAAAAATCAATGGGCACCATCTCTGAGGGCCTTGCCAATGTTTCGTCCGCAGGCGCCTTGGAAAATCCTTCAAAAATTTGCATCAAGGGTGAGTCCGCAGTGTTCATGGTGATGGAACGATAACTTGGTGCCAATTTCTGGAACAAAGTGTACTGAGCAAACGATTCACCGCTGCCGCCCAGCGAAGCGATCGACCGCTGCCAGCCTGCCGCATCGGCTACGTTTGTAAATTGCACCACTGAAGCTTCGGCGGATTTCTGAGCGAGGGTAGCGGCGGCAACATCTTTGGCCGCCATCAAACGCTTTTCAGCAACTTCTCGGTCTCGGTTGGCCTCTTCCAATGCCACTTCCTGCTTTTTCATGGATTCAGTTGTCATCTCAATCACTTCAACTTCGGCTGCCACCATTCGCTGTCCCTGCAAGATCAATGCGGTCTCTTTGGCCAAGACTGCTTCTTCCACCTGCTGCAATTCCTCTTGTTGATATCGCTTCAATGTTTGGCGAGCGACTTCACGATCTCGTACAGGTTTGGCAATCGCATTGGGCGGGGTGATCTGAGTAATCACCGCTTGAACAATTTCGATGCCCTGGGCTTCACAGGTTTCGCGGATGGCCTTCTGAAAGGCCTTTTCAAATGCGGATCTAGTTTCGCCGCCGATGAAATCGCGTCCCGATGAGTTGGAACCATGCAAGCGGCAAAACGATCGAGCGTTTGGCATGATGATCTTCCGAATGATCTCTTCGTCGATGCCTTGTTGAACACCTTCATCATTTTTGGCTTCGTTGTAAGTGACGTAGACCTTGGCAGCAGCTTCTGGCTTCACTGCAAATTCGATTCGCCCATCCAACGAAACCCAAAAACCATCTTTACTAGGAAAGCCCATGTCGAAGTTTTCGGCCAAGTTGAATCGTTGACTACGGGTATCGATGGCTTGGATTCGATACATGTACGGGTTCATGTAGTAGGTACCCGCGTTGAGCGTATCTTCTTGGACACCGCGAAACCCTTCTTTGACCAACAATGTGTTTGGTTCTTCCGGAATCGGGCCGGCCAAATTCGTGACCACTCCCTTGAATCCCGCTGGAATTGTAACCGGGTCACGTAGTTCGATAATTTCAACGTAGTCCGAGTAAGGACGAGGGTTAAGGATTTTTCCGTCGGCCGAATCTTTGACCAATGCGTTCAGCGGATACCGACCAGGTCGCAAGACTTCTTTGACGATTCCTTTTTGATCGTCTTGGGTCGCTACAAAGTGACCGTAAGGTAGGTCTTCGCCGTAAAGTCGAACACGTACTCCCAATTTGTTTTCTGGGATCTGAACCATCGGGTAGACTTCCCAGGCGTAGAAGTAAGGATTGTAGAAGTATCGGCCCTCTTGAAGCACGTCTAGCTGCAGCCCTTTGTAATTCTTATTGGGGGCGATCTCCATGTGGTTCTCAAGATCTTCGCCAACTTTCAACGTCAGAACCGCGATGTGTTCGGCGGGCACATCGATTCGGAATTGGGTATAAACGACATAGCCGAATATCAGAACGCCGATTCCAATCAATGCTAGGAAACCCGAACCCAGTGTCTTAAGAGTTGAAGGGATACTCAGCCGTCGGTCGGCTGGCTCCCCACCATTAAATCTGACCATTTCATTTGACCCTTTACATATGTTTTGGACGTCGGCATCATTACGATATTCGCACGCCAGCTCATCAGGACGGGCGTGCGAAAACATACAACTTTCTGACAACCAAGCCCGGATGAATGCACACTGGCTTGTGATTAACCAGGTTACTGTCGAAATCTGAGGATATTAACGATTGACGGACCCGTCACCGCCCGTCCTATTCGCGATCCAGCAGCAAACCTTGGCATAATCTGCTGCGCTGGCTGTGGCAATTTGCCTCAGATTGAGTGGTTAACCGGTCGCAAGCACCAGTCCAACAGGTGCAAGTCGCCATCTGGGGGGGCACGTCAAGCAAACCAGATGACATTTTTCGGAAGTTTTAATTGAGAAATCGCAAGCAGTTCGTGCCAATCGTAGGCAAATCACGCGGTAAATGTGTTTGGATTCACCGCCTAGCCGCAGTTAAACGCACACGCAGTGAAGCACGATTTCCGTGGTGAAGACGCCGGTTTGCTGAGAAAGCCCTTGGTATTCAATGGCTGCAGCGTTAAAAAAAAATTAAGTGTGTCGTAGACGTTTTGCAAAGGCTGTTTCACAACATACCTCTGAAACGATGCGGGGGCAGTTCGCTGGGTAATTCGCTGGGGTAGTCCTCCCACAACAGCAAGATTTGCGAGGCTCTTTGTTTGGCGACCTGCGGCAGTTTCCGCCCAGACAAAAAAGCTCAGACAAAAAAGCCCAGACAAAAAAGCCCAGACAAAAAAGCCCAGACAAAAAAGCCCAGACAAAAAAGCTTGGGCGGAAACGTTTGGCTCCACGTGTGTCTACGCTGAATTACGGTTCCGCCCTGGGGCAGATTCTAATATTCGACCCCTAGTTCAGATTGCAGTTCCAACCAACGCACTTCTAATTCGTTCAGTTCTTTGGTCCTGTCTTCAATTTGGTTATGCAAATCCATCGCCTTTTTGGCGTTAGATTCGACCAGTAGTCTACTGCTGGATGCTCGTTTTTCGTCATCCAATTTCGCAATCTTCTTTTCCAGATTTGATAATTCTTTGCGAAGCTTACGTTCTTCTTTCTGCTCAATTTGGCGTACGGCACCTTTAGGAACCTTCCCATCGGGAGTCTTAGTGCCGCCGGTCGCGCGTTGACGTTCCCCGTCTTCGATTTCCTTGTTTACATAATAGAGATAAGCATCGTAGTCACCCTGATAATTTCTCGCCGAACCACCGCTAACTTCGATGATCGATGTTGCGATCCGTTTCATGAAGTGACGGTCGTGGCTGGTGAAAACAACGGTACCCTTGTAGTTGACCAATGCGTCAGCCAACGATTCAATGGTTTCTACATCCAAGTGGTTACCCGGTTCGTCCAATACCAGGATGTTGGACGTACCTAACATCAAACCTGCCAAACACAATCGAGCCCGTTCTCCACCGGAAAGTATTTTGATCTTCTTCTCAACCGCTTGCCCGCGGAAAAGCAACGCACCCGCCTGCGCTAAGATCTCTTGAGTTGTCGTCCCCGCAATCGCCTCGGATTCCAAGTAGTCCATCACTGTAAAATGTTCGGGTAGGCTGCTGTAGACGTGTTGGGCATACACACCAAATTCACAGCCGTATCCCCACTTGGATTCACCGCCCTTTGCCTCCAACGATCCGACCAGAGTTCGCAACAAGGTTGTCTTGCCTTGTCCATTGTCACCCACGATCGCAACCCGTTCACCGTGTTCGATTTCTAACTTGATATCGGTAGCAACGGTAAAATCTGGATAACCGATAGCTAAGTCATTACAACGGAACGCCGGGCCACTTCTTGGCTTGACCGCTGGCGCTTTAATATTGGCGGTTGCTTGGTCCGCCGCAATGTCGATGGTATGCAGTTTCTCCAATTGTTTGCTTTTGGAACGAGCCTGAGTCGCAGTGGATGCTCGTGCCTTATTCTTATCAATAAATTTTTGCAATTGCTGCTGCTTGGCAATGACCGTAGCGTTGACTCGTCGATCATGTTCAATTCGATCCGCTTGGTATTCTAGGAACGCATCGATCTTCCCGCTGAAGACCGTCAGCTTACCCTGGGACAGATCCAGCGTGTGCGAGCAGGTTTCCTTTAGGAATTGCCGATCGTGCGACACGATCAAGCATGCTTCCTTGAAACCCTTAAGAAAGTGCTCCAACAAGATTTGCGTGCGCAAGTCCAAGAAGTTGGTGGGTTCATCCAACAACAAGAGATTCGGCTCGTGCAGCAGCAAAGCGGCCAGCTTTACCCGAGTTTGCCAACCGCCGGACAAAGCCTTGACTGGGCCGGTAAGATATTCGCCCTTAATTTCAAATTTTCCTGCGACTTCCCCGCATTTCCAGTCGGGGTGGCCGCTGTCACGCATCAGGAAATCCAAGGCCGATTCACCAGGAAGGAACGGATCATGCTGCCGCAAATAGCCAACGCGAAGGTCAGAATGCAAGGTGACTCGGCCTGCATCTAGATCCTCTTCGCCTAGCATGATCTTCAGTAAGGTTGACTTCCCCGCCCCATTGCGGCCAACAAAGCCCACTTTAACGCCCTCGTTAATTGTGGCGTCTGCCTCTTCTAATAGGACCTGTTCGCCATAACTCTTGTATGCTTTGCTTACTTGTATCAAGACACCCATCGACCTAGTTTTCCTCATGATTTTGGCGGTTTTACACAATCCTAAGAAGCGAACGCGTTTTGGTAAATGCCCAAAATCGCGAACAGCCCAAACCCGGATCAATCCTCCTACTTTCCGGCGGCGTATTTTCGGCCTGGGTAGCCTCTGCGTCCGATATCCTGCCCCAAGCCATGACCGGATCGTTTGTGGACATCCCGCCGTGGTGATTACGCACAAGCGAGCCCAGATGCAGTCGATTTCGGGCGTTTGTTCTGGATTCTGGATTCGGCGATCGGCGTTTCATCAAAAAAAGCCACATTCACCTGGGGGCAAATGTGGCTTGATTTCGTTTTCCAGACCGCAGAGTCAACTGGGTTCGCGTTCCAGATCCGCAAAAGAGTTTTTGACACTGCTTTGGTGACTGGGACTATTTGTCTTCGGGCTTGATACCGAATTTGCTACGGTCTGGATACGCCGGGCGTTTGGGCTTCTGGAAACCATTGGTTTGAATTTCGGACAACATTAACTTGATCGCAGCGTCCAATTGCGGATCGCCGCCCGAGGCCATTTTCTCTGGATCGTCGATGACTTCAATGTCAGGATCGACACCGTGCCCTTCGATTCCCCAAGTCCCGTCGGTTTCATAGTAGGCGAACGACGGCGAGCTGACCGAGGCACCATCGATCATTTGTGGCGAGCCGGTGATGCCAACCAATCCACCCCAGGTCCGCATGCCAATCAATTTCCCTAACTTGTTTTGCCGGAAGAGTGCTGGGAACATGTCACCACCCGATCCAGCCATGCCATTGATCAGCATACACTTTGGACCTTGATGGGAATCTGGTGGCCAGGTCCAATCTTCACCATCACGCCGAGCCCAGTAGTTGGTGACGGGTCGATTGAGCAGTTCAATAAATCGGGTCGGAATTTGTCCGCCACCATTCCAGCGGTCATCGATGATCATCGCTGCCTTGCCGGCTTGGCCGTAAAATTGACGGAACAAATCGTTCTGCCCCGGCCCCCCCGTGTTGGTCACGTAGACATAGCCGACTTTCCCGCCCGTCTTCTCATCGACATATTTGCGATTTTTTTCAATCCAATGACGGAAACGCAAGTCAGAATCATCTGAGCCTAACTCTAGAGGCACTCGTTTGTCTTTTTCGCCTAAGGTTGCTTCGTCGCTGACGGTCAACATGACGGTCGTTCCCGCCAAACCAGCCAAGCGAGCGTACGGGTTATCTTTGGATGTTAACGGTTGATCATTGATTGCCAATAGGTACTGGCCTTGCTGAATCCCTGCCTGAACCATCTCATTGCGGGCGTCATAGTCCCAAGCCGAACCTTCGAAAATTTCCGCAATCTTATAAGCGTCACCGTCGACTTCCAATCGGCAACCCAGCACAGCGGTGTCAGCTCTGGGACCGTTCTCCAGTTCGGTTTCACGATAGTAGGCATGGCCAACATTCAATTCGCCAATCATTTCACCAATGATGAAACTTAGGTCTCGGCGTGAAACACAATCATCTAGCATCGCAGCATAGTGATCGCGAACCGCTTCCCAATCAACGCCATGCATGGTCGGATCGTAAAAGAAGTCACGTTCCATTCGCCACGCGTCATTGAAAATCTGCTTCCACTCTTGCCTTGGATTCACCATGACCGTCATGCCACTGGTCGAAACGGGTTTGTCCAATTTTTGACCCGGTTTGGCATCAATAACAAAGGTACTGGAGTCGCGAAGGACCAGCAACTTCTTGCCGTCGGCTGAAACGCTAAAACCTCCCGCGCCGGAGACCACTTCCTTTTCTTTCTTTTCCTTATCGCTGAGATCAAACAGCTGAATCGAAGGTGGAGTTTGGCTGCCTCGTGCTGGACGTCGCGAGTAAATCAACTGATTGGCATCGTTAACCCTCAGCGAACCGAAATTTCCTTGATCTACCGGGATTTGGAATGCGCGGCGTTCAGCACCCTCGAAATCAATTTCAATTGGTTTGGCCTTCGCGTCTTCCTTAAGCTGGTCGCCTTTCTTTTGGGCGTCTTCGTCGGTTGATTCGGCGTCGTCAGTCTTGGACTCAAGCTTGGACTCAGTCTTGTCCGTTGCATCGTCTTTAGATTCGGCCTTATCCGCTTCGGTTTTGTTGGAATCTTTTGAATCAGGAACCTTTTCAGCGTTGGATTTGGCACTGTCTTTTTCGATGTCGATCGCTGTTTCAACCTTCCATTCTTCTTCGTCAACCTTGGGAAGAAACGGGTTGGCGACGTCTCCCCGTAGCGGCAACGCCATTAGGACTTCCGTTCCCGCGTAGATGAAGGAATTTCCAACATCTTCATACTCAGGTCGGTTGAACGCTCGATTACTACTAAAGAAAATGAAATCACCTTTGGTGTCGAAAACCGGATTGGAATCATTGAAAAAGCCCGCGGTCAACTTTCGCTGGGTACCATCGGCTGCGTTGTAAACCCAAACGGCACTGGCCGATTCGGTCGACTTTGGATTCAACGTATAAGTTGACCACTGCGAATTGTGTGACCAGTTAGTGTTGATCTGGTTGCCCTGAGGATCGGTTGCAAACTTCTTGGTCTCATCGGATGCAAACGAATAGATGTAGGCGGCTCCCGTCTTATCGGTAAACACAATGTGTTTTGAATCGGGCGACCAACTTGGCGTGAAACGGAACGCTGACCCGCCCTTGGTAAGTTGCTTGGTTTCTCCTCGGCCATCAGACTGCGTCACATACAATTCGTACTCGCCAGTTGCGTCGGCCAAGTAAGCAATCCAACGCCCGTCGGGACTCCAGGAGGGCTCACGTTCGTACACACCGCTTGTCGAGGTAAGATTTCTTGGTGAACCATTCTCAACTGGCGCCGTCCAGATGTCTCCACGTGCTTCAACGACCAGTCGTTTCCCTGTGGGCGAAATGTCCGCTCCGTTGACGAACTGGGCTGCATCCAATTTCTGCTGCCGAAGCATGGGTCGATCGCCTGGCACGGTAATTGCGACCGCGTTGGTTTCGCTGGTTGCCAGATCTAGTAAGTGAAGTGAAGAACCATTTTGAAAGACAATCTCGCCTTTTCCATCGACGCCAGGTCCGATCGAAGGGGCCTTGCAATCAAAGTCCGTAAACTGGGTAACCTGACTTCGTTCTTCGGTTTCGGTGTTGTAGGCCCAAATGTTCAAGCGATGGGCTGGTCCTGCATCGGACAAGTAATAAACCGTCTTTCCATGCCACATTGGAAAGCTATCGGTTCCTTCGAAATCGGTAATTTGCTTGGCGGTTTTCGCCTCTAGATGAAACAGCCAAATGTCCGACGCCATGCCGCCACGGTAACGCTTCCAAGTTCGAGTGTCGCGACTGTGTGGCGTGTAGGCCAACCACTTGCCGTCGGCACTGACATTTCCATTGCTACCGTAAGGAACCGGCAGTGATGTGGCCAGGGGATTCTTTGCTGAAACGGTCATCAATTGACTAATCCGTCCAAGCCCCGAAAATCCATTGGTCGAGAATAATAGCGACTGGCCGTCTGGCATCCAATCACAAAGACTCTCGTTGGCAGGATGAAATGTCATTCGTGTGGCCAAACCGCCTGCCGTCCCAATGACATACAAATCATTACCGCCGTCGTAATTGGCGGAAAAGGCAATTTGTGTTCCATCTGGACTGAAACGCGGGTTCCGTTCAGCGCCCACGGGGCTGGCCACTGGCGAGGCTGCACCGCCAGCACGATCTACGATCCAAAGATCATCACCGTAGGAAAAGACGATACTGGATTGGCTGACATCCGGATTTCGCATCATTCCGGCACTTGGCTTGACTTGCGCTTGAGCATCCAATGTGCCCAATAGAAGAGTGCCAGACATTGCAGAGACCAGTGCCAACGCACTGGCAATTCGCGAACCTCGCCACCAAGTATTTCCTGAAAGTTTCCAAATCATTCGCTGCATTGCAAGTCGCTCCTAGGGTGTGGTTAGGTCTTGTGTTGTCGACGGGGTCTGATCGAAATTCTAAACAGGTTGTTAAATCCAAGTTGCTTCCAACTGTTGAATCTTGTCTACTCAATTGCTCGAACCGAAGTTTCAGTTCAATCCAATTGACTCACTGTTAGCATGATCACTGGTTGCAACACAAAGGCAAACGGTTGCTTTAACTGCCAGGTTGGTTAGTCGCTGGGCTGCGTTAGTTGGTTCGCTTCAGCGGTAAGGTCACCTGGTTGAACGTGCCATCTTTTCGACGCATAGCCAAGTAGACTGTCACATTGCCGTCGTTTTCTTTCACGTAAGTCAAACCTTTGAAGAAAAGTTTTCCTTTTTCGATGCGAACCAAGGGGAATTCCACAAACTTATCTTTGTCTTCCCATCCGTCAAATTCTTTGTCGAAGTGTTTCAATCGCAAACGCAAGCTGCCTTCGTGCTCTTCCAGGATGAAGAACTCTGAAAAATTGAGGGCGCCATCGTTGACCAATCGAAATGTCCCCAACATGGAGCCCGAGGAATGTGGTCCCCAGCATTCTTCAATCGTTCCGCCAAAGCCATCGCCCGAATAATTGCCGGTCAACCAGGACGCAGATTCGATCGTTTCTGCTGGAGATGATTGACCCTCGCCAAAGGTCAACGTTTGTTCAGTCAACAAAATCCCATTGGCAGATTTGGACGGGTCCGAATCCAATTCTTCCGGCTTAGGCACTTTAGCGTCTGCTGCCTGTTGGACGGCTGTGTCTTTTAAATGCGTCGTGAAAAAACGCAGCATGGCTTGATCAGCTTGCAGTTTCTGCTGCCCTTTAAATCCATGGCCAGCTCCGTCGATCTTTAGGAATTCGACGTCAACATTCACCGCTTGCAGCCGAGCATGCATAAACACCGCCTGTTCGATATTCACGTATGGATCTTCGGTCCCGTGAATCAGTAGCGTCGGTGCTGCCGAGGGTGTCACCCAATTTAGCGGACTGGCCAAGATATGTTGGGCACGATGAGTACTTAAATCACCACCTAGCCACAGGGGTAAGACTTCAGCTGCATCTACGCTTTTGCCGTAGGACTTAGTCAAGTCACTGGTACCATAAAAATTGACACAGCAGCGAACTGCGGATGACTGATCCAAATTGCCTTGCTCGCCTTCCAGCGAATCGACATCGGCTGACACCGCTAAGAATTGGGCAAGATGTCCACCCGCTGATTGTCCCGTGACTCCGATCCGATCAGGGTCGATGTGAAATTGTTCTGCATTCGCTCGTAGCCAACGAACCGCTGCCTTGACATCATGGACCGCGGCTGGAAACGGATGCTGGGGTGATAGTCGATAAGTGACGGTCAAAGCCACGTAACCCTGTTGGGCCAGCTTTCGAATCAACGAGTCATAGCTTTCGCGATTTCCTGCGCGAAAACCGCCGCCATGAATGCATAGGATGGCTGGACGCAAACGGTGACGATCCAGAGGTTCGGCTAAATTTAACTGCAGGTCAATCTGGCCAACATTGGCATACGTTACGCCGCTGTGAAACACAATTTTGTTGACGGATTGGGCAGCTTGGGTTTCATCCGATTCTTGGCCCAACGCTTGGGCTGGCCCCTGAAATTGCAAGAGAATAGAAAATATCCACAGATAGGCTGCCGTGCGAACCAACGAAGGCGGATTGAACTGGATTCTGATCATCTTTAACTCCCAAGGCTAAGTGCGACAGAACTCTAGCTGTCGAAAACCGCCAATTCAATGGCTGGCCCTATTCTAGCCGCGGTTGGTTGGGGAGGATAGTTTTGGTTGCCGACTTTCGGAAATGTCCACTCCAGGACGGCCAGCAAGTTGCAGTTCAGGCTCGCTGCCGTTTGCAAGTCGAACCGTTCGGCCGCGTGTCCCATGCGAACTGGTATTTTCGATTCTGGAGCTTGAAAGTGTCTGGCGAATCTACTGTCGTCAAAGTATGGTCGTCAAAGTATGTTCGCCTTGCACGCGAGCTTGACAGGATCGTTATTGTCGGCGCACAAAAAAAGCCAGGACCGACGCGACATCACGCAGGTCCTGGCCATTAAATTTTAGCCCAATCAAATTTCACAAATCAATCAAAATTCGATGCTAGTTTGTACTTGAGCTAGGTGGGCAACACTAAGCCTTTTCAGCCAAAAGCTTCTTAAGGAAGTCAGCAACATCTTCAGATTCATCGCTACCAGGAGCCGCAACGGCCTTCTTCTGAATTTCGATTGCCTTGTCCAAATCGCCTGCAGCATAATAGAGGTGGCCGGCAGTGTCCAGAATCATCCAGGCCTGATCTTTCGCCGCAGCCGTAGCCGCTTTCTCAGCTTTTCCGGCCAATTCCATTAGGAACTTCTTGTCCTTCAGATCGCCTTCAACTGACATTTCGTACAACGCCCAAACCAGGTTGTTGACCGACATGGGTTCCTTGATTCCGGAAAGCACTTCACGCGCGGTTTGGATGACTTCTTTTTCATCGCCACCCGTTTGCATCAAGATGCTTAGCTTCATCGATCTCAACTGGTTCTTCAATTCATCACTGTCGGAGGAAGCGATTTTTTCGTTAATCATTTCCATTGCTTCTTCTTCATTGCCACTTCGCAATTTGCCAACTACCTTGTTCATGAAGATGCTAACCTCTTTCTCGGCCTTCATTTTCAAGGCGAACTTTTCGCGATCCCACTTACCAGCAACCACTTCTTCGAGTGGAGTGTCCATTTCCATGGGATGGCCAATCCATTCAACCATACCGTTCTTACCAACGATAAATGCGGTTGGGATACCGTTCTGTCCAGCCGCTTGCATGTACGATTTGTAGACCGAGCGATCTGGGTCGGTGGTCAAGCAGTAACTCTTGGTTAGGTCACCGTAAGTCTTCTCATCTTCGCCGCGAACCGTCTTGGCCAAAAATTCTTCTACCGTCTCCAAGTCTTCATCGCTGATACTTACGACTTGAACGCCTTTGTCCTTGTACTTTGCTTGAGTTTCGACAATATGAGGCATGCTGGCGATGCAAGGTCCGCACCAAGTTGCCCAAAATTCTACAATGTAGACGTTACCTTCTTTGAATTTAGTAACAGGCTTGAAAGCTCCTTCGCCGTCTTGTACCCAATGTTCGACATCGATCGCCGGCGCTTTGCTGCCAATGGTCAACGCTTCTAAGTCAGTGCCCTCTTCTTCATCTTGATCTTCATCTGAATCCTGAAGATAAACAGTCGGCATCGAAGCCGCGGTTAAAGTTGGAACCATGAAGGACGAACCGACCAAACCGGCTGCAAATCCAAACAAGACAAACAAAGTACGTTTCATATTCAATCCCTATTAAAAAAAGTTCATAAACTTAAGTTCGTTGAACACAATCGGAAATCCGAAATCAAAGCTTCCCAAGTTGGAATCGCGTTCAGGTCACATGACTACTACGTTAGAAAAGACGGCGGGTTCTGCACCGTACGAAAATTTGACCACCTTCGCCAAAAAACTACAAGTCGCCCCACGGCAGTTGCTATCGAAGCTTTCGACCGAAATCGAATTCCCAATTTGAAACTACCAGACTGGGAAGCACCAGTCTGGGAAGCTACGGGCCTTTGCAAGTAATTTCAAACGCTAATTCCTCGTTAGTTACCAATTTATGGCCGATCGAAGGCTTCACAGTCCGACAAAATATTGCCGTTGGGCAATTCAGATTCGACCTAAACCGAGTCAACTCGAGGGGGTTCGATTGGAAATACCTAGGTCCGATCGAATCTTTTTAGGCAAATCATGCCCAGGACGTTTGCCTGCCATTGGGTAGTACACTCACAATTCCAGCCAGGATCTTTCATCGATTCTTAGATTTGGTTCGTGGGAAAATCAAGTCCCACAGCCCCCACCTAGGAACTAGATAGGTCCCTCGGGAAAACGTTCAAATCAGTAATCCGCCAGTTCAGCCAGCCCTGGCAAAAGTCATCGTCGCAAGGCGTAGATCGCTGTATATTTAACAGCAACCGCCACCGCCGATATCTTGCAAATTTTTTTCCTGAACGCCTATCTTTGGTGAAGATTGGAAACCGCCAAAATGAGTGGACCCGGTTCCAAAGAATTCGAAGTGTTCGCCAAACCGACTTTCTTTTAGTGTCAGGTAGGTATTGCGGCTAACCGAGGTCACTCGGCCTGGTAAGAATCTGTGCCCTTGATCCAAGACAAATTCTTTCTCTTGGTTGGCGACGGTTCCGTTGTAAGAAATCGCTTGTCCATAATCTTCGCAAGTTTCTTCCAGCCCTTCCACTTTGAACAATCGATAAGTAGTCGAATCGAAATTAATGGGTTCAACTTTGTTTTTTACAGCGGCATTATTGATGCCCAGTGGACGGCTGACGACTTGTCGTACATCGGCGAATCCACAACTTTTAGCCAACGCTAGAAAATCCCGAGTGTACATCGCTCCGGCTAGGCACTCGCCGTAAAGCACCGGATCTTTTCTAAGTTCATCTGGAATTCGGCGGTCGCTATAGACATCGGAAAAATACAATTCGCCGCCAGGTTTGAGCAGGTTAAATGCGTTGCTTAGGACTGCCGCCTTGTCTTCGCATAGATTGATCACGCAATTGGAAACGATCACGTCAAAGCTATTCGCGGCCAATGGTAACTGGTCTAACTTTTCAAGGTAGCCAAGATGGAATTCCACGTTTGGCTTTTGGTGTCCAAAAGCCTGCGTGTGAAAGTCGATGTATTGATTGGCGACCGCTAGTTGCTCTAGGGTCATGTCGACCCCAACAACGTATCCAGTTGAACCTACCAACGCTGAGAGAATATAACAATCTTGCCCTGCACCGCTTCCTAAATCCAGTACGCGACATCCTTGAATTAATTCAGGCAAGACCAAACCGCAACCATAGTAGCGACTGCTTACCTCGGGATGAATTTTCTTGAGAATTGCCCGAGCGTGTTGTGGCATCGCGTCCGTCGTGCAACACGCGTCGGTCAACAAATCCTTGGAACCGGTTAACGACTTGCCGTAATACTCTTTCACTAAATTCACCGTCTGGGACATTGAACAACAACCTTATAATGAACAAATAGATCCGGCTACGAAACAAGTTTACCAAAACCGCAGTCTGTCTGGCGGAGCGTTGCCTGAAGCCAATCGTTGATTTTGAATTAATTGCTATGTTTGAGAGGCAAGTGGCGTGAATCTTCTTTTGCCAATCGACTTGGCCATCAATCGGTCGACCTTCGCCGGTCCAAACCATCTATCCATGTCGGGAGCGATCATAATAGAAGGTTTCGCCGATCCCCACTACACGCTAGACGTTGCAACAAGGTCCGGCTTACCAAAATATTTTAAAAAATCACCAGTTCGACCCTGCGGCTTATTGAATCCTGTTCGAGTCATCTCCGAAGCGGAGCAAGATTTTGGTTGATCCCGCCATGTTCCACATAGATGAGGGAATTGCAAGTCAAGCCATCTCTGAGGTAGATCCATCACATCGAGCGCATGCGGTTGTGCCACGGTTCGTGCGTCATGGAGCCAGATTAGGATCCAAACCAAAGCGACCGACTCTCTCGCCACTAAGGACCCAATTGCGAGAGAACACTAAGAGATTACGTCTGTGAGATTACGTCTGTGAGATTACGT
>JBDNHU010000022.1:0-6765 GCA_041688615.1 Mariniblastus sp. | reverse complement strand
TTAAGGCCTAACTCCACTGCGGCTTCACTGGCGGCAGTACCGCCATTGTTTTTCAACATCTCCTCGCGAGCCGGACCCGAGCGACCGGAAAAAGAATCGGTACTTCCGGTGCTAATTGCACTTGCCGAGATACCTGCCAGCGAAGGCATGATCGATGGCATTGTCGTCAATAACTGCGAATCCATTGGATTGGGAATATCCATTGGGATATCGGTTGGAACATCCAACATGCTTTCCATGGACTGACTAATGTCAGTCTGCTGAACATCTGTGTCCGCCATTTCAAGGTCATCTAAATTGATATCGTCTTTGATCGAGACATTTTCGGAATTGGATGCTTCTAGTGAAACGGGCACGATCTGCGGGGCAACAAAAACGATCAGCGCCGCTACCGCAGTCAAGACGATGTGTACGATCAGACTGATCAGGAAACTGGGCAATGCAAACAACAAGGTGAAGCGGTCTAGCAACGCCATCTTGTCATTCTCTTGTTCCTGGTCGGGACTGTCTTGGGGTTCATTGGCGGCGTGTTGCTGACCGGCGATTTGCGGGGGCATTGGTTGTCCCTGTGGGGTCCGACTTTCGCGGGGATTTAGACTACTGTTGTCCGACGGTGTCATGTCTGATTGAGTCATAATGGTGGACCTTCAGTGAAAAGAGCCCCGTCAAGAGAATTTTATTCCCGCGCGGTCGGCAAATGCCCTGCCATGATCGGCAATGTTCAAGCTAGGTAATGTTCAAGCTAGGTAATGTTCAAGCTAGGTAATGTTCAAGCTAGGTAATGTCATCGTCATCAAACAAGATGAAAAGTCTTCCGAGTGCGAAGTTAACTCAAGTGAGCGTCACCGCACCAACGGCAAGGGGATTTAGCCTTGGCATCCTCAGCACTGGCATCCAAGGCTTTGGCATCCTCAGCTTTGGCATCCAAGGCACTGGCATCCAAGGCACTGGTCAAGGAAATAGCACTGGTCAAGGAAATAGCACTGGTCAAGGAAATAGCACTGGTCAAGGAAATAGCACTGGTCAAGGAAATAGCACTGGTCAAGGAAATAGCACTGGTCAAGGAATCTCGAACGATGCAGGCAGGACTAACTTGTTAGTTTAAGGTCCTTATGTCGCAAAAGCAAACGGATTGAAGCGTTTTTTGGCCCCTTTAAGTGACCGCTTTTGTCGTGGCTTTCTCGCTAATTTCTTGCGTTTTCATCGCATAAACGACCATGGTTGCGGCTCGGAATCGCCTTGTTGGGTCGGTGCAATGTGACGATTATCGCGTTTGTAGCTAGGAATTCCATACTCAAATCGCTCATTACACTCAAGGATTACTCTCAGGATGTTAGAACCAAACCTGGGAAAGCAACGGGGGCTGTGGAACGTTTTGCTGGGGGAATACGATGAAGCCACTCCAGGTGCGGTTTTGGTTTGCCGTCTTGCTGGATGGGGAATATGACAACTTTTGTCAAGTTCCGAAGTTGAACCTACTGCCTCCGAGTAATGAACATGCCCGTGCCCGTTTTTTCTACCGTGGATGAAGTCCAGGGTTTTTGTTTGTCACAGCAGAAAGCCGGGAAAACCCTTGGATTGGTGCCGACAATGGGGGCGTTACATAAGGGACACTTAAGTCTGGTAACGCTTTGCCAACAGCATTGCGATGTCACGCTGGCGTCTGTTTATGTGAATCCAAGTCAGTTTGGTCCGAATGAAGATTTCGATAATTATCCTCGGAATTTTGAGCAAGATGTTGCCCTCCTAGAGAGCGTCGGCGTCCATGGAATTTTTGCTCCAACCAACGAGGTGATGTACCCGCACGGTTTTTCATGTAAAGTTCAGCCACCCAAAATTGCAGGTTCGTTGGAGGGCGAATTGCGTCCGAATCATTTCCAAGGCGTGACCACCGTGGTGGCGAAACTGTTGAATGCAACAAGGGCTGACGTTGCCGTTTTTGGTCAGAAAGATTATCAACAACTGGTTGTCATACGGCAGATGGTCGCCGATTTGAACATGGCGACAAGAGTGATCGCGGCCCCAACGGCTCGTCAATCCGATGGACTGGCGCTTAGTTCTAGAAATCGGTACTTGGATGCGGACCAACGGGAACGCGCGTTATCACTTTCAAGGGCTCTAAAGCAGACCAAGTCTGCGGTGGAAGCCGGCAATATCGATGCACGAGAGTTAGCTGTGGAACTGATGCAAAACTTGATCGACGGGGGCGTTGATTCAGCGGACTATGCGGTGATTGCGGACGCTGCAACGCTGGAAATTTTAGAAGTGGTCGATCGTCCTGCGGTGGCTTTGGTTGCAGCGTTTGTTGGGTCGACTCGGTTGATCGATAATTTATTGCTCAGCGAATAAGCCAAGTAGCTTATATTCTTGACGAATTTGGTTTGCGATAGATTGACGTTGCTGACGTTGCTGACGTTGCTGACGTTGCTGACGTTGCTGACGTTGCTGACGTAAGTTGCGGTCGAATCCGCTGGCCAATGTATGGTTTCCCGATGTCAGCCGCTAAGCGATTGTTGTTGGACTTGAGTTGCTTTTGAGTGTTCTGGCGGTGTGGCCCAAATTGTAATTTCATTGGTAGTTGTCGGGGAAAAACGACGTTATGCAACAAACGCTATTTTATGTTCCGATGTTGTTGTTTCAGACGCCGTGGCTTTGGTTATGGGCGATCTTGATCATCGGCATTGCTGTCTGGCAAACCGGGCGATCGGGTATTTCCGATGCAGCACTGACCTGGGGTGTCCCATTGGTTGCACTGTTTGTTTTTCCACAGTTCGTGCTGCCGCAGGTCACCGACTTTGGGATTGATCCAAGTGACCCATCTACAGTCGTTCCGCTAGGGGTTGCGGTTCGCGGTTACGGATTGATGATGCTGCTGGGAATTAGCGCCGGTGTGCTGTTGGCGATTTATCGAGGCCGCAGCGAGAATTTGTCGGCAGACAAAATCATTTCACTTGCGATCAATCTGGCGTTGTTCGGAATTGTTGGCGCCAGACTTTTCTATGTGATTCAGTATTGGGAAAGTTTTCAAGGCTTGGATTTCCCCAACAATATTATCGCGATGGTGAATATGACCAAGGGTGGACTGGTCGTTTTTGGTAGCTTTATCGGTGCAATTATCGCGACACTGGTCTGGAGTCGGCTGAACAAAATCAGCCCTGGGAAGTTGGCGGATATCATTGCCCCAAGTTTTGTTTTCGGCCTATCGCTGGGACGAATCGGTTGTTTGCTGAACGGTTGTTGCTTTGGAGGTCCGTGCGACGTTCCTGAAGTTGCGATCCGATTTCCAGCGGGTTCTCCGCCTTACACCAGCCAGATCGAAGACTGTAGCATCCTAGGCTTGACGTCGTTGGAAACCCTAAGTTCTAGGCAAGCTGTTTTGAACAAACAGTGGTTCCCACAATTGCCAGAAGGCCAGGAATTGAATGTTTGGCGGACGGTCAAATCGGTTGCAGACAATTCTTCCGCTAGTTTGCTGGGAATTAAAGAAGGAGACGAAATTTTCCTGCAATCGCGTAGTTTTCCGGACCCTCGCATTGCCTTCGATAAGGTGCTGCGAGCGGGCAAAGCCGGAGTGAAGTTGTCCGCGCCTTTAATTCTGAACAAGAGCGATGGAACGAAAGAAGTTGTCGATTGGAATCTATTGCCTAAAACTTCGTTGCCGATTCATGCGACTCAGTTGTACAGCAGTTTGAACGCATTTCTGCTGGCGATTGTGATTTGGTTGTTCTATCCAAGACGGCGGTTTGAAGGGCAGGCGTTTGCATTGATGATGATTTTCTATTCGGTTGCCCGCTTCTTGTTGGAACAGATTCGGCAAGATGAAGGCGGGCAGTTTGGAACTCATTTAACGATTTCCCAATGGGTTTCGATTGGTGTGTTCACCTGTGGAGCCCTCTACATCGTCTGGGGTTACTGTAGTGGTGCCAAGCGTCTTCCTGTTGGTAAGCTGCACACCGAGACGGCTTAGTCGATTGCGGGTTTCTTGGTGTCGTTTGGAATCTTAAAGACAGGGTTGGTAGGTGAGTCGTTTAGAGGCGTTTAGAGGCGGACTTGAAAGTCAATTGGATTCTGATTGCAAGGTTCAGCGAGGATTAGTTATGGCGAAGAAAAGATCAACTAAAGCAGATGCGGGCAAGCCATCAAAGTCGGTCAAGTCTTCGGTCGCTGTCGACTCAAAGTTAGTGCCTTGCTTCAGCAAGAAGACGCTAAGCTTCCTGAAGGAAATGGCAGCGAACAATCAGCGGCAGTGGTTCAATGAAAACAAACAGCGATACGAAGATTGTGTACGTACGCCGGCTTTGAATTTCATTACCGAAATGAAACCGTTGCTGGCGAAATTGTCGGAGTGCTTGGTGGTCGAAAGTAAAAAAGTGGGCGGCAGCCTGATGCGGCCTTATCGCGATACCAGATTCGGTAGTGACAAGACGCCGTTGAAGACGAATGTGGGAATGCAGTTTCGCCACCGAGTCGGCAAAGACGTTCATGCGCCGGGTCTTTATGTTCACTTGGAACCTGGCAATCTTTTCATTGGGGCTGGCGTTTGGCGGCCTGACAGTGCGACCCTTAAAAAGATTCGTGCAGCGATTGATTTGAATCCAACCGTTTGGCGGAAAACGTTAGAAGCAAAGACATTGTCGGCGGAATGGGAATTGGCTGGTGAATCGTTGTCGCGTCCACCGCAGGGGTTTTCAGCGGACCATGACGCGATCGAATATTTGAAACGTAAGGATCACATTTTGATCGCTCAATTTTCGCAGGACGACCTGATTGCCGATGACTTTCCCGTTCGGCTTGCTAAACGTTTCAAGGCGACAACTGACTTTATGACTCAATTATGCCAGGCGATAGGTTTGCCCTACTAGCCAAACGGGGCGCATAGACCATGTAGAAGGGGTTGGACGGATGCAGGGGCCTTTCGTGCAACGCAGATGGCCCGAATACAGACAAGCTTCGCAGTTGGATAGGGTTGTGAAAGTAGAAAGTTGCTTTGTTGTCAAAGTTGGAATAGCAATTGATACAATACACTTGCGTTAGCGGCCTGGGATATGGCAACACCTGTTAGCGCAGCAACGTTGTCGTTTGTTTGCCGTGCAGTATTTTGAACTGCAGCGTTAGGTCTTAATTCGAAGGAGAATTCACTTGAGTTCAACTCAAATGGTCGATGCGATTTTTCAATTTGATCAAAACCATCCGTTTGTTAGTCAGCGCTGGGCTCATTCGGAACCGGGCCATGATTTTGACATTTCTGTAGAATCGAAAACGCTTCGTGGGGGGCTTTGTGAAGGCGTCCAGATCATCCAGGCAAAGGCGGGGCCAACCGAAGTTTCCATTGTACTTAGCCGGGGCGGTGGCCTCTGTGAATTGAAGTTTAAGGATGTCAGTGTCGGTTGGAATTCACCTATCCAGGGGCCTGTGCACCCTAGTTTTGTGCCGCTGTATCGACCTGATGGGCTAGGGTGGTTGGCCGGATTTGACGAGGTGATGGCCAGGTGTGGAATGTTGAACGTGGGCGGACCCGAGTTCAATCAAAAGAATCAATTGGTTTTGCCGTTGCACGGCGCGATCGCCTACCAGCCGTGTGTCTCTGCCAAGGTATTTTTGGATCGCAGTAACAAAGCATTGCATATTGAAACGGTTGCTCAAGAGACGTTGTTTCATTTCTACAGTCTACAACTTCGCAGCCGATTTTCTCTTTTTTGGGATAAGGCGATGGTTTGCGTTGAGGATGAAATCGTAAATGTTGGCGGTCGACCTGCCGGTGCAATGATGTTGCAGCATTGGAATTTTGGTCCGCCCATTGCCGAAGGTGATTCGAAGTTGACGGTCGGGTTTCATGAAGTCGCACCCAGGAATCGTCATGCCGCCGCGTCGGTAGCAAATTGGAATGTCTTGGATCCACCAACTGCAGGGGCCGAGGAAACGGTTTACTTTTTCAATCCGATCGCAGATTCTGATGGGATCGCTCACGCAATGCTGGAAAACGCCAGCGGTGATCATGCGGTGTCGGTCGATTGGCAGGTGGCGGGCATGCCGTGTTTGACCGTTTGGAAGAATCCGGTTGCTACTGAAGATGGATATGCTTTGGGAATTGAGCCAGGGACTTGCTTTCCCAATGGAAATCAGTTCGAAAAAGGTGCCAAGCGTTTAATTGAATTGCAGCCGGGCCAGTCTCATCGATGCCTTGTCAATGTTTCGGGCATTATCAACGATGCGCATCAAGTCGCTATCAAACGTGATCAAATACAACATCTGGCGGAAAACATGGATTGCGTGACTTACGTGGTACCGCAATCGCAGTTCGGCCCGGTTTAACGTGCCGTTATATTGATCTCAGCGTCAAGGTTGTGTGCCTGTTGCCTGCGTTTTGGCCAACGCAGGCAAACTTAAGGTTCAAACGTATCACCGATGTGTTGAGCTTACAAGTTGAGCAAGCTTGCAAGGAAACGTTGAGCAAGCTTACGAGGAAGCCTGGTCGGGTCCACTCAAATGCAAGGTCGCATGGCGCAGATTTAGTTGGCACAAGTTCTTCAGGCGCACTCTTGCGGAACGCGCTTGGCAGTTGAGAGATATCCTTCTTATCCCGAACTTAGTTTAACCAGTTGTCTAGGCGCTTTTGATAAGAGGATATTTCAACAAGCCGCGAAGATTGGCTACGATTGAAACGCAATTGTAATTCGGTCAAAGGGGAAGGGAACCCTTGGCGATTATGGGAAGCGTCCCCAAAATTGTTAAAACTTGAAAAGTGGTCTCCCACTGAGCAAACTT
>JBDNHU010000227.1:0-3822 GCA_041688615.1 Mariniblastus sp. | reverse complement strand
TCAAGCACGAAAAAGCCGTGACGCTGCAAGGTCGCATCATCAAGCACGTGGATTGCTGGTTGGTGTTCGTCAACGACACTCGTGTTGGGCCGGCTAATAATCTGGCAGAGCGAAGCTTGAGGCTGCTAGTGATCATGCGCAAAATCGGCTTCGGCAATCGCAGTCGCGAGGGTGGCCAGCGGCCGGCGAAAATCATGTCGGTTAAAGACACCGCTCGTCGTCACGTTAACAATCCGCTGCACATTTTTTTATCGGCTGTTCACTCAGCGTCCTGCGGAAGTGATGAGGCATCTTTACCGAAGACGTCAGCCACAAAAACGAGACAGACGCAGTCGCTGCGGAAGTCGACCAACTGGGTGGTAAGCCGACTCGAACCATCGTGACAAGTCGTTCCACCAGAGATCGCATTGCTGTTCTGAGTTCGCTGCTGCGCAAGTCCCAACTGGCACTCCGTTGAAAAACGAAAATCGGAAATCAAAAGTTGAAAATCGTGGTCGGAAAACTAAACGGTTACCACATCAGTCTGTCCAGTCAAATTCGGATCAAAGACGGCACCGAAATATCAACCGATCGTCTCGGCGGACGCGGCAGTTACTGGCGACTTACCGATGGACTTTTATCGCTGAACAGCAACGACGACTTCCAGCGACACCCAATTCAATGGTCGACAACTTGAAACAATCTTCCTCCGCATAAGATGGGCCCAGTTACCCACCTGGAACTCACTCCCATTCAGCGAAGATTACCTTTTCCTGCCTACCGGCAACACACTGAACGCCTATCAACAAAAGAAATAGCTGTCGATTCGGCAAAGCGCATCCCAGTCCCAAAAATATCGTGCCGCATTCCGCATACTCGCAATCCAAAAGAGACCATTTACGCACGGACAAATAAAACAGAAATTTTGCCGCAATTCAACTTGCCATCCCCGCCCCCCCTTACACTAGTAGATTAGTTAGGCAGTTGCGTGCGGTCTTCTCTTTAGCCAAATAAACCCTTTGACAACGGAGCGGAAAATGCCTTCAACGTCGGTGAGGATATTTTCATCTATTTAATTACAGTCTGCCTTTTCATATTTCCAACCACTTGGGTTACAGATTAGCCCAGTAAACGCACTGACGCTTCCGTATGTTTGGCTGACCTGCATTCACGATTCGATAGCCCAAGAATAATGGTACCTTGGAATTTCCAGAAGACGGCGACGGGGCATTGATTGAATTGGCGATTCCTCCGGTGTTAGGAAAACCTGTTCTGCGAAAAAGGACTCCAGTTTTTCAATCAAATCTTACAACTCTAACGGGGACGTTAGCTTGAACATCTCTTACCATTCGCCTGATTCCCACCGGCAGGCGAGAACACGCGATTACGAGTGTCCATTAATAAATAAATGTAACAGGGAACGATCGGTGATACGAAACGGGCTTGCGATTTATCTTTTGTTCGTGATTTTCTGCATACTTGTGCCACCGCTAGATTGCCTGGGAAAACAAAGTCCCGCGACACTATCACCCGGACTAACAGCCGAAAATGATTCTGAAAAAGAGTTACTGGAAACGCTCCGGAGGAATGTTGAAATTTCACTTCAGGATTCTGGTAATGAAAGACAGACTCTCTTCGCGATCTGTAATTTAGGAGAAATTGTTTGTGAGAGGTCTTATATCCTCAATCTACAGCTAACCAACGATAGTGAAAAACAACTTATTTTCGACGATATTTCTACTGGTTGCGTTTGTCAGGTGCGATGAAGTAAATTCGATCAAAGACGTAAAACTAAAACTTTCCGGATTGAATGCGCAACTTGAAGATGTTGCCTTAGGCGAGCGAATCAGCAAGGTTAAAATTTCGGTAACAGCGGAAGAATTTAAGTCTCAAGTCTCTGAGAACTTTGTTTGGAAAATCCAGCATAAGGGTAAAAAGTATGAAGTTCATTCGAAATGGCAAAAGTGAAATCAAACAGGGAAAAAAGATGCTTTTAAAAAGTTTTAACATTGGACTGGTCGCTTTTATTGCAGCGACGATATTAGGTATTGAATTTTCTGTAGCGTAACCTGGCGGCGGAACCGGCATGACCGTTGGATGCTGGCAAATTAATGATCCTTTTTGCCGCGACAGCTTAGATTCCGAGAAGGATGATGGCGATTTGGAGGCGGGCCAAGATGGGTGTAGTGATCAGTTGACAATGACGCAACTTCCGGGAGGTGTCTGTTTGGCGGAGTGCGGTTCTTTTACTTTGCATTTGGATTTGCAACAGAGAGATGAGGCGGTAAATATTGCCGATGATGGCCTAGGTTTACCAGGCAAGGATGACTATCGGGAAAAAGCGAATGGGAGCTTCGATTACTGCATCGTCGTCAGGACTTGTAAGGTTATAGAAACGCGAAATCGGGACGGAAGTGTCACCTTTAGTTGCGTGAAGGATTCCGACGCCGATGATCCCGATTACAAATATCCGGAATTAGAAGCAATTGGCGACGATTGCATTGGATCATAATTTTTTTTTGAAATTCGGAAAATGAACTTGTTGCTTGAGACTTAATTTCACCACCTTGCGACCGCTGACGGTCACAAGGTGCTTTTTGAAGATCTGGAATGCCACGCCGGTACAGCGCTTTGTCATTATTGTTCGCCATCTGCCTTACCGTGTTTTCCGACTTTGGGTTTGCTCAGCTTGAAGTGAACGAAGGAACGTCTCTGTTGTCAGCGACCTCCGCAAATATGGAAGCATGGCAAAAAGGTGACGTTTTGATGGAATTCCATCGCAGCGCGAACACGACGGTTGCGGACAACGAAGATGTTACCGGCGGCTTCTATGAAGCAAAGGATCTTGTGCGACTTGTCTTTGATTTCGAGTCTGAAGAATTTGTACTTTATTCTTTAAAACATGCCGACGTCATTAACTACAACAGGCTTGATGCAAATAGCGAACCCAGTCGGTTTTCCAAAGAAGAATGGTCTGCAACGATTGTTGACAAGAGATCAGATTCAATCGTGTGCAATGGTAGTAAATCCGGACAAAAGAAGATTACTTGTACTGACTTATTCAATGGCAGAATAGCCGGTGTGGAATATCCATTTGACCTTCGCGCTATCTGGTTCGATGGTCGTGTTGACCATGATTCATTTGAGCATGCAAAGCTTGGTATCTCTGCCCTTCGCGGACTAGAATCGCAACGAATTACGCTGCAAAAACGAGCAGCGACCGTTAGTCTCTCGATCGCGATGATCTACATTATGGACAAGAAGTACAGTGGACACCATGACTTCGTTTTCGATGTCGCATCGCTAATGCCTGTTTCGAATGTGCAAACAATTGATTTCCCTCAGAACCCTGGTTCAAAACTTGAGTCAATCAAAATCGACTGGAAAGAAGCTTCAGGGATTTTCGTTCCGTTGAAAGTTGTCATTGAAAAGGGTGGGCCCATTCCTGGGATGAAAGGCAACGGTTCATCCGGAAGAGTTGTCGAACAGATTAAATTTCATTAGTTTTCCTTTAATGAAGACTTACGCGAAGAATTATTCTCTGAAGGACATCTAAAGACTCGCAAAGAAGTCGTCAAAATGATTGATCCTGTTGCCAACAAGGCCACATTTTTGTTGCCGTCGAAATCCAAAAATCAGGAATCACCCAATAAGTAGCATTCGACGAAGAAGCCAAGTTAGAATCAATTCAGTGCTTTTTTACATTAAGCAGACAACAAATACCGTCGTTCGGCAAAGAAAAAGGGACGGGGTAATTACTGCGGTTCTTGGACCTTTTTTGGCCGTCCGACAGGTCGGAGCGTTGACTATAGGTTGTATTTGTTGGCGGTTTCTTCGATCCAT
>JBDNHU010000226.1:0-7770 GCA_041688615.1 Mariniblastus sp. | reverse complement strand
GGTACTCGATAGACATGCAGTTCTTTTTCCCCGATAGCCAAGACTTGGTCGATCCAAGTTTCGACTTTGTTACCGAGAAACGCAGCGAGACACGAATTCGCCAAAGAGACGATTTGTACGCGCACGAGGTTTTCAAGAAGCCGCCTTACGATGGCATGCTCGTATCCAAAGCGATCGTTGAAGGAACCGGCGCGGGCACGGGACGCTACACGCTCGGCCAGCAACGTCGGTTCGCAGTCGAGGGCGTCAAAGAGTTTTTACGAATGCCCGCCGGCATGAAGGTCATCGGTGACTGTGGAGCGTTCACATACGTTAAGGAACCTGCACCACCCGTGACCGTCGACGAAGTAATCCGATTTTACGAGGACGCCGGCTTCGATTACGGCGCTTCAATTGACCACATCATTTTTCAGTACAACTCCAATTGGGATTTCAACCATCCGGGGACAGAAGGAGTTGCTCAAGAGTGCATTGATCGTCAGGAGCTAACACTCGAACTCGCACGATCGTTTATGAAGTCCTGCAGGCAAGACAAGGTCTGCTTCGAGCCGATCGGAATTGTGCAAGGCTGGAGCCCGAAAACGTACTCGCGAGCATTCAGTGCTTTGCAAAAGATGGGCTACAGATACATTGCTTTAGGTGGCTTGGTTTCACTTAAGTCGCAAAAGATTCTTGAAATCCTTGAACCGATCTCACCTAAGCTAAAGTCCGACACAAGGCTGCACCTTTTCGGTGTGTCGCGTCTTGATCATGTGCGAGAGTTCGCGAAACACGGCGTCGTTAGCTTCGATAGCACCTCACCACTTACTCAGGCTTTTAAGGAAGATAAGGAAAACTATTACGGCGTCGATCGCAAATATGCAGCGATCCGTGTGCCTCAGGTAGACATTAACGTCAACCTTAAGAACCGAATTCTGTCGGGTCAAGTCAAGCAGTCGGATGCATTTCGACTTGAGCGTGAATGTATGGAAGCGTTGCACCTATTCGACAAACACAAGTTTCAACGAGCAGCACTGATCGAACTCTTGATCGAATACCAGTCTTTGTTTGGTGGAACTCGCAACTACGCGGCGGAATACGAGGTCACGCTACGGGATCGGCCTTGGAAGGACTGCAAATGCACGGTTTGCGAAGAACTGGGAATAAACGTTGTGATCTTCCGCGGGGCTGAACGCAATCGCCGACGAGGCTTCCACAATGTTTTTGTAACTTACAATCGTTTGAAAAAGATACGCAGCCGCATAGCGGTCGCCTAATGTGAAATTGAAAAGCGCACTGAGCATGACAACCATGGCCACAAAGAAACCAACAACAGCGAAATCCACTTCGCGAAAGATAAAGGTGCTGCGACTCGCGGCGCTTGAGGTGAAACAGGGAAACAATCGGACGCTATACAGTTTTGCGGTCGATGGCAAACAGCTTCACGAGTTTTGTACAATCTCCAGGGTTAGTCGTTACGGCAGCGAAGGTTTGGAAGGATATCAGCGCCCCGAAATCGTTTCGCACATTAACCAGATCCGGGATTACCTCGAGTCGGAGAACCCACTGTTGCCGAATGCGATTGTCGTTGCTTTTGACGATTCTGTCCGTTTCAAGCCGAACGCGGGAAACAACGGCGCGGACTCCCCATTTAGCCGTTCCGGAGTCTTGGAGATTCCGATTGACGACTCCATTGCCGAGGAAAACAAGCCCGGTTGGATCGTTGACGGCCAGCAACGCTCGGCAGCTCTTCGAGACGCTCGCATCTCAGGCTTTCCCGTATGTGTCGTTGGCTTTCTTGCGCAGGGATTGGAAGAGCAACGCCAGCAGTTCATCTTGGTCAACGCCACCAAACCGTTGCCGAAGGGCCTAATCTACGAACTCCTTCCATCGACCGGTGGCAAGCTACCAACAGCGTTGCAGCGTCGCCGACATCCAGCATTGTTGGCTGAGCGGATGAACTTCGATGAAGACTCACCATTGCGAGGAATGATACGGACCCCAACGAACGGAACAGGTGTGGTTGCTGACAACACGATCTTGAAGATGCTTGAGAACAGCTTGTCCGACGGTGTCCTCTATCTCTACACCACCATCGACGAGCAACTCGAAGTGCTCAAGCAGTTCTGGTCCGCCGTAGCCGAAGTCTTTCCCGACGCATGGGGATTGCTTCCGAGAAAATCGCGACTGATGCACGGTGCCGGATTCATTTCCATGGGGTTCTTGATGGATACCATTGCCGATCGCCACCGCAAGTCGAACGCTTTGACCAAGCACTTGTTTAAAAAGGATCTCCTGCCGCTGAAGGATGTTTGCAGTTGGACTGAAGGCGTGTGGGAGTTCGACGAAGGTAACGTCCTCAAATGGAGTGAGGTACAGAACGTCCCCCGTCACATTCAGATGCTCTCCAGCCATTTGCTGGGCCAGTATCGAGAACTGGTTTGGAGGAAGGGGCAATGAAACGCAAAACCGTGGTCGTTTTCTCTGGCGGCCTTGATTCCACGACATTGCTTTATCATCTGATTGACCTTGCGCACGAAGTAAAGGCAATCTCGTTCGACTACGGCCAGCGTCATCGAAAAGAACTTGACTCCGCTATTACTATCGCTACGCTCTTGAAAATTGATCATCGTATCGTGAACGTTTCGGGGCTTGCTGAGATTTTCGGATCGAATGCCCTGACGGACCAGGCGGTCGATGTACCACAAGGCGCGTACTCTCCTGAGACTATGCAAGTGACGGTTGTTCCCAATCGCAACATGATCATGCTCTCCATCGCCACAGGTTGGGCGATTGCGTTAGGCTTCGACTCCGTCGCATTTGGCGCACACTCGGGCGAGTACACTCCTTACCCAGACTGCCAGCCAGCATTTGCCGCAGCACTCAACGCTGCCACGCACGTTTGCGACGAATTTCCAATTGAAACTCTTGCTCCATTTGTTCGCTGGTCGAAAGGCGACATTGCCCGCCGAGGCACCGAATTGCATGTTCCTTTTGACCTAACATGGAGTTGTTATGAAGGCGGCGAAGAACCCTGCGGCAAGTGTTCGACTTGCATAGAAAGAGAAGAGGCATTTAGTTGTGTTTAGTAACATTCTTAGGGCAATGGGGATTGAAATGGGTAAGAAACCAAGGGCAGCGGAGGGCATCCATCTGCTTGCTGAAAAAACATCACTTCCGACGCAGTTGCTCTGGCTCGCGGATGCACCATTGTTCATCGACGCGGACCGAGTAAATAATTTTTACGACGCAGTAGTTAGGCCTTACATGCGCCCACGAACGATCGTCTCGGAGCAAAGCAACAAGAAAGCAATCGACGTCAAGACAGAATTTGGTTTATCTGGCGAAGTAGACTCTGGTCAGTTAATCAAGGCTCTCTCGGGATGGCTGCCGCAGTTGAAATTGTCGACTGACGGAAAATTGTCAGGTGGTGGAAACTATGAGACTTCCAGTAAGGTGGCAAGAACCTGGGAAGTGATCGAGACACCTCAGAGACAACTTGAACAACTTTGTTTGCACTACGTTGTGTTTCAAAGGGAGCGTCTGTGCGTCTCCACAACTCCGTTCGACGAAGCGGACTGGAAACAGCAGGAATGGATCTCAAAAGTTCCCAGAGGACTTGTTCTTTTGGACCTCCCTGCCGGAACTAAGATGCTTCCCACGTTTGCCGAGTTCGCGGATGAAGGGCCGCAAAAGCTCTTAACTGACGCGCCTCTCGTGAACGGTGAATTAAGTTCCAAAGCCCCGCAAGAGACAGACTGGAATGCAGTTTTCAACCGTTTTGACGCTCAGCAATGCATTGAGGGAATCGAGGGAGCGGGCAAGTCAAGAATCGACTCAATCGACTATCGAGTTCGTCTGCCTGGAACGAGCGGAGAAACATTGCATCTCCATTTGGAGCCAAAAGGGGGTTTTCCTACGTTGACTTTCGCGTACAGCATGGTCAAACGAACGGAAAAACATGGTCTCCGACTTGTCGGCACCATGCGTTCTGGTCCGAGCATGTGCGTCCTTGCCGCCTACGAGTGCTAGCGCATACACAGAAACTTTTTGGTTGGTGACCAAACGTGTCATTGAACAATGGTAAAATCAATAATCCAATGTTTGTTGAATTTTCCCAATAAGGAGCGATATCCGTGTCACAGTCCAGATACAAATCAGGTGCTTTTTCCGAGCGTTTCGCAGTCGTCAGGCTCGACGGGCGTCCAACACGTCCCGGCGCGAGATACATAGTCCTTGATTATTCCGGCGCAGATCCCCATGCGGTAGTTGCGATTAAGGCTTACGCTGATAGCGTGGAAAAAGAAAACCCTGAGTTTGCTGAAAGCATTCGGGTGGCATTGTCCAATCCGGTTAGCGGCCCCGCCCAGCACCCCTGTGCAGACTCAAAAGTCGGTGAGCCGGTCTAATCAGTTACGAGCCTGAAACAGCGCAGGCAATCAAAGCTTCCATCAATCTGCTGGGCGATTTGCCATCTGGTTCGACGGTCACCTGCGTCGGAGGTCGATTGTCCTTGATCCCGATCGTTGCCGCGTGCTTCGCGTCCCATGTGTTGATGATGAAAATATCGGCGGATTGGGCGAGGCTTTTCATGCGGTCGGTGAGGGATTTGTCGTGGATGTAGTGGATCTTGATGCCGTGGAAGGCTTGCTCGGCGAGTTGGCCGAAGCGGCGGGCGATGCGCTCGGTTAGTGAGTATACCGCAATGCTCTTGCCTTTCAGAGCGTCTCGGTACGACGTGGTATCTGCTGGGGAATCAGGTTCGTATCCAGGGCGGATGCCTTCGAGCAATTCAGATAGGCCAAGGTCGCTCGCGAGAAGACCGAACAACGACCATTGATCGGCAGTGACGCGACGTGCCCATGGGCGAATGGACTCTGTGATGGCGACCAGAATCGGCGCGAGGTTGGCATGCTGCTGAGTTCCCGTGTCGATCAACAAATCCAACATCGAAAGCGCCCAGTCGAGATGACGCGGAGCGGCGACAGTTTCCCAAAGGTGTTTGGTAATGTCGGCGGCAAAGTTGAAGTCGTTGTTGCCGGAATCGTGACTGGGCGCGGTGGTCAGGATTGCTTCGACGAGTTGCTCGACGGCGGCAAGGTCGTCGCCGCCAATGGATTCGTCGTAGATCAACAGTTCGATCAGTGCGTTGTAAATCGGTTTGTTGTCGCGTTTGGCTTCGCGTTCGGGCAGGAAAGTGCGAATGAACAATGGCACAGCATTGCGAATCGCTTCGGCGGCAGTTCCGGTTCGCGACTGTCGCAGTAATCCCGCAAATTGGCTGGCGCTGGAATCCGGTGCCGTCGACCAGTCGCCAATTCCGTAGTCCAAGACTTGGATGAGATTCGCTGTGTTGTTGGCGGCGTCAAGACATTGAAACCATTCCGCGAGCGAAGATATCGGTTTCGGATCACCGGTCGCGGATTGACCAAGCAGGCTGGTAAGTGCCTCGATCTGGCCATTGCAGACTCGACGTCCGAGCACTTTCCCACGAATGTCGTCGTCGGCAGATTCGAGAAACTCGATTGCTTTCAACGCGGCATTAGTGTTGTCGATCTCGATCGCCAACTCCAGTACGCGGGACACAGAGCGATGACTTGGCGATTGCGCCAGGTAAAGGGCGAACGCTTCATCAAAGTTGCCTTCGTTATATCGCGTTTCCGCGAGATCGAACGAACTGACCGCTTCGGCAACTACAGTGGTTGGTTGTGAAACAGCCAATTGTGAAAGCAGGGATTCACACCAAGGCCGATCCGAATCGACCACCTTTTCCGAAAGCAATCGCTCCGCGAGTGGTCGATTGGGTGGATCGGCGGCGACAGCAGCCACCATCGCGAATTTGATCGCAGCAGCAGATTGAAACCCGTCGGTTGATCGGACAAGAGTTTGGTATCGTCCGCCTTGATTGCGAAAGACGTCGATCGCTGCCGAAGGCTCGTTTGCCTCTTCGTGCTTGAGCAAGCTTTGACAATACACCGCCGCAGCGAGTTGCTCTGAAATTCGCTTTGGTCGGCGGACTTGCAGTAGGTCGTTCAAATTGGGCATGAGGAGAATCTCAGCCCAGTGATTGAACGCAGCGAAGATATGAACTTGCAAGAACGCAAGATTGGTTGCGCTCAGTCGCCCACGACTCCGGATCTCGGTGTAAATCTGATAAGCGGAGTCTTCATTTCTTGCGATGATCGCCATCTCAAGGTCGCGCAGAAGTCGACCAATCGGCTTCACCGCCGCAAGCGATCGTGAAGAATCCCGATCTCGAAACTCCATCATGGTACTCAGTAGTGAATTGACCTTTGGCCGGTCTTTGCTTTCTAAGACGGGGAGGCGAAATACGAGTTGGCCGAATGACTGCTGACAAAGTTGCTCGATGGGATCACTCGGTGACAGCGTTGCAAGTTCGCCGTTGAAGTTGGCATAGGTGGGGCCGATGAACGATTGCAGGGTCTCTCGCACGGAGCGAGATTGTCGCGAGTCCATACACAGCACGTACCACGATGTCTGCTGCGAAGTCGTGTCAACGCGAGGCAAACAGTACGGACTTTGTTGCTTTTGAAATCGAACGATCCACGGTTCCAGCGAGACGCGAATGGCATCGGTCGGTAAACTGGCGGCGTACTGCGACCACTGAATCGCATTGCCATCACCAAAGAAGCGTTCCAAGAATTGCTGTGGATCGGAATGCGTCATTGACTCCCTCCATAATTCTCTTGGAAGTGAATTCGTGCTTCGGCAATTGCGACGGATGAGCGGTCAAGCGAGACGCCTTCGTGATTCACTTCGACTCCGTTGTATGTCAGATTCATGGAACCCTTGAGATAATAGTCCTGCCCCAACAGTCCCTTGAGGTGTAGCGTGTCGCGAATGACAACTCGCAGGTTGCTCGGCGAGTCAGAAGCCCTACTCAGGTCACGCATCTTTTGCAGGAACGAGTCATTGTGTGCGTCGGGACGTGCGACGATGTGAACATTTGACCGCTCCATAACGTGTGCAAAGACTTCACTTAACCGGATGCGTCTCAATCCCCATGTCGGCACGAGGGACGAAAACTGACCGGCACGATTGTCAAGGATGTCGATGTCGGTGATCCAAGGCGAAACCAGCCAGAGGGAATCGCTAGGGACGAGAAGTTCGGAGACAAAAATGCCTTCGAGCATTTCGCGGATTTCAGCACGACTCGTTGCTTGAGTCGTGAACGTATTTCTTTGCTCGGACGACTGATCGCTCATTGCATGCCCTCCGGCAGGGTCAAGCTGATTTCGATAGATTCCGCAAAGCGATCGACACGGTTCACTTTGGGATGCAACAAGAGGAAGCCTGAATCAATTGGCGTGGTCATGATATCCATCAACGCTCCTCGAAGTGCTGGCAGTTGATCCGGCCTTGCCACAAGGATGACTTCGCTATCTTGAATTAAGTACTCACTGGCAATTTTTCGCCAGTCTGCTTCGTCCACCGAAACTCGCTGAGGTTCGCCGCTTAGGAAAAGTTGAACAAGATCATGTTCAGTTTCTGACAGCGGACTGAATGGGTTGTAGGCAGCAAGTCGCGCACTCCTCGACACTCCGCCTCGCGGCCATAACAAACTAAACAGCGTGTTGAATCGCCATTGCCGTCGGTTCACTTCAATCGCATTGTCGTCGGGATCTCGAATAACGTCGTCGATTGCATCGTTGGCGGATTCCAAATAGGCGAGGATACGCGGGTCGATTTCGATCTGTAGCCGATCTTCAAGTGTTCGCCAGCGTGTGATCATCCGGTGAAGCAATGCGTCAGTGCCTTCGGTACTTCCGG
>JBDNHU010000225.1:0-3739 GCA_041688615.1 Mariniblastus sp. | reverse complement strand
TTGGGTCGCGTGCGATTGACCATCCCTATCAAAATAGTCATCAGCGACCACCAACAATTGAACCCTCTGTTTTTGGTCAACCGATAGGGTTGCTTGCTTTTGATACTGTTGCTGCCAAAGCCGAAGATCTACCGTTGTCAGATAGTTATCCCCTTTCGCCTGAACCAAAGCTTGCCAAATCTGAGACATATCCGCCTCATTGAACTCGTAAGTCGGCAAATCAGAAACCGTGCCAGGCAATGCTTCCACTTCATCGCTTTGCATGCCCTGGCCTGGCCGAATGTTCAACGCTTCCTGGGTCAGTGGCACTACTGGCAAGGTCAACTTTGCCCTGACCGTTCTCACGCCATAATCATCTTGTGCCTTGACGGTGATAGGAATGAGGGCATCTGGAGTCACAACACTATCAATTCCATCCAAAGCAATTTCCAATACTGGCGATTGATCTTCCACAGCGATCACGTCAAAAGCCATTGGACTTGGACTCCAAACCCCATCAACATCCTCGGTCCAAATTTGCCAGGCTGAATTGACTTCGACCAACCCAAGGTCAATTTCGAAATAATTGGTGGGAGTCTTCAAGCGTCGATCAATCGCAATTTCAGTCTCCGTTGCCTTCGCCATCAGCACTCGCGAAATCGGTTTATTCCATTGAATTTTCAGCTTGACCGAGGTGCCGTTGGGCACACTTAGACCGGCAACCCAATCCAAAGTCTGCGGCAACCAACGCGAAGAACTGGCCGCCAAATATTTTGGATAAACACAATCCAGTTGCAATTGCACAACGGCGGAATTCTCCACCGGCAGCAAGCGTATGGGTCCCTGCCGATCGTCATCGCCGAAAATTGAAAATTCAATCGGCAGCATCATCCGTTGAAACGGCGGACCTGCAAATCGAAAACCTTCGGTAGACTGATCCACTGCTCCGAACCGAGTAAAATACTGCCGCCCACTGGTACCGTCGTCCTGACGATAATAAACCAAACATCGCGTCGGTATTTTCTTTTGCAAGTTGGCCATTGGAAACTGCCGGCCAGCTTTCCAATCCTGACCGCGCTGATCGTCACGACTTTTACTTGCATGCACAATCAATTGCAGATCGCTGCCCTTGCCAAACTTAATCGGCGTCCCGTCTAGCGGAAGCGATGGAGTGTGCCCTAACAATTGCTCCAATCGAGGGTCCATCCGACTGACGACCGATGCCAGTTGAATATCGTTTAGCCGAGGCCACAGCCGATCATCCAGACAAACAAGTCTTCGCCAAGCGATCCAAGTGGACCAAGGTGCAACGAAGACCCAAAGCACAAGCAATCCGATCACGACCCCCGCCATGGCCATCGTGCGTCGAAGTGGTCTCCAATCAAAAACATCACCGACTGGGCAACGGCCTAATTCTTCGCGAACCCCGACACTGGCATGCGCTAATATTTTTTGATGCCATTGCTGGTTCTCCGTTTCCTCTAAATCAACCGCGGAATGAACTTCAACCAAGGTGATCAAGCGGTCGCCTAACGCTGGGAACTTCCGCTCCAGCAACAAGGCTACCTCTTGGTCGGAGGAAGAAACCTGGACGCGGCGCCAACCCCAGCGGTACACGACAAACCCCAGTCCGGCAAATCCTAAGAACAAAAACGCAGCGCGGGCGGGGACGGGCATCTCAACACCGCCTACCCAAATTGGGCCATAATCCAACAACCACCCCGCCAAAAACCAGACGCCCGCAACCAGAACCATCCGGGCAACCACGTCAGTCCAAATCCAAGAACGCAACTGCTGACGAACGGCCAGCAATTTGGCCTCGACCGTCGGCCAAAGCGAATTGGGCGTCACCATCACCAAGTCCTGGGCGTCGGGGTTCGATTTCAATTCAGACGAAGATAAACTCACAACGGTTCCAACGTTACTTAGGAATTATGGCGACTTACGACCGCCTACTTCATACCACGACCGGCAAACTTTATTATTGTGCTTATGAAAAACAAACAACAGCGTGATTTCCAAAGTCGCATCGACCGTAGCCAACGGGCCGAATACCAATGCCAGCGTTTGAACCAAATGCTGAGCAAAATCTTGCCGCACAATCGGTTTTACGCCGAAAAACTAAGCCATCTGACCCTGCCGTTGCCATCATTGCAACAGCTGGCGACCCTACCTTATACCTTTAAGGATGAACTGCTTACCGGCGGTGGGGACGTTGATTTACCTGCTAATTTAACCTATCCCGAGCACCAGTATGTGCGTTATCACCGAACTTCGGGCACCAGTGGTCGCCCGTTGGCTGTCCTGGATACAGCCGAAGATTGGATTTGGTGGAGCGACACTTGGCAATACGTGCTAGATGCGGCTGAAATTTCGCCGGATGACCGAGCCCTCTTGGCTTTCTCTTTTGGCCCCTTTATTGGGTTCTGGAGCGCCTTTGATGCCTTGATCAATCGAGGCGTGATGACCATTCCGGCAGGTAGCATGAGCAGTTTGGCTAGGCTGCAATTAATTCGCACCAGCAAAGCGAACGTCCTTTTCTGTACGCCAAGTTACGCTTTGCACTTAGTCGAAGTGGCCAAAGAAAATCAAATAGACGTTGCCGATCTTGGCTTACAACGAATTATTGTTGCCGGTGAACCTGGCGGAAGTATTCCAGCAATCCGCCACCGAATCGAAACCAATTGGAATGCCCGATTGATTGATCACTGCGGCGCCAGCGAAATTGGGCCATGGGGCTTCAACGCGGCCGACGGTGAGGGCTTGATCATTAACGAAGCAGAATTCATCGCTGAATTTCGTTCGCTAGAAACCAACCAAGCGGCCAAGGAAGGCGAACTTAGCGAACTGGTGCTGACCACATTAGGTCGTTTGGGGTCTCCAGTGATTCGCTATCGAACGGGCGATCTTGTTCGTCCTTTCGTCAATCACAACTATGATTCCACGTTCGTGTTTCTAAAAGGTGGTGTGTTGGGCCGGGCAGACGACATGATGATTGTTCGTGGGGTAAATATCTTTCCCAGTTCCATTGAACAAATTATTCATAGCTTTCCCGAGGTCGCCGAATTTCGCATGATCGCCTTTAAGAAGGGAGAACTGGATTCTCTGCGAATCGAAGTCGAAGATCGACTTGGCCAACCCGAGCGCATCGCCAAGGAACTGTTAGTACGATTGAATCTAAAAGTCGAAGTGACCGCGGTTCCCCTTGGAAGTTTGCCACGCTACGAAATGAAGGGCCAACGTTTCCAAGATCGACGTAATCAAACATAGGCTAATGCCCGCGACCCAGTAAGCGGGATTGCAGGTCTGCTTTTGTGGCAATTCGCTGCCACACACACGCTTGCCAAATCGCAAAAAAAAGGTCCGTCACTTTTCAAGTGACGGACCTTCTGAATTCTGTCTTGGCAGCTTACCACTGCTGCTTACGCTTAGCGGCCCAAGCTTGGAGGGTTCGCCATCAAGAAGTCTCTTGGTCCTCGCGTGGTGTAATATGGATAGCCGTAGGAAGGTGCCATCGGCCCGTGAGGCCCAGCCATCGGAGGTGTCATCGGCGACATTCCACCGTAAGGATGTTCAGCTTCCGCTTTACCCTTAAAGCGACCGAACAAACCGCCATGACCCAGTCCGCCATGTCGTAATCCGCCCTGTCCTAATCCGCCCTGTCCTAATCCGCCCTGTCCCGGTCCGCCGTGTCCCGGTCCGCCCTGTCCTAATCCGCTGCAACTACTGCAAAGGCTTCCGCCCGCACCGCAACCGGCAA
>JBDNHU010000224.1:0-9034 GCA_041688615.1 Mariniblastus sp. | reverse complement strand
CATGGCGATGCAGGATCTTGGTATCGAGCGATGCGAGCGAGCGTTCGTGGTCGCGATGCAGAAATGCAAGTGGTTCCCAAAGCCCGTTGAGCTGCGCGAGTTCGTGAAACTACCGGGCGAAGATCCAGAGTACCGAGCCGGTCAGGCATGGCAGCTGGCATTGAAGCATGGCATCACAGGTCGTGCTGCTGTCGATTTCCAAGACCCGTTGATTAACGCTGTCATAAGGCGGCTGGGTGGTTTGGATTACTTCGCCCAACTGGGAGCGGTGGAAGCCGAGCGATACGTGCGCAAGCGATTCATCGACGAGTATCTGCGGCTGGACGGACACGGGTCCGTCAGCGCGAAACTGGCAGCGCCGCTTCGTTGTCAGGTAACCATCAAAAACGAGCCGATTCGGATCGAGGCGGATTACATGGTTCACCAACCAAGGATCGCCAGCGAGCCAAATGAAAACACAGGGTTGATTGCAGAACTTGCCGAGCGAACCAGCATTGACTCTGCCAGTGAGGTTGTCAGGGACGCCGATGCCAACTGATTGCTTTGATGACAAGCCAAATCGAGATCGTTGATTCTGACGCGACTCAGACGCCTTGTGGAAATCTTCGCATGTAAGCGCATTGGGGTGTGATTAGTTTGCGGAAACGCCAAACATTTTAATTGCGGCTAACGCAATGCGATGGTTTAAGATTCACGGCCATGGCATCACCCCCAGCTTACCGACCACCGCAAGCCTCAGCATTCGCCGATGGACTTCGCAAGCGCATCCGTGCGGCCGGCATGACACAGCGGCATGACACAGCGGCAACTCGTGCGGATGGCAGGCATCGAGGAAAGCAGCCTAAGCCGCCGCATGAATCAAACAGGCGGCTTGTCACTACCGGCGATCGAGGCGATTCTCGCGGCACTCACGACGCTTGAACAAACAAACACTAAGGATTGAACGATGGACCACCAAATCAGCTCAAGTATCGGCACGATCACCCTTACCACCGACGCCGCTGGGAATGTCCGAGCCCGTATCCCCGGTGTAAACACGGGATCCGCAATCACCGCATCTGCAACGAAGCCCAAGCGACGACGTCTACTTCAACCCACAGTTGGGCGCCCGATCACCCGACACGCCACCAATGCGGTGAAGCCAGTGAAGCGAGCAGTTGAGAAGCCAGCCGAACTGGAACTTCTAGCTAGACAGGTCGAACAAAGCCCCATGAGTGTTGACGAGATCGCCAAGCGATCCAACGTTGATCTCGATGCCCTTGGTCGATTTCTCGTCGATGACTCCGAGGCCTTATCACCTGAGGAGCTGGACCGCGTCCGAGTTGTCATCACGACTTCGGACGAAATGTCACTCATGACGAAGCGGCAAAAATCACCGAGCACTCCAGCGACACGGGTTGACCCTAACGCATTGTATGAGAAAGCAAACACACCCGCCCTAATTGCTTTGGCTTTGCTCATCGCGGAAACATCCTTAAACCCCCGGCAGATCGCAACTCGCGCTGGCTTGGATCCGGCTCGCGTGTTCGGGTTTGTTACCGGCTTGGTTTCGTTGACGGACGATGAGGTTGACCGGATCAACCGAGCGATTGGCAACGCTGAGCAAGTCCAGACGGGCCAGCGGAAAGCCCGGGATAAGGCAAGAGGCCGGTAAACGCGTCGCCCAATCCGCCCAGAGCCCCTTGGGTCCTTTGTGACGTTCCCACAGGCAGGACGTAGAAAAAATCGCATAAAAGCCACACGCAAATCGACCCTGACAACGTGACATCGTGACCACCATCAAATCGAAACCAAAAAAGGCGCCCAAGATCGAGCCGTCAACGCTGGAAAATTTGGTTCGCCTTCCTTGGTCAAACCGACGCCCTGCATTGGCCGTTTCGGGTTCGCTCAAATGGTCGCGACCGAACCGCCTTACAAGCCGTCAAGGAGCTTCGTGACGACTATTCTGGTTTCGGCTCCAGTTTCGTGATTGAATCGGATGGGAGCGCGCGTGGCTGGAAAGCCGCCCAACGACAACGCCAAGCACTTGCCGCAATGGGCCACGTGACATTGACGACACATGAGCGAAAGCCACGACTGAGATTCACGCCCACTGGCGACGCCCATCTTCGCGACCTGCTGCACCTAACGTCGTTGGCCGAATCCGCCGAATGGCTGAACCTTTTCATCGCGAAGTTTCACCTGTTCGATGAAATGGCGCGACAAGATCCACTAACGCTCAAGATGTTACCCGGTGAGCGGATCAACGAACGAGACTTGTTCGAAAGCCTTGGATCGGCAACTTGGAAAACTGAATATGATTTCAATCTCGGGACCGAGTTTGTCATGCCCTTGATGATGGTGGGTGCGTTGTTCGCCGAGACTTCCACCAACAGCCAGATTGGGTATCGGTTCGGGCTGACAAGGAAGCGAGATTTCAGCGAATCGGAAACACTGGCCTTGATCAAGAAATGGAAATCGCGACCGACTCAGCGGAAGAACAAAAAGCCAAACGCGAAGTTGTTAAAAATCTACGTCAACGCCTTCACGAGCTACCGAGCCAGCCTGTACACGATGGCGCCGCGCGACCCAAACGAGATTTCGATTCCATTAAGAGCAGCCATTTGAAAGGATTCCCATGCCAACAAAAACCCCCGATTTGCCATCAATCAGCTGACCAGCCAAGCCAAGGAAACCGGCTGCGAAAAAAAGTTCGCCCGTTACGCCACGGGCGAAGACGCCGGCGATGCCGAACTTTCAGACGGCGAACTCAAAACTGGATTTGGCCGAGCGGTTGTGTGTTCGCATGAGCCGTGGCGAAAAACTTAAAGCCCACGAGTTTGAGTTATTCCACGAACTTGGCTTTGACAAAATCAAAATCGAACGGGAAGTCCGACGCGCTGGCTCGATTGACAACTTGCAGAAAATCGCCGGGAAGCAACCGGATCTGACCGCCAAGAAAACCAAACTCGCTGAACTTAAAAAAACGACAGCGGCAACCATCGAGCACTTTGATGCCCAGATCGGTGAATTGATGGCGAATCGGGATTCAGCGGTGTTCGCCGAACGCGACTTGGAATCGGACGTTAACGGACGCGAGCGGGCCGTGGAATCGTTGCGAACGAAATGCCCAGCCCACGTCTTGCGGATTCACCAACAAATGGTCGGCCAGTTGAAAAACTCCACTTTCAATCGCGAGATGATTCTGTTGCAAAGTCAAGTCCGGACGATTCAAGGGCTTCATCCGATCCGAATTTGGAGCGACGCCCACGCCCGTCAGATCACCGCAATCGCCGGAGGGCTCCAGGACGAATGCCCCGGTATCCTCGATTCACGCGGTCGCGTCAGCCATGCGATTTGGGCGGCCCACGCTGCACAGCAACTCGCCGAACTGCCGGCGCTGGAAGCAAGGTTGACCGAAATGGAAACCGAGTTCGCGGACCGCATGAATGAGATCGACAAGTCACTGGATTTTTACGTTCTATTTTGAAGCATTGGTAGCGCGTGGCAATCGCACTGCTGACATCGGCGGGGGCGGTTGGGTTGTGCCCAATCCGTCACCGTTTTTTTTATTCTTGGAGCAAGGTGCGACGGTTAGTCGTATTGGTGACTACGTTCGGCGTTGACAGCGGTGGCTTACTAGTGGTTTACCAACGGGATTATTACAAATGTTCTAAGTCCCGCGATCCATCGTCGCAAAGGGTACGTCCGGCTGCGGGCTCCGCCCTGCGCCTACCGACCTTCGCTCCGAACTCGCTTGCCTTACTTGCTGGCTTGGCTCGATGGACCTCGGGCCACACGAAAGCCCAGGGAGTTGACGCGGTACGTCGGCCAGTCCCTGGAACGGGAGTTCAACTCACAGTGATGGGCGGGAGAGAGCCAGCTGCCCCCGTGGTCCGCCCGCATGTCGAGAATTTTGTCCGTGGTCCACTCATAGACGTTGCCGTGCATGTCATAGAGACCCCACGGATTGGGCTTCTTCTTACCGACAGGATGTGTCGAATCACCACTGTTTTTGTTGTACCAAGCAAAATCGCCTAGTTTAGATGCGTCATGACCGAAACTGTATTTTGTTTTCGTCCCCGCACGACAGGCATATTCCCACTCCGCTCCGGTTGGCAAGCGGTAGACGTGACCTGCCTTTTCCTCTTCCGGTAATTCCGATAACTTGCGGCAAAACTCCACCGCGTCATTCCAGTTCACCTTCTCCACGGGGTTTTGTTTTTTGCCCGTGAATTCGCTGGGGTTGGTCCCCATTACTTTCTCGTACTGCTCTTGAGTCACTTCGTAAACGCCCATCGTGAATTTACCGTTAGGCATCGGTTTAAACTTCATGCCGATGCTGTTGGTCACGACGTCATTCTGGGCTTGTGCATTTGAAATGGGTGCAGTCAGCAAGATTGCCAGCAATGCGCTAAAGAGACGCGTTTGATTGGATGTTTTCGTTCGCATTGATTCGCCTTGAGAGGTCAGAATAACAACAAGAATGAAATTATTCCTGTATATACTGTTAATAACCAATCGGACGAACGCTGTGCCAAATGTTTTGCTTCTGGATAGAAAACTCAGAGGTGTTTAGAGTCACCCAATGGATAAATCGCGTTGGGGCTGGTGTTGGACCAATGGGCCATCACGCAATTGAGAGCGAGGACGGGATCCGGGGACAGGCGGTGGGTCGTTGTTCAAAGTTCACCATTAACGCGTCTGCAATTAACTCAAGGCAACTTGTCTCGCCTTAGCGCAGCCTGTCCCCGTTGCTGCCGGCCCTTTCGCGTTCTTGGCAAAGATCGCACACGGAAGTTGCAGTTCGTCTGCAGTGATATGTGGCAAGCCTATTTGAAAGTGATCGCCAAGAAAGCTCCCCAAGCGATTCACGTCCTAGACCGATTTCATGTCGTGCAGAAGATTGGCAAAGCGATTGACAAGGTCCGTGCTGCTGAGGTCAAGCAACTCAAGGCGGACGGTTATGAAGAAGTCCTCAAAGGTGGGCGTTGGTTGTTACTGAAGCGTCCTGAGAATCTCAGCGACAAGCAGGCCGTCAAGCTGAGCCAGTTGTTGGAATACAATCTCAAGAGCATTCGAAGCTATTTGATGAAAGAAGACTTTCAACAGTTCTGGACGTATTGCTATCCGGGCTGTGCTGGAAAGTTTCTCGACGCTTGGTGCACCCGCGCGATGCGCAGTAAGATCGAACCAATGAAAGCAGTCGCCCGAACGCTCCGTTCGAAACGAGAGTTGTTGTTGAACTGGTTTCGCGCCGACGGCAAGCTATCTTCAGGCGTTGTCGAGGGTTTCAACAACAAAGTAAAACTGGTGACCAGAAAATCGTATGGACTCAGAACCCAAAATGCCTATGAAACCACGCTGTATCACAATCTAGGCGCGCTGCCCGAGCTAGAATTCACCCACAAATTCTTCTGAGGAGACAAATAAAGAAGGGCTAGAAATCTGCCTTCGTCGGAGCCATTCGTCGGTCACTCGTTAAGAGTGGTGACCGACTAATGGTGACAGAGACGGTGGATTTCGATCTGCCTTTGTGGGGGGATTCTGAGAGAATGAACCGACAACTTTACCCATTTGTTAAAACTGATTCACTGTCAACTTTTCTTGGGGAATTCCAGGTTCGCATGAGAATGCCGTTTCGTTAAAGTTCTTTATCATAAAAGGCAGATGGCCAACTCGCTCTAAATGCTACGTCAAACAGCAGACTACTGATAGGGATTTTAATCCTCAAAATCGCGAGCTCCTTCGTCGCTACGGTACGTCCGGCTGCGGGCTCCGCCCTACGCCTACCAACCTTCGCTCCGAACTCGCTTACTTTACTTGCTGGCTTGGCTCGATGAAACTCGGACCACACGAAAGCCCAGGAAGCGGCTACGGGACTCCGGCTCGTTAGAGCCCGTGGTTTCCCAGGAGCCCGTGTTGAACTCGGCGGTGTCGTCCCAGCTGCCTCCGTGTGATTCCTCATACTGGGGTTCGAGCTCCTCTTTCGATAAGTCTTTCTCTTCCAAGTCGGCTTCTCGTCTGTCGCGTTGGTCCATACTGAGGGAGCCGTGTTGGCCCCCGACCCACTCGTAGACGTTGCCGTGCATGTCATAGAGACCCCAGGGATTGGGCTTCTTCTGACCGACAGGATGTGTCGAATAACCACTGTTTTCTTTGTACCAAGCAAACTCGCCTAGTTTAGATGCGTCATCACCGAAACTGTATTTTGTCTTCGTCCCCGCACGACAGGCATATTCCCACTCCTCTGCGGTTGGCAAGCGGTAGACGTGACCTGCCTTTTTCTCCGCAGGCAAATCCGATAAGGCTTCGCAAAAATCCACCGCGTCGTACCAAGATACCATCTCCACGGGGTTTTGTTTTTTGTCTTTGAATCTGCTGGGGTTTTTTAACCCCAAAAATACTTTCATGTACTGCTCTTGAGTCACTTCGTAAACGCCCATCGTGAATTTACCGTTAGGCATCGGTTTAAACTTCATGCCGATGCTGTTGGTCACGACGTCATCCTGGGCTTGTGCATGTGAAATGGGTGTAATCAGCAAGATTGCCAGCAATGCACTAAAGAGAAGCGTTTGATTGGATGTTTTCGTTCGCATTGATTCGCCTTGATTCGCTTTGAGAGGTCAGAATAACAACAAGAATGAAATTATTCCTGTATATACCCTTAATAACCAAGCGGACGAACGCTGTGCCAAATTTTTTTCTGGATAGAAAACTCAGAGGCGTTTAGAGTCACCCAATGGATAAATCGCGTTGGGGCTGGTGTTGGAGCATCGCCGATGGGCCATCACGCAATTGATAGCGATGACGAATGAATGAATCCATCACGATGCTCGTCGCAGGATCGAATCACCGAGAGCGATCTGGGCGACGTGAAGAAGGTGTTGAATTAGCGGGTGTCACTGACACCTGCGAGGCATGTTTGCGAGGGTTTGCCAGTGGCTACGCCCCGGTAAAAATCGTGGTTTTATCGGCATGGAAACGCCGTTCGCGGTCTTTCAAAACCGGTGCCTTAAACCAGACTCAGCCATCCATCCTGCTATTGAGTGCAACGATCCAAACACCGGCCCGGCCTGTTGCTGCCTGGCCCGTCTCTGCCTGTTGCTGCAAAACAGCTCCCAGCCCGTCCCAGGAGACCCGGCCCAGTAGGCTCACTGCCAGCCTGGGAAGTCGATCCACCAATTAGATCGATTAGTCAGAGAAGGCAAATCAAACAGGGGTTCGACCTTTTTGAATCTTTACGGCGAAATTCTAGTAGATCGCTTCATACTGGCAAGCCAGATCCCAACAACTCGCCCAACCACCATCCCGTCGCCCATCCAGGGATCCAGTGACAAACCACCCTAATCGGCATAGCCGAAATTACGAAAAACGCGTTGCAAGGGTTCGCTTTGAAAAGCTACTAAACATCCAACGCGAAAGATTCGCCCAAGTGGCAAAGGCAAAGACGGTTCAACGAGTTCAGTTGATCTAAGGACAAGACGGAAGCCAAGATTGAGGAGCCGGTCGTCCGGCGAGCTCCAGGTCCAAAACCCAGTACGGCAGCCCTTCGAAGAGTCGTCGAAGCTACCGCCACGGCTTACACAGTCGGAACCACCGTCCTTAACCAAGGGGTCTGTTACCGTTCCCGGCGGGTAATCGGCGTAAACATCTGCCGTCCACTCCCAACAATTCCCGTGAAGATCAAATAATCCCCCTTGATTCGGACGTTTTTGACCCACTTGATGCGCATACTCCTCTCCAATGCCCCACGCATTATCGAAAAACCAAGCATAATTTTCGAGTTGTGATTTGTCATCGCCAAAGCAATATCCTGATGGCGAACCGGCACGGGCCGCGTATTCCCATTGCGCTTCGGTTGGTAAACGGTATTCCCAGCCGGAGGCCAAATTGCCACTGTCGCGTTCAATTTCATTCAGCTTTTTGATGAATTTCGCATTGGTAATTTCGCATTGGTATCGTCCCAGCTAACGTAAACCGCTGGATAGTCTGCCCCTTCTTGGACGTAATCCTCGCCTGACCACGGGCTTTCACCTGTGATCTTCTTATAGGCTGCTTGAGTTGTTTCGGTGGTGGCCATAAAAAAACCCCGTGTCAGTACGACGGTGTGCTGCCGTTCGTCGTCATCGCGTTCGAACTCATTCGCGGGCGAACCCATTTTGAATGTTCCACCAGGCAAGTAAACAAAATCTTGACTGATCGAATTGGTGAATTTCGTTCCGAGTTTCAATTCGCCAAACCCGGCTATATCCTAAACGGCAAGCGATTTGTCTCCCGACTTACCACAGCCAATCACAAGAACACAGCATAAAGCAATTAACACCATTAAATATTTCATCGTTTTCATTTTGTTTAAGTGGAGCTAGAGCACATTTTGGCTACTCACATGAGCCCTGACTTTAGCTAACTCTTGATCGAAAGACAACGGTTCACTTGCTTTAAAACTTTTTCCAGACGCCCATGTAGAAAAGGGCTTTAAAGTCCAGCTTAGCGAGCCGAAGATTGAAAACGGATATGTCCCTTCTTTTCCTCTTAGTTCAACGTTCATAGTTCAACGTTCATAGTTCAACGTTCATAGTTCAACGTTCATAGTTCAACGTATTGTGCAATTGCCTCGCGGTTCCATTGCTCATTTTCGAACGGGATTTTCCTGCGCGGTTCCACCAATGGAGTACTTCATTGGAGAGCACTCCGGAATCGCATGATTGTTTGTGCGATTTCCTTTTTGGGCTGACTACCGTTGTCTAGCAACTGGGTCGCCGGCCAAGTCAATGAAGAACTTCACTTCGGCGCACCCGGAGGATCATTCACTTTGCCACCCGGGCGGCGGCGTTGGCTACTGCTTGGATTGCGTTTGTAGTGTTGGCGTTTGCGGTGTTGGCGTTTGCAGTGACTGGGGTTCTGGCGAATTGAAGATGGGAACTTTGTAACTAAGGGCGCCGATCGCTTGGCCGGCGGCTAGACCCTCGTAGTTGCTGTGGCAAATGATGCACTTCTCCATCACCACCCGAAGCGCTGTAGCCGACTGAAGAAAGCGACGACCATCCACCTG
>JBDNHU010000223.1:0-4582 GCA_041688615.1 Mariniblastus sp. | reverse complement strand
GCACAACGTTAGCGCGAAAATCACGGATGCTGGCCCCAGATTTCGTACGAAACAAAGATTGACCTAGAGGCTGAGCTTGGCGAACTTCGACCGCCACTTCAGCCAACGGGATCAAAGCGCCATCAGATGCCACATTTCGGCTAAAACCTTGCAACTGATGTGAAAATCCTCCGGCTAACGCGGCCTTGACCGTTGAATCTAAAGTGCCATCGGTCGAACAGGATTCCATACCCGAGTCCGCGAATAAGCTAATCGAGCCGCTGAGCGCTGCAAAAACGTCCAGAAAACCCTGGCAACTAGCACAATCTGCGCAATGTTCTACCGAAGAAACGCTTAGAACCAAAGGACGTCTCAGGTCCAAAAGGTCCTGAATCTCGGACTCAACCTGATGGCAATCCATTCTCAATCACTCGCTAATCTCAAAAAACAAATATCAAAATCAACACAATGCCCGCGAAGGTAGCTAGGACCCGCAAGCAACTACCAATCGCAAGATTGCCGACATCCCAGGCCGGCTTGCGTCAATACGGTTTGCAACACCGTCCTGTCGCCAACACCCGCCTGTCGCCGGTACCGTCCTGCGTTTGGACTTGCGCAGCAATCTGATCCGAACTTCGGTCGACGTAATAATTGCTTTGTGGGACAAGGTCACTAATGATACCTTGCCTGATGTGAAAGAGATTCACAAAACACTAACAAACGTTAGCAGAATTATGGGCGAGTTTGCCGCTGAAGTTCAGCAAATCGGCAAGAAGTTCACAAATTACAGTGATGAACACGCTTGCTTTGGTTGAACAATATTCTCGCGTCGAGCCAAAATTTCGACAATTTCCTTTCGGGCCCGATGACACCATGTCTTCACGGTGCCTTGCGGGATCTTCATCGAAGCAGCAATTTCCTCGTATGATTTCTGCTCGAAATGAAACATTTGGAAGACCTGCCGATATTCGGCTCGCAACTGTCCCAGAGCCACTTGCACCTCCTCTAGAATTTGCCCCTCATTGTTGTCCGTGCGATTATCAATTATCGGGTAATCCAAAACCTGAGTCGTGCTTTTGCGTTTTCTTTGAGACAGTTTGGTTCGGCACCTATTTCCAGCAATCGTCAACAACCATGGTTCAAACTTCCGATTCGCGTCCCATCGGTCCAGGTTCCGAAGCACTCGAAAAAACGTTTCCTGAGTCACGTCCTCGGCGTCTTGACGTTGGCCCAACATTCGAAAACATAGCCCATAAACCATAGCATGATAATGGTCAATTAGCTGGGACATCGCGTGCTGGTGTCCATCTAGACACTGGGCAACCACGGTCTTTAAGTTGAATGTCGCTTCACTATTCATTAATCTTCGCCAAAACGAAACCGCAAGACCCAAACTGACCAATTTCGGTCTACTAATTAAACTAACCAACTTCGGTCTACTAATTAACCTGACCAATGACACATCTGCCTGTGGTCGAAGTTACCTGTGGTCGAAGTTGCCTGTCGTGATTGCGGCAACTATCTGCAAAACAGATAGCTGAGTAGCGCCGCACTATCCACAGACTACCCTAAAGTAGGCCGTTCTTACACAATAGTTCGACTACCAACAAAGAATTCCGAAACCTTGAAGGCACAGTGTCATTTGATGTTCGCCTGAAGCATCCAATCCTTGCCTACCAATCGTTAACATCTACTGAATAAAAAAAGCCGCCACCAAAAAATCGGCAACGGCTTTCTAGTTTCTTGGCAGACCCAAAGCGTCTTTTCTAGCGGCGATTGAAGAACTTCTGCAATACCTCCGTGGCAGCATCCTTGCTGTTATCAGTGGTTTGCCGCGCTTGATCAGGCAACTTTCCAACCACTTTCTTCTTAGCCTTTGCCTTGGCGTTTTCGTCAGCCTTGGCTTGCAACTCATCTCTATCTGCATTGCTAGTGGACTGAATGTCACCACTATCACGAATGGACGCATCAGCGTCTAACTTCAAACCAGAATCTTCCAGGTTGAATTGTTTCGTTTCTTCGATGGTGTTGACCGGGTCATTGACATTCATCAACCAACCAGAAATCGAGTCATCGTTCCACTCTTCGTTCCCATCGGCGGTTCTTGACGCAGCCTGGGCCACCCCATCTACTTTCGGCTTCTTAACGCTTGGTTGACCGATATCAATCATAACCTCGAACACCAACCGACCAACTCGCAATCGATCGCCCGGCTTCAGTTCCGTTTCGCCCTTAACCGCTTCACCGTTCAGATAGGTTCCGTTACGACTTCCGTGGTCAACTAAAATCGCCTTGCCCTGCCTTGACGACAAAGTGCAATGACTGCGGCTAACCAAGTCACTTGCCGGTCTCAGATGTGCTTTTTCGCCTCGACCGATCAAAAAATCCGCTACTTGAACCGGTATTTCCTTACCGTCATTTTTGCCCCCAATGACCTTAAGTCGAATCTCCATATATTTACTTTCTCTGGACTAACCGTTTCCAACGACTACCCACCTAAGTCAAGATACCTAGGACCTGGAACTATTTCGTTCAGTTGCGTCGAAGCAAACTATCGTTTTTCGGAACGGGACGGACCCTCGCTGTGCTCATCTCACATTATAATGCATTCGACCCCATTGGTATGTCAATCCGACGATTCAAGCCATTTTTAGCAAGAAAGATTTTTTTGAAAACTGCACAGCTTACCATTGCTTTTGGCAATCGTTTCACGTAGGGCAGTAGAGACCACACCAATCGCTTGAATCCTTAGATGCTAGGGAGCGGAGTGAAAATCCAATTCAAACAGCCTTTCGAATCTAGACTAAGTGTCGAAAACGTGCTCAAAATCTATTCTCGGAATTTAGAACTCTGAAAATCCGACCGCTTCGTATTGGACGCTACCTTTTTTCACTTCATTTCAGATGACGACCCAGTTCATTTCATCGCACACGCGAAACCGCGATGAACCAAATCGCAATGGACCCAACGGCGAACTGGAATTTAATCAGTCGCCCCGCCAGTGCACCCCAACTAGAACGTGGTCTGGTCCCCAGAAATCTGGCAGACGAAATATGGGGTTCAACTAACCAATCTTCGTAATTCATTAATGTGTGATTGAACGCCGTTAGAAATATCCAACTGCTTTAAACACGCGATTAAACCTGAATGAACCCTTCAGCTGGCTTTGACAATCTTGTGACGTTATTCTTCGCTGGACACTTAATTTTTGGGTACCACAACTTCTTCAAGAACCTGCCAGCCATTCATTGATGCAAGTAATTCTGAAAGGAACAACAGTAGCGGCCAAAAACACCAATGGAAGAAAACACAACATCAATAAATTAACTGCAGCTTGCCCAGGCAACCGGTCGGAACTACACTTTAAACGATAGGTTGAAAACTGAAGATGTACAGATTGCATCTGGGCGAAGTGCACGTGGCTGATGCTTGGATTGGCTTTTTGGCCATGTGAATCGCACGGAGTACTGGTTGGCAAACGTTTACATTTTAGCCGCGAGTGTGATTGTGAAGTTTTTTGACCCAGTATCGATGTTTTTCATCGGCTTGGAAGTCTATCAGTTTGTTTTCGGAGCAAGAAATGGCTGGCCCGTCAGAAATTACAATTTCGTCGATTTTCAAGAGCGTTTTCCAACATAAATTCTTGTTTTCGGCAATTACAGCACTCGGCATGCTGGTTGTCGTGGGTGTCTTTATGATGCTGGAAAAAAAGTACGCTTCCGAAGGTCAACTCTTTGTTCAACTGGGCCGCGCGAGTGTTGGACTGGATCCAACGGCCACTGCTTCTGGCACGATTTCAGTCATGGATTCGCGTGAAACGGAAATCCGATCGATTGTTGACCTAATAGTGAGTCGAGGCGTGGCTGAAGAAGTTGTTCGCCGAATTGGACCTGAACGGATCCTGGCGACCAAGTTTAATTTCATTCAAATTCCTAGTTTGTCAGCTTTGCTGGATAGTGACGCCGAAGGTTTCGATGAAAAAGGAAAGCTATACGCCGAGGGGCGTAGCGGAGACGAACAAAAGGATTTCGAGGAAGCGGTCAAGAAGTTCTCTGACGACCTGTTGGAAGTCAGTGCCGAGCGAAAGACCAGTATCCTAACCGTCTACTGCAAAGCCAGTTCTCCGATCTTGGCCAAAGACCTAGCCGATACTGTTTTGGAGGTCACTCGGTCGTTGCATCTGAAAGTTAGCTATGTCAACGAGTCCCAAGATTTTTTCGAGTCAGAATTTTCGCATCAAAATGATAAGCTGACTGTGCTTGAAAAAGAGCTTGAAGAATTCCGCAATGAACGTGGCGTCCTGACAATTGATGCCGAACGAAGTTTAACCCAAAATATCATCGATCGATTAACCAATCGAATTTTAGATGCTCAAGCTGATGTAATTGAATTGAACACCGAACTGCAGGCGATGTCGGTCAAGTTAGAAAAGACCGATGAGTTCGTCGAACTTGAAAGCCGGGGAATGGAAAGTTCTTCGCGTTCGGGAGCGGATCAAAAATTGATCGAATTCAAAGGTCAACTTGCGAATCTGCTGCAACGCTATAATGACAAGCACTACTCGGTTGTCCAATTGAAAACTGAGATTGGAGAAATTGAAAGT
>JBDNHU010000222.1:0-10695 GCA_041688615.1 Mariniblastus sp. | reverse complement strand
TCGATCAATACTCGGCCTGGCTGATGGAACAAAGTATACAAAACCAATGGAATGTTATCGACTTGCACTCGGGTATGAACCATCTTTTGGCATCCGCCAGGAAAGCCGACCCGACGTTTACTTTTCAACCCGACGCCGTTCACCCCAACGCACAGGGTCATTGGGCGATGACTAGGCAAATGATCCGTTGGTTCGGAGATGTCGACACCGCCAAAGCCCCATCAGCGATTCAGATGTTTGCCAACGCCCCAGTGGGCGAAAAGCTAATCGCTACCATAAGACAGCGACAGCTGCTACAACGCGATGCCTACCTGAGTGCTGCAAAGCACAAGCGTCCCGGGATTGCTGCGGGACTACCGGTCTCCCAAGCCGAAGCCAAAGCCCTTGAATTAGATTCTCAAATCCAAGATCTGTGGAAGGCTACCACAGCAGACGACAAATTCAGAAAAGACCAACAGCCAAACGAATAAACCAAACGACGTGGGCGAAAATCCCAAACATCTTTTTTGTTCATCCCAAGACCTGATATGCCATCTAAATTTGCGACCCTCTGTGGAACTCTTTGGCTGTTTGTGACCTTGTCATTCGGCAACAGCACGTTGATCCCAACAGAAAATCAATACGCGGCACCCACCTGGAGCCGCGAAGTTCTGTGCGAAACCCAATGGTGTTCGCTGCAGCAATTAGCGACTCTGTCCGATGCACAACTGGATGCATTGCTGATTGCAGAATTGTCGAAACGCTGTTCCGACAGTCCAAGCAATTTGCAAATGCTTGAATCGCAGGAAGTTGCATGCTTAGCATTGCTGAATCGGTACCTGACTGATTCGGGCGTCTACAACCAGGATCAATTAAAATCGCTAACATTGCAGCAGCAGCGAGCTGCGATTTTGTCGGCACCTGAATTTGAACCCAACAATGGCAACCACCCGGATGCGTCGACGTCCAACTATGAACTGGTCAAAAGATTGCGGACGGCGACTTTGCGGCGGCAACTTACAGCACTTATCGGCAAAGTGAACAGCGTCGAATCAGCGATGTTTCATAAACACAAGCTTCGTGACGATTGTGGCCGAACCATGGATTGCTTGAAGATCCTTAAACTTGACCAGGGCAAATTCCTGGGCATCTATCATTGCTTGGACCGTGAACTTGGTGAATTTGAATTGCTACTGGCTGAAAGTTTCGACTTGTTGGACTGGAAACAAGTTGCAGTGCTGGGTAATCGTGACCACCAAGGTGCCATTGCGGCGATGGGCAGCGGTTTCGTCGTCGCCAACGAACGAACAGTGCCAGGTGAGGGCAATGATATTCGATTACGATACTTCGATTCTTTGGAAGACTTACGATCCAACAACGCTCGGAAAGAGGCGAACCTGGATCGAAACTTTTCAAGATTTGCCGAGGGCACGCCTGACATACGAGTGATAGAGGGCGATTCACCGGATGATTGCCGAATTTTACTTGGCTTCCATTATTATCGAGAAGGCGTTGTGGATCGTTTGGCGATGGGCATCTTGTCAGACTTCACAACGTGGAGACCTTGGATTGATCATCTTGCGAATCAGTCCATTGAAGCGATGGGCTATCAGGGAAACATTGGCGGAAGGTGCAGCTTTGTATTCCAGGAAAAGACGTGGCTGCTGCAGGAAGCCCAACAGAATCCTCATCGTTGGGATCAATGGAATGTACTCATTGGCGACGGCTTGTTCTACTTGAATTTGGAACTACAAACGGAAGATTCGGCGAGGTCATTTGCCAATCCATTCCTTGCAGAAATAGGAAACGATCAATTCGTAGCAACCCTATTTATGCCCAGCCAAGGCAGCAGTCGACGTGAATCAGGCGAATTGATCTACCGCTTTCAATACAAAGAGTAGCGAACTAGGGCAGCGGACAAGTAAGCATCGCAATTGCGCAATTCAAGCCCCGCCTGATGGTGTTTCCAATCGCTGTACCGCACATCTGTGATTCAAAAAGCTTTAAATTTGTTTCAGCGGCCAAGGTCCTAATGGGACTCTCTTCATGTGGGAACGCAAGGCCTGACCGATCTGGGGGTCAATGTAGGGTACGCCTCGGTTGGCCAGTTCAATCACCGTCACGTCAACCAAATCAGCGTCACAAAATTCTAAAGTCATCATCGTGCGAATTTGATGGTCCCCATGATTCCCCGCAGCGCCAGGATTCAAGCACAACATGTTGTTTCGCTTTTTGTCATAATCCAGACGCAAGATGTGCGAATGCCCACAAATCAGCAGACGAGGTGCCCGTTGATCGATAAGCGGTGCGATTCGTCGATCGTAACGCTTGGGGTGGCCGGCAATATGAGTCATTAAAATACTGACTCCACAACAATCAAACCAATCATCTTCGGGAAAACGTTGGCGTATCGAACCATCGTCAATATTTCCATACACTCCGCGAAATGGCTTCAACGCAGCAAGTTGATCAGCCACTTCGCTTGTGCCAAAATCACCGGCGTGCCAAATTTCATCACAATCTGCGAACGCATCTGGAACTTCAGGATGTAAAAATCCGTGAGTGTCACTAATTAAGCCAACTTTTTTCCGCATCATGTCTACTGTTTACCTTTTCTGTATGAGTCGTTCACTCACAATCACACCAATCGTCTGGGCGACACTTATGGATTTGCAATCACCACTGGGTACGCAAAGATTGCGTTCAACCTAAGACAATCCAATGCCATCAGCTGTTGAAAGTCCCCAAAATCATCCTTGCGACAATATCATCCGTGCGGGTCCACGCAAGCCAGATTCTGTAATCAATTGGCGAACAACACAATTGCAAAAGCAATACCTGATCTCTGCCACTACGGTCACCTTAACCTTGTCATTTTTTTTTAATGCAGAACATTCAAGCAGTTGACAGCAAAAAAGTAAGAATCCAAAGCGGGTTACCAAACCTGGGACCCTATGCCAAAATGGAAACCGAATCGTTAAGCAAGATTCAGCAGACTTTCAACGGTAACAACTTACCACTTGGCAAGCGAATTGAAACTATGGAAAAATCCTCGGAATTGACTGTCGCTCTGGCACAGATTGCTCCCGTTTGGTTGAATCGGAATGCGACGCTAGAAAAGATTCTGACCGCGACCTCCGATGCGGCATCGCAAGGTGCCCAACTAGTGGCTTTTGGCGAATCGTTGCTGCCGGGTTACCCGTTTTGGTTAGAACGAACCGGTGGTGCCCAATTCGAATCGTCCCCACAGAAGCAAATGCAGGCATTGTATTTGCAGCAAGCGGTCAACCTTGAACAAGGCCACTTGGATCGCCTCTGCAATCTGGCAAAGCAACGAAAAATCGCGGTCATCTTGGGCACCGCTGAACGAGCCACGGATCGCGGCGGCCATAGTATTTATTGTTCGCTGGTTTACATTGATCACAGTGGATCCATTTTAAATGTTCATCGAAAATTGATGCCGACCTACGAGGAGCGGTTGACTTGGTCCACTGGCGATGGACATGGTCTGCGAACATTTCCCCTAGAGAGTTTCACGTTAGGTGCACTTAACTGTTGGGAAAACTGGATGCCACTCCCTCGTGCAGCACTGTATGCACAGGGCGAAGACCTGCACGTGGCGATTTGGCCTGGTGCCAAGCGTAACACCGAGGATCTCACTCGGTTCATCGCGCGCGAAGGTCGCAGCTTTGTTATGTCCGCATCGGGCCTGATGCGGCCGACGGATTTTCCTGCAAATACGCCAATGCTGGACAAAATCCTGGTCCCAAATGAAACCTTCCTAGCCGATGGCGGTTCGTGCATTGCAGGCCCCGACGGCAATTGGATCATTCCACCGCAAGTTGGCATCGAGGGGGTTTTCACCGCTACGCTATCGCATGAACAAGTGTATCGCGAGCGTCACAACTTTGATCCAGTCGGGCACTATGCACGTCCCGATGTTACCCAATTAGTTGTCAATCGACAAAGACAAACCACCGCAGTTTTCAAGGATTAATAGTGCTGTGGATGGTCGATCAGCCCAAGAGTGGATTTCCTGAGTTTCAACGATCCACATTAGTGAATAGCGATCTTGCACTTCCCAGCCTTTGAACTTAAAAAAATCAAACACTCTAAAATTGAACTTCATATTGCTTGTTTGAAAACAGAAATCTAGCCGCTGGATTATTGCCTTGATGATGCTTGGCTTATTAAACGTGATTCCAACTTGCGATTCTTTGGCCGTTCAGCGTTCTACGAAGACTGATTACCAAAACGCCGAGGACCCATTGGCGGCCCTGAAATTGAAACACCTTTCGCTGCGGGACTCCCGCCAGTAATTGCAAGATGACACGAGTGAAACGGTGAAGCGACTCAAGGGCCAGGGTGCCGTTTGACACCAGGATCAAGAGAAGTCGCCCGTCGTGAAACGGTCAGTGAAGAAACTTCAGATCCAAGTCGCTTCACTGGATCAGCTACAGAAAAAAAGACGAACGTTACGAATCAGCAATCCTCCGCATGGAAGCTCAAGTTCGCCAACTTAGCATCTCCGATTCGTCGGCATCAAACTTTAGCGATTAACGACACCCAACAGACATCGATCGTCCAACAAATGGAACTGGATGAACTATTGGATCGTGAATTACAAGCAGCTAGTACGACGGAAAACACAACACCGGATCCCCCACAGCCTGACAAACTGACGGGTCCGCAAATTCGAGTCCTCCCCGACCTCGGAACACGCGGTACTCTTGTGTTGTGTTGGCCAATGTCAGGTACGTCGGATGTAGCAATAGCCACTTGTTATTGAAGTTCCGCCCTGCAGTTCCGCCATGCAGTTCCGCAGGAAATGCGATTAATCCCTTCAAGACGCCTGGCACGGTTTAAGCGATTAAGTGTTTAGGAGCTCCAGCGAATGCGTGCCTGCTGTAGGCTGGTCCGGGCAACGCGGCCGGTACCCAACGGCTACTTAGAACGCCAGAAATTTCTGGACGCATGCGTTCGATCCCAGACGTGGAACTCAATGGACTACAGCTTTAGTTCCATTCGAAAGGGCGATAGATTCTCGACCCCGTGTTGGGTCACCAGATAGTCGTTTTCAATTCGCATCCCGGCCGCTAGTTTTGGAGCGTAAAGTCCGGGTTCGGCAGTAAACACGTCGCCGACTTCGAAAGTATCGTCCCAGTTCGGATTCAGGTGTGGACCCTCGTGTGGGAACAGTCCGATACCATGACCCAAGTGGTGATTAAATTCACCAACAGGGCACTGGTCCAAAATTGCCTGAGCCTTTTGAAAAATCACCTTACAACTGACACCTGGCTTGACTTCGGATTCAACCATTTGGAAAACTTGCATGACATAATCCCAGGCCGTCTGCTGTGCAGTTGAAACATCGGTGACGGCAATTGTCCTGGCATTGTCTGCAAAGTAACCTCGGAAGGCTGGTCCTAAATCCAAAATATACAGTTGGCCAGCCTGAGCTTGCACTTCGGATCGGGGACTACCGCCGCGAGAATTTACTTGATAATCGTTCCCTGTTGCGGTCATCGGTTCTTGGTAGACATCATTGGCGGTGGTTTGAAGAGCGTTGTAGATGTCCAATTCACTAACGCCCGGCTTGATGATTTGCCGCGCGACGTGATACATCGCTTCGGTCCCGGCGATCGCTTGGCGAATTTTTGCCAGTTCATCAGCACTTTTGTTGCGACGCATTTTGTAAAGTTGCGGTTCAAGATCAACTAATTTTGCAGTGTGATGAGCCGAAAGGTGTTGCCAGTAAGACGAAAATTCTACAGCAATCACCTGGCCCTCAATCTTGCCACCGATCGATTGGACAAAGACTTCGGTGGCGACTGCGGCTTGATCGTTTCGCATCGTGGACAGCATTTTAGGCGAATAAACCTGCATTTGATCCGCAGCAGAAATCGGCGGCAATTTATGTGGCGCTAACAAGAATGATTTTCCATCGCTATCGATGGTGGCAATCGCCGCAAACGTCCAAGCAAACCGCGGCCCGAAGAAATACTGAATGTGGGATTGAGTGGTCAGCAGCGCGCGATCGACGCCTTCGGCCTTCATCCATTGAACCAGTTTATCTTGGCGGGATTTACAACAGGGCACATCGATATCTAATCGTGAATTCATGGCTGTGGATCGGTTATTAAAGAGAATGTTGGTTCAAGTCGGGAAGGTCAATGATTAAATAAACCCAAACGGATTCATATTCTGCAGGTTCAGCTAAATTATAGAAGACTCGGGAATCGCACCCATTGCTAGTTCCCAAGAAGCCCAAGGATACGCAAGCCCAAGGATACGCAAGCCCAAGGATACGCAAGCCCAAGGATACGCATAGGTCGCCGGCAATTTTCATTCATCGTATCCACTGATGCGGCGCCCCTGAAGTTGACGCCGAACTTCGCAAACAAAGTTCATTCGCCAACAAAGTTCATTCGCCAACAAAGTTCAAATGTGCTTTGCAAAGTCATAGGGCCGCCAAGCTGGTTGGGGTGCCAAAGTCACCAGGCTGCTGTTGCAGCCGATGTTTGCACCAAAGGCCTTTAAAATCCTAGCGGTTTGGCCAAGTTGACGTAACTGCCGTTCACTAACACTTGGTTCTTTGGGTCGCCCGTTCCACAGTTGGTCAACCTGGCCGCCGCTAGGGCTTTGGTTTTTCGATGGGGCTGACTTGGATATTCACCGTCTAGCGAATAGAATTTAGCACCTGTGGAAAACTTGTGGGTGATCTTCCGCAAAATAATACCAGCAAATTCTAGAGAAACTTAATTAATCCATTATGCCTCGAACGATTGCCATTGGTGATATCCACGGCTGCGCAACGGCACTGAAGCCCTTGATCGAAGCCTTCGATCCCCAACCCGAAGACACCGTCGTCACCTTGGGTGATTATGTTGATAGGGGCATGGAATCCGCAGGCGTCATCGAAATTCTTCTCGAACTGGTCTCGCGGACTCAATTAGTTCCCTTGATCGGGAACCACGAAGTGATGCTGATGCAGGCGTTCAATAACCGTGACGCGATGAATTTCTGGCTGCAACATGGTGGCCAGCAGACCTTGCAAAGTTATGGCGGAAGCTTGGAACAAATACCCCCGCATCACCGGATGTTCTTTCAGCATTGTCGCCGCTATTGGGAGAACGACCGGCACTTTTTTATCCACGCCAATTATCGGTCGAGTCTGCCTCTGAACCAGATCCCCGACGAAGTTGGACTGTGGGAACACATGAAACTGGCTTTTCCGATCCCGCATGAAAACGGAAAGAAAGCCTGGGTGGGTCACACTCCGCAGGAGGAAGGTGAAATCCTAGATTTGGGTCATTTAGCAATTATTGACACCAACTGTTATGGCGGAGGGTACCTTTCAGCGGTTGACGTTGATTCGGGTGAGTACTGGCAAGTGTCGATGGATGGTTCATTTCGAGGCGAATGAACCTCTGGCGAATGAACCTCTGGCTTGCCGAACCAGCGATCGCTGACCAATTGGGTTTAAATTTGGCCCTAAAGTCCTCGGGTGAGAGAAAATTTGGAATCCAAGTTCACCTGAAGTCGCAATACCCAACCTGTCCACAGTCCCCAATAAGATTTTACGCGAACTTCACTTAGCAGAAAAATTTGCGGTTCAAGCATTCGTTTAGCCTGAAATCGGTGTTAAGTGAAGTGCGTGCCGGGATCGAATGACGGTGTTTAGCCGCTTTTTGCGGCCATATCCGAACGGAAATACTCAATTTTGGTAGATTCAGCGAAACGAAGCGGCTTCCCAGGGTGTTTCAGATAACGGTTGGGTCGGTGTTGAGCATTGCATGCCAAAGTTGCTGATGATTCGGGTAGCGATTCTGCATTGAATCGCCGTTTAATTTGAATTTGCAATTAGAATTGCGCGATTCGGACGTCGCGCAGGTCCCGATCGCCGGTTCATTTTGCCTTTTTCGATGGAAAACGGCCAAGTTGAAACAATCGTCAAGTTTCCAAATCACAGGAAATTTGTTCCAGCAGGCGTCTGCAGACCCAACCGTTGCCAACGCAGCAAGGGCATCGGCAACACTAAGTGCATGCATTAGTAAGTGCATGGGCAATAGTTCAAAGTCAGACTGTCGGATTGAGTGGCCGGTTAGCACTTAAGCAATTGAAAAGCCAGAAGTTAAGTGGCATTTAGTTAGTTGGCGACAAAACAGCCGACTCTTGCAGGCAAATGGATGCTTGCAAGCGTCCAAGTTGATGCCAGTCAGAGTCAATATCACTGTGAATCTGAGTCATTTTATTGATGACATTGGCTCCTTGATGACATTGGCTCCTTGGTGACATTGGCTCCTTGATGGTATTGGCTCCTTGATGGTATTGGCTCCTTGATGGTATTGGCGACCTTCGACTTAAAGTTAGAGACCAGCCACTAAGAGCAGTGGATTTTTAGGAAATCAGAATTATGCAAAAGCGTTTATCCAAGCATTTCGTTCATAACTTACGAGTCTTAGTTTGGAGCGGTGTGTTTTCAACCATCGCCGGCGGATTTGCGGACATTAACCTCTTGGTTCATGTTAGGCCCAACGCTTCCTCGGCAAACTTGGCTGTTGCAAGCCCAGTACCAGTCTTTCAAGAGGAAGCGGACTCGGTAAACGATTCTGCCTCTGCCTCAAAGGTCACCGTTCAAGAAGCCAGCGCAGCAGTCGAGGCCAGCGCAGCAGTCGAGGCCAGCGCGGCAGTAGAAGCCCTCACGCAAGATGACGTCGCGTTAAAAGCGCCTGTGCAACTGAAAGCTGCCGCCGCCGCTGATGGCAAGATCCGTTTCTCGTTCAAGAATACCGAATGGAAGACGGTGATTGAATGGTTCGCTGAACAAGCCGACTTGGTTTTGCTGGAACACAGCGATTTTCCCAAGGGCACTTACACCAACGTCGACGGAAACGATTACTCCGTCAAGGATGGTTTAGACCAACTCAACCACATGTTGCTACTCGAGGGTTACGTGCTGCTAAGGTACCGCAATCAACTGGTAATGATTGACCATGCCAAAGAAGGCATTCCAGCGGAATTGGTGCAGACGATCACACCCGAAGAACTGGACGATCGGGGTACGTTTGAACTGGTCAATTGCAAGTTTGATATTCGCGGACTTGATGCTGCAACGATCGAACGCCAAGTCAATTCGTGAGTACAACCTCCGCGTGGGTGAGTGACGATGCTGGCGGATTCGGATGAACTTTTCGTGCGAGAAAACGCAGGGCGACTTCGGACGATTCGCGACGTCATTGATCGCGCCAAAGCCAAGAGCAAAACTATCTACCAGAAGGTCGATCTAAAGCACGTTACATTTGAGGCCGTGATGAGAATGGCTCGAGCCGAATTCGGCATGCGAGCAGAAGAAAACCGTTTGGATGACGGTTCACTTTCGGTCACGATCGTTAACAGTGAGACTCAACCCTGGATCTCGGGAACCAAAGACAAAGTTGAGAAGATGATCGACTTGGTCAACGAGATGGACAATGTTGAAAACGCTGCGAATATGCTCGAAGCCGAAGAGTATCAGATTAAGTACTATGAACCTAAGAACGATCCTAAAATTGTATTCAACGTCTTGATGAGCCAGTTTGATGGCCGTGCGGACATGCGTTTGACGTTGTCCGATTCGGACGTGATTTACGCGAAGGCTCGGGAACAGGACCACGTTCAGATCCGTGAATTGTTGGATCGAATCGAAAGCAATGGAACCATCACCGCCAGGATTCCTACCTTTCGAATGCTTTCAGATGAATTGATTGAAAAGCTAAAAGAAGCGATGGGTATGGCGACGTCTTCTTTGCTGGAAGACGACAACGCTTCCAACGAACCAAAGATTATCTTCTTGGAAGATGATAATAACGACCAGATTATTGTTCGAGCAACAGCGCGTTTGATTGACGAAGTCAAAGAGTTGGCCGCAATTTTTGACCCACCGCCAGGCGAGAGCATTCAGAAGAAAAAACCTTGGCGTGAATTCAGCCTGCCCAAGACAGATTCAGAGGATGTGATTGATCAGTTTCAAGAAATCTGGGGCATGTACCCACAGACGAACGAATTGAAATTGGTCCTTCCGTCCGAACGAGCGTCGTCAAGCTTGGACGACGTCACTGGATCGACTTCTAAGTTTCGATTCCCGTCGTATGATCGTGAAATGGGCAAGGGAGCGTTTTCGAAAGACTTTGACCCGGCCGATTTATCGGATGAACAGTTTTCGCAATTGATCATTCAGATGATGGAAGCTCGCGAGCAGCAAAGCGTGCTGGGAAACGGAAGTGATTCGGCAGAATTCCAAAATCGTCCCGGCAATCAAGAGCGGCCTCAGTCTTCACCCGCTCGGTCGGTTGACCAAGGCGCCAGTCCGACAGAAAAAATAGCACCAAAGCCTTCGGCAGTGATTCGCACGACGACTTCGGCTACCGGTAAAAGCAAGACGATCCAAACCATCGGCGGCACCAAATCGTCTGGAAGTAAAACGACCATACAGTTTGCCACAACGTTGATTCAGGAAGATGAACTTCCCACGCCCAAGTCTGCCGACACCAATCAAGAATCCGATCCAGCCGATCCAGCCCAGCAAACCGATGACTCATCGGCAGTTGTACCGCGTAGCAGTTCTCTTTATCGCTCGATTCCAGGTGATCCCGTTGTGGTGGAAAGAACTTCCGGCGGAATCATGCTCCGTTCGCGAGACATGGAAGCGTTGGACCTTGCCGAACAAATCATGTT
>JBDNHU010000221.1:0-17766 GCA_041688615.1 Mariniblastus sp. | reverse complement strand
ACAGATCTTGCTCAATTTTCCGAGCGGCTGCTTTGGCGAATTCTTCGCTGGTCCCATCTGGGAAGGCAAGAGAAGCTTCGACGATTTGACTATCCAAATTTGGGAAACCGGTGAATGGAACAAAACCGCCCCCGATAACGCCAGCCATTAGAATCAGCACTGCGCCTGCTGAAGACATGGAAATAACGGGGAACGCTAAACAGGTCCGCAGCGCCGGGGCATAAACATGTTCAATGAACGTTTTTACGCCAGCATCGCAAAAGACTCGCATTCGTTCCAATACCCAAGCCAACGGCCATAGCACATAGAAGACCGTCCCAAGGAAGCTAATAAATAGATTTTTCTTGTGAGCCAAGTGACACGGTAAAACGAAAACGCTTTCTACCAGCGAAATCACCAACATCGCAATCACGGCAACCGGCATCACGGCAATGAATTTACCCATGACACCAGAAACATACATCAGTGGAATAAAGGCGATCACCGTTGTGGCAATACTGGCTGACACACTGGGGATCACCTCGACGGTTCCTTCCACAGCGGCCATGCCCATGGCCATGCCTTCCTCTCGCTTTGTATAAATGTTTTCGCCAATCACGATCGCATCATCGACCACGATCCCCAACGCCATCAGGAAGGAAAACATCGACAGCATGTTCAGGGTTTGATCGCCGTAGAGCAACACAATTCCGGCACCCAACATGGCAACCGGAATACCCATTGCTACCCAGAACGCAAGTCGCAGTTCAAGGAACAACGCCAGAACCAGGAATACTAGAATCAGCCCTTGAAGACCATTTCGCATCAACAAATCGATTCGGTCGCGGACGTCAATGGACTGGTCGCCCCAAATGTGCAGCTTGTACCCGCCGGGTAATTGCTTGTCGGAAACATACTTTTGCACTGTGTTGACAACCGTGAACAGATCTTCATTTGACGCTCGGTTGATGTTGATTGTGACTGCGGGACGGCCGTTGACATAGTGAAGTAGGCTGGAATCATCGAAGCCGTCGATTACGGTCGCGATATCACTTAGTTTGATCGCGTCACCGGTGTCTCGGTTCAAAATTTCAAGTTTTGCGATTTCTTCGCCGACTCGCCGCTTGTTATCACCGCGAATCAAGATCTCTTGGCTATCGGACTTGATTTTACCAGCGGGTAGTTCCATGTTTTCGCGGCGCAAAATCCCGGCGACTTGCTCCAAGGTTAAGTCATATTCGCGAAGCGTATCTTCGGGGATTTCAACAGTAATTTGGTAAGGTTTAGCGCCCGTAATGGAAACGGTTGAAATTGCAGGTCTTCCGCTAGGAACAATCAGTGGTGCAAAAAGGTTTCGCAAGAAATTCTCGGCGGGGGCCGCAGGCAGCAAAAGCAATTCATCACGAATCTTCTCCGATTCCTGGCGTAATTGGCGCTCCAGTTCATCGGCAGATAGTGAATCTTCCGCACCGTCGGGGGCCAGAAAGGCCAGGCGGATTGCGGTCGTCTTAAATGCAATGGTCTGGACTTCCGGTTCCTCAATATTCTCCGGAAATTTGCTCCGAACGTTTTTTACCTGGTTTCGAATGTCCGTCACTACTTTTTGAACGTCTGAATCACGTTCCAATTCCAAAATGACGTAACCGCTGCCCTCTTGAGCCACCGAGGTCGTCTTTTTGATACCCACGACACCACTGACGGATTCTTCGATCACCTGGCAGATGCCCGTTTCGACCTCCGTTGGCGACGCTCCAGGGTAAGGTACGACCACCAACGCGACTTCCAGTTCGAAGTCTGGAAAGACTTCACGCCGCATGATGATCAAACTGACGGCACCCACTACCAATGTGCAAATCAAGAATGTATTCATTGCTGGTGAATTTGAGATCGCCCAGCGGACCATGTTCTTCATGGTGTTGTCTTCCTAGTGAACAGTGTTCTAACTGGATTTGACTGCAATATTACGAAACCGTTGGATCGCCTGACGATGTACTACTGGCGTAGTTTCGAATTCGCGGTGGGTGTGGTTTTGGATTCATCGATCGCGGCAGAACTTTGAGATGTTGTGCCGCCCGTTGCTGAGTCACTATTTGCCGAGTCACTATTTGCCGAGTCGCCAGTTGCCGAGTCGCCAGTTATCGAGTCAACCGTTGCCGATGGATTGGGTTTGCTATCGAGTAATTTAACCGGCGCATCGGACGAATAAGAGCCCATGGGGGAGGTGACCACCTTGTCGCCGTCTTGAATCCCCTCGCCTGCCAATTCAATAATAACGTAACTCCGGCCGTCTTGTTCCAATCGATCTACAATCGAAACGGGCACGCTGGTTACCTTCTGATCGCGAAGCACGTTGATCGTATTTCCAGCCAGCAAGCCCGTGGTCCTAATCTTGGCAAAGAACTTGTTCTTCTGTCGCAGCGGTTCGGTTGGCAATTCCACTCGAAGTTTGACAAACATGCCCCGAACCAATGCTCTTGGGCCGATGGGACTGGCCGCAATCGGATTGTCCACTCGGATGCGGCACGGAATCGTCTTGGTGCGTTCGTCCACGCCGATGCCATCGTAGCGATCCAAAATTCCATACCATTTGAGCACGCCTTGGCCGGTTTCTTGAGTGATCGTAACCGGGACCCGAGGGATTCGGTACGGCGAACGATTGGCCTCTGTGGTCGAGACATCGATCGAATGATTCCACAGCCATTCCAGTTGGTCTGGACGAAGGTTGCAACGAATTTCGGCCTTAGACGTATCCTCAAAAGTCAGGATTTGCATGCCCGGTTGAACGTATCCATCCTGTTCAACATTTTCGGTAACAACCACACCGTCAATGGGAGCAGTGATGATGCAACGCGACTTTTGGATCGTTGACTGCTCCAATTGGCTTTGCTTCAGTTTCACTGAATTTTCCAGTCTGCTGCGGCTTTGCTCCAGCAGTCGTTCCTTGTTTTCCTGGTTAGATAACGCGGTCGCGGCGGCCAACACACTTCGTTGCAACTGATCGACTTCCGAGGCCGAAAAGCCACCCCCGGAATTTTTTTTGCGAGCATAGTCTTTCTCTTGCAATTGAAGATCGTCTTTGGCGATTTCGATCAGACTTTTCGTGCCTTCAATTTCTACATCAAGTTCTTTTAACGCGGACGTTGATTGGGCCAAGTCCGCTTCCAACCGAGCAATATCCAACTTGTAGTCAATGTCATCAACTCTTAACAGCACCGTACCTTCTTTGACAAAGCGGCCCGATTCAAATTCCGTTGATTTGAATGCGACTTTACCGGTCACTTCTGAAACCATATTGATTTCACGAAAAGGAACGACCAAGCCGGTAAGTTCTAAGTCAATTTCTTTGTCGTATCTCAGGATTGCTTCGGCAGTCACGTAAATGGCTGGATCGGGATCCTTTTTTTTCTGCGGAGCTTTTTTTAGCAGCGTCAACCCAAACGAAGCTAGGGCAGCAACTGCCAGAATTCCAAAGGATACACCAAACCGAGTTATCGAAAACATAGTAGCGACTTCAAATCAAAGAGCGAAAAATTGGGTGAGCAAAGTCTTAGGCTTTACTGAATTTCTGACACAGAATTAATCTGGCTTAGCCGGTTGCGTCAAGTTGCAGCGTTGCAAATTGATCTCAAATCTTTGTCGGCACACCGTGGATTTAGACAGCGTAAAATTGGACAAACGCGAAGCAACTTCCATTCGCCCCATCAGGAACAATCACGGCGGTTGTATTACTTGTGGTTGGTCACGGTTGAAGGAGTTCAGCAGTAAACGCGGTTCTACTGACCCGCACGTTTGTGTTTGGATTCAAATGTGTTTGGATTCAAGAGGCATGCTGATACTCAAGTCCGCCGCGCAGGCAAATCGACGTCCGCCGCGCAGGCAAATCGACGTCCGCCGCGCAGGCAAATCGACGTCCGCCGCGCAGGCAAATCGACGTCCGCCACGCAGGCAAATCCATTGCGTCACCCGCTTGCAATTAACGCTTGTATTGGGCCACGGTTTGGCGAAATACAAGCAACTAAACAGGCCGCAAGCGGGCCCATGCTAAATCCGCCGCTGCAGGTCTTTCAAACTTTAGTCCTTTGTAACTCCATCGAGCAATGCTTGGCGCAAATCGAGGGCCCGCTTGTGCCAATGACTGACGCGACACCCGAAACCTTTGCCTGGACCCTGCGATTGGATCGTTAAGCCCAAATCCTAATTCAAAATTATCATATTCTGTAGGCCTGCGCATCGTATTATTTTGCCTTATACCAAAGAGAATCCGTTGTTCATCAAGGAACCTATGTTGGCGATGAACGCATGTTCGGGGGCGTTGTGGGCCAAAGCGTCCAGATCTGGAATCCCGATCAACATTCGCCCAATATTCGACACACGCTCCAATTGGCACTTTCCCGCACTTGAATCAATCGCTTGCCCGAAGCTCATGCATTGGGTGATTTCTGGCTGGAAGGTGCCCTGCTGTACCCAAAGATTTTGCCAGCTACCAAGGGGAAACCCGCCCGATCCATGCTTGCCGCGGGGTGGCACAAATTTATGGCCCGCAAGCAATTTTCCGGCAATACACTGGATCTGAAGCCTGCGTTTGTTCCAGGTTTTCGCCCATCGGCGTTTGCTGTCATCAATCTGACCCGTTGGGGCCACGAAAAAACCCAGCTTTGACGAGCAAAGCTGGGCATCTTTATCTTAAGCTCCCAAACGGATATCCAATCACCAGGATCGATATCCTTGGAACAGTTCTCAAGGCCGGAACGCTGGCCAATCTAAACCGCACAGTCCTGCTTACAACCGGGACATTTGTAAATTGATGGTGGGTTGGGTCCCTAGCCGTGTTTCGGGTTTAAAGGAATTGTTTCCCTTGATACCCGCGATCGAAAAATGAGTGATTTGCAACGCTAGCGATTCCACGTCTGGTTTGCCGTCCAAGCCCAAAACGTTTGGCGCGATCTTGGCAATCGTTTCACTGCCATATCGGTAGATCAAGCACTGGCTTAGCACGCTTAAGCCGATTTCGGCCAATTTGCTTAGACTTTGAGGCTCGATCGACATCGATTCGATTACATCCAACAGGATTTTGAAGAACGGTGTAAAGTATTCTTCGGCAACTTCAACGCCACCACGACTTGGGTTCAGGACTTCCCGCATCAGTAGTTGGACTTCCCAAGGGGCGGTTTGGGCAACGCTTAATTGTTGCAGAAGCGTAAGCACCATATCGTACAAGCGTTGTTCGGGCAGGGTGTCTGCTTCCCATTGTGGCAGCGGGTGTTGCGATTCACATCGCTTCTGAGCATTGCGAACTAATTCGCTATACAGGTTTTGCTTGTCACCAAAGTAATAATTGATCGAGGCGACGTTGACGCCCGCTTTATCGCATAATTCCCGAACCGTTGTGCTTTGAAATCCTTTTTCAGCAAAGACAGGACCAGCAACTTCAAAAATCTTTTCTCGTGTCGACGAACTCATTAATTTCTACCTGGGTCGGATGGAAATCAGAACGGAAATCGGCCAAGCCAACTTCTACCTCTAAGGGACGTTTCAAAAAATCAAAAACCACTGCGAATTGACCGCCAGTAAAATCCCCAAAAATTGGGTCGCGAAAAAATCACGAATGTCTCGTGTGGGACATTCTCGACGGGCGGAAACTGTTTGGTGGAACATTTCATCCGACCGACAGACCAGCAGTGAATCGATCCGGGATGAATTCCAGATACGATCTTCACCAGCATTTAGATCAAAGTATTTTGACTTTTTCTGTCAGGTGTTTGAAACCTTCAGCGTTTGCAAATGGCTATTTGAATTTACTTGGAGCCCCCAAAAGTGGTGGGTGATTTTCAAGCCTTCTGACCTAATGTTATATCATGGTCGGATCGATCGAATTTCGCTCACCTGTGCCGTCCCATCCTGATTGCACTTGTTAAGATAGGCAAACCTAAATTCACCATTTTTGAGATGAAAAATCAAAATAATGGGTTGAAATCCGGCACATCTGTATCAGAAAGATGCACACTCCGGGCGGTTTTCAGGGGTAATCGAGATAATCGGTACCAGTGGCGAAATTCGGGACTTGGCTTCTAGCAGGGACTTAAAAGCCAAGTCGCGCGGCGGCGTGAGTAAGTTTTTGTTGCCGCAATTCAAAAGGTCGCTCAAAACGGCAGGGGCACGAAACCGTCCTTCTCCAACGGTTAGACCACTGGTTTGGAAACAGTGTTTTAAGTTCAGCACCATTTCAGATCGCACATTCCAGAATATCGTTTCCAGAACACCGGCGCCTACATCGCTGGTCCGCCAGCGTTGGTGTCGGCCAGCCGTGGGGCTGGTTTTCAAATGACGACGTAATCAGCCACTATCGACCACCGGCCGACGGTGTTGCGAGATCGCCCTTAATGATTTCGAATGTGACCGAAGGTGAGGCCGCTTTAAATTTTGCCATCATGTCTTCTTGCGATGGGTACAGACGTACCACTCGCAGATGCGGCAACCCTCTGATCAAAGCAATAATCTGATCAGCACCCTCGAATTTTTCAGAATTCTTGGGCAGCGTAATCACTTCTACGTTGGAATAGAAATCGTGACTGAATTTTTCCTTAATGAACGGGTAAGCTTCGATAAACGCTTCGGGTTCCTTGTAACCTACTTCGGCTCCCATTTCCTTCAAAGCAACCACCGAGGACGCTTGGGAACTGGTGCGGTAAAGCCAGCCGCCACAAAAACAAGAGACCAGGAGCAAAAGCACAATCAAAGCAATCAAGTTGGTGCGTAAATTAAGAAACATGATGTCTTATCAATCAATCGAAAAAGGCGGTCGGAATAAGGAATCTCACTTGCGGCCAATGGGTTGCCAGGCAGGTTTTGGTTCCTGCGGCAAATCTTGCGTCCTCTGGATTATATTCCAGAATCGTTGCTTGACTACGCAGCCTGGCGTAGGCGACTAACTAATTTTCGCCCGATCGACATAAGTTTCCATCGTGGGACGAAACAAATCTAAAGACTGACGGACCAAACCTTGCTGTGATTTTAAGGCCGGTTTTAGGCGAATCAGTCGAAGGCTAACGGCTCTAGCGGCTCTTGGTTGATTTACCGAGCGGTTTTAAAATGCTGGTGGCAGATCAATTCTAAGCGATTTCCTTCGGGGTCGCTGAAGAACATTGCTTTTGCGCTGAACGCGGGGAATTCCGATTCAATCGGCTCAAGTTCAAGCCGGACAAGTCGCTGAAAATGTTCTTCGAAGGTTGCCGGCGGAATTTCGAATGCCAGATGGTTCAACGTCCAGTTCGCTGCAGTGATGGTCGGATATCGCTGCTTTGCAAAGAAATGGTTGCGATGATCGATCAGCACCAAGACTTGCGGATGCCCGTTTCGCCCTAAAGGTGTCTCTGTTTCGCTGATGGTTAGAAACGCAATCGTCGGGATTCCACCTTCGGTTGCGACCGCCCCCAGATCGTGGCAAGCTTGGTGGAATAGGTTGAATCCCAGAATCTGCTGATAGAAATTGATCATCACCGGTAGATCGTCAACATTGAGGACGATTTCGGCGACGCCGGTAATTGCGGGGGCTTTGTCCATGGGCAGCAACTTTTAATCATTTTGGAACGCGAAGGCCAGTCACACGTCGGTCAAAACTTAAGGGGGTTTGCTCCGGGCTTGAGCGTTGGGCAATACTTAATCTAGTGTTGGCCGGGCATAACAGGCGCTCTATTTCGACCCAAAGTGGGAGAATTGCCGAGAACGGGTTGATTTCGAGCAAGAAAAAACAAAAGACTGGAATTTCAACGCAAAATACACGGGAACAATGATTGCTTGAAGTTTCAATGTGGTATACATTTTTTCTCGATGTTTTCTAATTACTGACGGATCAGGTTTTGGCCTGTTGGGCACCAATTGATTTGCCAGTGGTTGGGATTTACACCTCCTCCTTTAACTAATAGATCTTATAGAAAAAATGGAACTGCCGTCATTTCGGTACCATCCAAAACCGTTGGATACCGGTGCGATTGTCAAGCAACAAGGTCACTGTGTCTGTTGTGGAAAAGACGTGGAGTATATGTACGTTGCTCCGACGTTTTCCATCCATGACTTGGACGAAAAATTATGTCCCTGGTGCATCGCAGATGGTTCAGCGAACGAAAAGTTCGACGTTGAATTCTCTGATCCTCATCCGTTAGCAGTGGCAGGCATGCCGCAAGCGATGATCGACGAAGTAACGACCAGGACGCCTGGTTTTGTCTGTTGGCAACAACCGACTTGGCTTGGTCATTGTGGTGAAGCGGCTGCGTTTCTTGGCGATGCCACTCCAAAAGCCCTGGATAAGATGACCTCGGATGAGCGGAAGGACTTCATGAAGACCGGCCGTTTGGATCGCGAAGAGTTCGGGGAATTGATGGGAATTTACCGACCAGGCGCGAACCCTGGCATCTATCACTTTCGCTGCTTGCACTGCGACTTTAGCCGATTTGGAATCGAATACTCTTGAGTTCAACGCGGACCGTACAGGTACTTATCCCAATGCTGCTTTGAATCTAACAGAGTGTGCATTGGAAGCTGGTTTTCAGCGGTTTGCCTAAACCTGGTCGGGGCAGTGAACAGGGCTTGGTCCCAATAACTGCCGGAAGTTTAGCGGCCGGAAGTTTAGCGGCTAGGGGATTCATGCGATTTGGCCGTTGATTCATAAGTGAATGGATCAACGGCCCCATCGGTTTGCTGCTTGCCCTTGGATCGGTAAGGATCGAGCTGGAAAAGTTTCAAGCTGCGGCAGTTTCAAGCTGAGGCAGTATCATGCTGGGACTGGCCAGCAGCTAGTCAACATCTTCCCATTGCACATCTTCATCTTCGCTGTCCAAGGCATCGACTTCATCTTCTTCTGCGACGTGATCATCTTCACTTTCTTCTTCGCCAAGATCATCTTCTTCGTCGTACAGGTCTTGGTCTTCGTAGTCATCTTCTTCATGTACGATCGAGGGAGTGACCTTTTTGCGAACGCCAGCGACTCGATTTTCGCTGGAAACGGTGATTCGGTTGCTTTGCATGCATTGGGAGTCGTCCGAATCATCTGAATCAGCAACTAGGTTGGAAGCGTCGTCATCTTCATCGTCATGCAAGCGGATAGGCCCCTTCTTTCGCGGTGCTGGAACCGGTTCGTCATCCGCTTCTCCGGTTTTCGCATGCCACTGTTCGATGGTCATTACGACTTCGCGAATCTTCCCATTGTAGGGACCGACGACTCCATCTTCGGCCATATAGTCAATCAATCGAGCGGCACGCCCGTAACCGATTTTGAAAATTCTTTGCAGCATCGAAACACTGCCCCGTTGTTCTCGTATCACTGCTTCGACAGCCGAATCGTAAAGATCATCGCCATGGTTGTTGATCGCCACCCCTTCCGATGATTTCTCTTCAGCGACTTTTAGGTTGACCAATTCGGTGACAAAATTTTGCTTACCCGAAGCGGCACACGATTCTACGATCGCATCAATTTCATCGTCACTTAAGAAAGTACCTTGACCTCGGGTCAGAATACTGGTGCCTGGCCCCAGAAACAGCATGTCACCGTTGCCCAGTAATTTGTCGGCACCGTTTTCATCTAAGACGACTCGGCTGTCAGTCTTACTCGCAACCTGGAACGCGATTCTGGCGGGCAAGTTGGATTTGATCAAACCGGTGATGACGTCGACGGTCGGTTTTTGCGTAGCCAAAATTAGATGGATCCCCACCGCTCGCGATTTCTGCGCCAAGCGAATGATCCACTGTTCGACGGTTTTTCCGGCGGTCATCATCAGGTCCGCCATTTCGTCGGCGATGATCACGATGAAAGGCAAGTTGGTAGGGATCTGGGCTTTCTCTTCGGCTGTTTCTGCGCCCAGGCGGCGATAGATTTCTTCGGCTCCCAGTTGGTTGAAGTTAACCAAATGCCTAACACCCGCTTGCGCTAAGAGTGAATAGCGTTCTTCCATCTTGTCCACAGCCCAAGCCAATATGGCTTCGGCCTTCTTCATGTCGGTGACCACTGGGTGCATCAAGTGCGGCAGTTTGCTGTAACCGCTTAGTTCTACCATCTTGGGGTCGATCATCAGCATGCGGACTTCTTCCGGCCGACGAGTCATCAAGATCGAAGAAATAATGGCGTTCAAACAAACCGACTTACCCGTACCGGTTCGACCGGCAATCAACAAGTGAGGCAACGCGGCTAAGTCCGCAGTCATTGCATTGCCGGAAACATCTTTGCCCAAGAAGATCGGGATTTTCATCTTCTTGGTCTTTTCCGAGCATTCTTCGATTACGTCACGAATGCGAACGACCTGCCGCTTCTCGTTGGGGACTTCCACACCCACAGTGTTCTTCCCGGGGATGGGCGCAACAATCCGCACACTGGGGACCCGCAGTGCGATTGCCAAGTCGTCGGCCAAGCCAACAATTTTCGATAATCGCAGGCCGGTTTCTAAGGCCAGTTCATACTGAGCGATCACGGGACCGGTTTCGATTTCGGTCACTTTGATGTTAAAACCGAACTCTTTGAAGGTCTGTTCCAATTGCCTCGCTTTACGACGAACCTCGATCTCCTGTTCGTGATAGTCGACCCCATCGCCTGAAGTTAAGAGGTCTAAGGATGGAAGTTCATAGTCGTCCAATCGCTCGTCGGTTTCGTCGACGATCTTGCGTTTAATCTCAGACTTAGCGACTTCCCGCTCTTGGTCCTTATTAAGTTTCTTTTTCGCGTTAAGCGTATCAGGACTCAGTCCACCAATCTTCTTGGCGGCTATCTTTACTGCACGATTTTGCTCCTCCTCGCTGGCCTGATCATCCAGTTCATTTTCATCATCCCGCTGCGAATTTTTGACATGTTGGGCGTCAATATGAGGCATTTTGACCAGCAATGTCGTTTCTTCGTGGTCTGCATTTCGAGCCTCGTCCTCGTCGAATGCTTTTTCGTATTCATCGATATCGTCATCTTCGTCAACGTTATCATAGAAGTCTTCATCGACTTCGTGTTGTGGCATTTCCGGCAAGGCTTCGCGACGTTTGCCACCAATAATCACTGCGGGTGAATAGCTTGCTTCCTCTGCCGCCGCATGAGCACCTATGGCATCGGAATTGGCAAGATCCGGATCTTCGATCCCCAGTTGATTCGTCTCGCGACGTGCTCGGCGGGCGATGATCAGGTCATCGATTTTGCGTTTGGCCGCTACTTGAGTCGCACCAAAACCGGCAGCGCTGAAGCCCAATACAGCGGTCGCCATTCGTAGCAGTGCATAGTCGGTCCACATCATCATGCCGATAAGTGTGGCGCCGGTGGCGACAATAAGAGAGCCCACAATTGCGAAGTGCTGCAGCAGAAAAGTCGATGCCATCAGCCCGACAAATCCGCCACTGCCGGTTAAGGGCCCCGGTGAAATGCTGGGGCTAATCAGTGACGCCAGTGTTGTGATTCCTACCAGAGAAATGATCCAACCTAACCCACGGCCAAATAGATACTCTTGATAGTATCCCGACAACAGCCAATAACACAGAATTCCCAGGCAGCCTACCAGATAGAATGCACCGTAGCCCAAGGCGGAAAATAATGAATCGGAGACAACCGCTCCCAATCTCCCGCACGCATTGTGGATGCTCTGATTAACTGGATAGACCAGTTGGTCGGATTGATACCAATCCCCCATCCAGCCCGTGGCTTGCTGTACCGAGTCGGCGGGATCGTACGTGGCAAGACTAATCGCCAATAAGATAACCAAGCCTAACAGGCCCAAGCTAAAGAGATCTCGATTTAAGTGTCGACCTTCCATCGGACTCGCAGCGGGTTAGTAGATTCGAATGACTTGCCCATGGATGGCAATGTTGATGAAGTCTGACAAGGCGTGCCCAATTCAACTGGATGGCAACCAAGGTTGCACGCAGCGGTCTGGATGTGGCGACCAAGATTGATTTGCGAAAAAAATATCGTGGGTTTACCCTGCAATTGTTCAGATCGACAGATGATGAAGCGGTTCGTGAGTGCTTGCTGATTGGACGTTGCAAACACAATGACTGCACTATTCCAAAGGACTGGTTCGTTTCGCTACGATCCGAACCAGAGGGGGAACTGGTAGGACCCGACTTCCATGGAACCGTTTGGGAAGCCGGTCCTCAGATGAAATTTGTTTCTGCGGAAGGCTTTGCCACTTTTGAATTTTGGGCTTCAATCCCAGCAGGAAATTAGCCTCGATTTTAGAGGATCGCCTGTGCGAATCGGACTATCGGCGTCGCCAAATTTAAGACATTGGCAACTTAAGACGCAACCAAAAGCGGGGCTCACACAACGCGCGGGTTAATGCCTATGAGGCAAGAGGGAAGTTGCAGAAGACCCAGTGTTGGCAGAAGACCAGATGTTGCCAGAGGGTCCGAAGATAACTTGCCCGAAGAAAAAGTGGCAAGAAGCGAAAAAAGCCACGCTACCAATCATCTGCGGCTTCACGCCATAGAATCCGACCCAATCAGGCAGATCCGAAGATGTTTGGTAGTGTGGCTTGATCTAATGGAGACGAGGGGGCTCGAACCCCTAACCCCCTGCTTGCAAAGCAGGTGCTCTCCCAATTGAGCTACGTCCCCGAATATTAGAACCGTTCGGAACGGTGATGATCGATTATCTATCGACCGATGCTGTCAGTCTTTCGAAACAAAAAATCAGCAAATCAATGGTTTCTTCCGCAACTCTGCTTAAAGCGTAGCACTGAAGAATTAATAAAATACTGACCATCGGGCAAAAAATAAAGTAGGCGTGCCAAGATTCGAACTTGGGACCTCGTCGTTATCAGCGACGCGCTCTAACCAACTGAGCTACACGCCCTTATTTTTTTATACCAGCCTTAGGAATTCTAACTTCATCGCCAACAAAAACCGTCAATAATATCGCCAACAAAAACCGTTAATAATGATGAGGCGTATCCCCGATCATTCTGAAAGTTACACGGTACTTAGTACCTGGCAACCCAAAACAATAAAGATAATCCGATTGTTAACCTCAAAAGGCAGCAAACCACGGATTATCGTTCATCTTTGCCTAGATTAACCAAAAGGGCTCGGTATCTACCGCGAAGCGCTCTGGCAACTCAGCCCTCTGGCAACTTAGCACTTAACCCAAAACTTGCCCGTTTTCTTCCACCGCTAGTTTTTTGAAAACCAGATTTAGGAAACCGGCGTTTGATAACCCGGCGGGCTCCGTTTCGACTCAAGAGCGGCTATTCTTACGAATTGCTTTGAAACTGTCAAACCCCTTATTGGTCCTGGATTCCCGATTCTTTTCAGACCAGCTTCGCGGGGACAGGTTCGCTGCAAAATCAGCAACGCTTGCCAGGTACACTGCGATCAGGGCTGCAAGTTACTTTCGGGCGACGAAAGACGACAATCTTGTTTCGGCTGCAACTCTTTTGGTCTTCGTACCGCCTTGCTGCCCAGGCTTGTCCCTCAAGTCGGCGATATTCTGGCGGCAATTGAACTCAACCGCGTTTGGGTTTAGGAACTCTCGCGTTACCTTTTCCACCGCGTCCGCGACCTTTTCTGCCTCGTCCGCCGCTTTTCGTGTTTTCGCCAGGTTCAGGATATTTGCTTACCTCTTTGCCGACAGAATCCTGCAAACTGGCAATTTTGTCTCGTAAATTGGCGGCTCGTTCGAAGTCCAGTTCTTCGGCAGCGGCCAACATTTCGGTTTCCAATTCGTTCATGTACTCTTGGGTAATGATAACCTTCTCGTCGGTTCGGCCGACAGCTTGGTTTGCTGTTCGGCGGGCTGAAAGATCGGATTCGATTCCGGCACTTACGTGTCGTTTGACCGATTCGGGTGTAATTCCGTGTTCCAGGTTATACGCTTCCTGCAATGCTCGCCTGCGACTTGTTTCATCCATCGCGCCTTGCATGGCGGCGGTCACTTTGTCGGCATAAAGAATGACTTTCGCGTTTACATTTCTAGCGGCCCGCCCGATCGTTTGAATAAGCGACGTTTCGCTCCGCAAAAAGCCTTGCTTGTCCGCATCCATGATCGCAACCAAACTAACTTCAGGTAAATCGATACCCTCTCGCAGTAAGTTCACGCCAACCAGGACATCGCAACTACCGGTGCGTAACGACTGAAGAAGCTCCACGCGTTCGAACGCATCCAATTCGCTATGAAGCCACTGGCACTTGATGCTCTGTTTGCAAAGATAGTCTGCTAAATCTTCGGCTAATCGTTTAGTGAGCGTCGTGACGATGACCCGTTCACCGACAGCAGTTCGATCGCGAATCTGTTCCAGTAAATGTACCACTTGCCCGCGAGCGGGGACGACTTCGATTTCGGGGTCTAGCAACCCGGTTGGGCGAATGATTTGTTCTACAAATTCACCTCCCGTCTTTTCCATTTCATAATCGCTTGGCGTGGCTGAAACGTAAACGACTTGAGCGATCCGTCGTTCCCATTCTTCGAATTTTAAAGGCCGATTGTCTAATGCGCTCGGGAGTCGGAAACCGTGTTCCACCAACGTCTTCTTCCGGCTTTGGTCGCCCGCATACATGGCACGAATTTGTGGTGTGGTGACGTGGGATTCGTCGATCAGCAGTAAGAAATCGTCGGGAAAAAAGTTGTACAACGTTTCGGGCATCTCGCCTGCCTCGCGACCGGCCAAGTGGCGACTGTAGTTTTCAACGCCCGGGCAATGCCCGACCTCTTGCAGCATTTCAAGATCGAAACGAGTCCTGGCGTTCAGGCGTTGGGCCTCAAGCAATTTGCCCTGTTCTCGCAGTTTCAAAAGTCGTTCGTCAAGTTCGGTTCGAATGCGTCCAACCGCATCTTTGACTCGTGCTTCGGACGTAACAAAGTGCTTTGCGGGGTAGATGAATAATTGGTCGTCTTGCGCCAAGGTCTCGCCTGTGGTCGGGTTGATGTACGAAATCTGATCCACTTCATCGCCCCAGAATTCGATCCGAACGGCGAACTCTTCATAGCCGGGCCAAACTTCTACACTGTCGCCGCGGACCCGAAATTTCGAGCGGGCAAAGTCGACGTCGTTTCGTTCGTACTGAATGTCAATTAATTTGGATAGCATTTTGTCGCGATCCAACATTTCTCCTTTGCGGATTACAACCATCATCTTTTTGTAGTCTTCAGGTGAACCCAGGCCGTAAATGCTGGAAACACTAGCCACAATCAAGACGTCTTTACGACTGACAAGACTGCTAGTGGCTGCCAAGCGTAGGCGGTCGATTTCGTCGTTAATCGACGAATCCTTTTCAATGTAAATGTCGCGTTGAGGAATGTACGCTTCGGGTTGATAATAATCGTAGTAACTGACAAAGTAGTGCACGGCATTGTTAGGAAAGAAATCTTTGAATTCTGAATACAGCTGGGCCGCCAAAGTCTTGTTGTGCGAGATAACCAAAGTGGGTTTTTGAATGTTTTGCACAACGTTTGCCATTGTAAACGTCTTGCCTGAACCGGTCACACCTAACAAAACTTGATGCTTCTTGCCTTCGAGCAAACCTTCGGTCAATTGTTGGATCGCCCTGGGCTGGTCACCGGCCGGTTGATACGGGGCTTGGATTTTGAACGGACGCGCTGATGGGATTCTCATCGAGTCAAACACTCACAAGCAAGGCGACGGTAAGAACGACTGAACGAAAAATTGAATTCATTTCGACGTACGCAAAGTTGGCTTCAACACCGCAGCAATTCACGCTGTTGCTGGTTGAAGCCTCACGCTTCTGAAGATCGAATCAACTTTATTTCGGGCAAAGACGGCGAGGTGCCGGTTCAGTCGCGAAAAAGACAAACCTTACATTCTGGCAAACTCTGGGCCGCTGTCTACTCGTGGCAACTATTCGCCGGAAGTTGCTTGGGTCGCAAACACTGTCCGGGTAATGTGATGCGAGTCCGATGGATTCATGCGGTAGCGTTGAAACAGTGTCAAAGCGGATAACAGGAGATCATAACTGTGACCAATAAAGTACTTTAGGGCGGGTTGGAACCGTCAACGGGGGAAAACGGCTCGCTTGAGCCACTTGAGCCAGGTGCTGGCGAATCAATAAGAACGTGGGGTGCTATCTGTTTCACCGTGGCTGGGCCAATATTGGGAATCCGCTGCAGTGCGTTGACTGAGGGGAAGGGACCGTGGACGCGGCGGAATTGGACAATGTTTTCAGCCGATTTGGGGCCGATGCTGGGGATCGTTTCCAGTTCGCTGGCGGATGCTTGGTTTAGGTCCAGACGAGTTTGAGCAGGAACTGAGCGGACGGCTGAAAGTAGGCTTAACCCGTAAATTAAAGTGGAAAGCAGCCCGCTCAGTAAAATTAGCAAGATTAAGTTCGACGCCAAGTATTGGTTTCCCGGTCGGTCGGCCAATCGGTAAGTGGCTGATCGAAGCGAAAAAGTCGATGTGCTGCTGTCCCGATCCAAAGTTTCTGGTGCTGGAGTGCTGGGATCAGGAAGTGTCGCATCAAGATCGGCAACGTCGTCGATTTTGGGCGATTCCAACAAATCGTGTTCGCAGGGCATCAAGTGCCCGTCGGATCGCAGAACCGAGGTTGGCGTTGGTTGGGACGACGTTTGCATCATGTTTTGCTGCATCATGTTTTGTTGCATCGTATTTTGACGCCGAAAAAGGGCGTCCCTAATTTCATAGGTTCGTCGCCGCAGAATTAGTAATAGTCTGCACGGGCTGAACGATAGTCTGCACACGCTAAACCGTTGTTAGCGAAATTCCCAGTATGATTGGGCAAGTGTCACAGATTCTAAATCACGTTATGATTCACAGTCTAACAAAATATTAGCCGTTGTGGGTTTTGGTTTCTGCAGTCGGGCACTGAATTGTTAGCCTTGAGCGGGTTGGAACATTTTTCAAGCGGATTACAGGCCAGAGCTTGCCGGGAACCGGGCAAAAAGTCGAAATATTCTGGAATTTCAGACGTGATTATCTTGGCAGAAGCGGTGTTCGGATGATTCGTTAGGTGTAAGTTGTCGTTTGGTAAGAGAAGTTGATCGATCATGAATGAAAATTGTAAAAGCGAACATGAGTCCGGTGGCCCTGCGATCGAATTTCAGCAATTGGATTGGAATCAAGATGTCCAGCAATGGGCCCGGCAATTGATTCAAATGGCTTTGCAGGAAGATCTGGGCGGTCAACGTGATTGGACGACTTGGGCAACGATCGATCGCCACACGATTGGCGACGCGAACTTTGTCAATCGAGTGCCAGGCGTGGTGTGCGGTTTGCAGCTGATTTCACTTATTGTGGAAGAACTTGCAAGTTTGGAGAATGATTCGGACGGGAGTGGTTCGAATGCGGTGACACCGCCAACGGTTTGGACGCCTTGGGTTGACGATGGTACCTTGGTGGAACCTCAGACCATCTTGGGCAACATCAAGGGATCGGCGCGGACGATTTTGCAATTGGAACGAACCGCCTTGAATTTTATGGGACGCCTTTCAGGTATTTCGACATTGACTTCGCAATTCGTAAATCAGATCAAGGGCACCAAGGCCAAAATTTACGATACTAGAAAGACCACTCCTGGCTGGCGTTTACTGGAAAAATATGCCGTACGTTGTGGCGGCGGACAGAACCACCGACTTGGCTTGTATGCTGCTGTTATGCTTAAAGACAATCACTTGGCCGGTGCAGGCGGGCAGAATACGGAAGGACCATCGCGGACTGGCAACGATGCCGCGGCCAATCGCTTGCGCACAACGGTGCTTCATGCCAAACAGCAATTGCAACAGGCAGTAAGTAGTAATCAATTGCGGGCTCCATTGATTTTCGAAGTCGAGGTTGATTCCATCCAACAGCTAGAAGCATT
>JBDNHU010000220.1:0-4923 GCA_041688615.1 Mariniblastus sp. | reverse complement strand
GTGGACAGCACACCAAAAAACAAACAGGACGTTCCCGAACTTTTGAAAATGGCAACCCAGAGTGGTGACCTGGTTCCAATCGATAACGATGTTTATCTGGCAAAGGCCGTTTTCGACGCAGCTTGGCAGAAAATCGAATTGCGATTACAAGCGAACGAAGGGCTAAGTGTCAGCGAAATTCGTGACATCCTAGAAGTTACTCGAAAACTGGCAGTCCCGTTTTGTGAATACTTGGACCGACAAAATTTGACCGTGCGTCGGGATGATAAGCGTTACCTGCCAAAGTGATCGCCGGCAAACTATGATAGGGTGTGAACACTGTTGGTGGCACAACCTCCAATTGCGGTGCCCCACAAACCCGTTTCCTATTCTTTCAAAGTTGAGCAGGCCATGGCCGACAATCCTTTACGTAATTTACCTAGCGTCGATCAACTGCTTCAACATCCGTTACTTCAACAATTCGCTACTCAAGCCAGTCGAACGGCGGTGGTCCAAAAAGTACGAAGCGTGCTGGACGACGTGCGTGCGGCGGTTTCAGCAGCGGCCGAAGAAACCCATGTTCCGTCCCCTCAGGAAATTATTGAAACCGTAGCCGGTTGGATGAAGTCAGAACAATCGCAACGACTGCGTCCGGTGATTAACGCGACCGGCGTTTTGCTGCATACCGGTCTGGGTCGGGCACCGTTGGCAAAAGTTGCCATTGAAGAAATCGCCAGGCTGAATGAACGTTATTGCAGCTTGGAATTCAATTTACAGGACGGTAGCCGTGGAAAAAGAACGGCGGCAATCGAGGGGCTCTTGTGTGAATTGACCGGGGCCGAGGCTGCGACGGTCGTCAATAACAATGCGGCTGCAACGATGCTTACGTTGGCTGCGTTGTGTGCCGGTAAAGAAGTGATTGTGTCGCGAGGGCAATTGGTCGAAATCGGCGGCAGTTACCGGTTACCCGATGTGATGGAATCGGCGGGCTGTCGATTGGTTGAAGTTGGCACAACCAACAAGACGCGAATCAGCGATTATAAGAACGCGATTACTGAAAATACCGCAGGTATCCTACGCGTGCACCCAAGCAATTTCTTGGTTTATGGGTTCACCGAATCCGCATCGCTTTCAGAATTGGCGAAGCTATCTTCTAGTAGTCACCTTCCTTTAATTGATGATATTGGGTCAGGCGCCTTAATCGACTTCAAGAAATTTGGGCTGAATGATGAACCGCTGGTCTGGGACAGTGTAAAAGGAGGTGCGACCGTATCGCTGTTTAGCGGCGACAAACTGTTAGGTGGACCGCAGTGCGGCATCATTGCGGGGCGAAAGGCGGAAGTGGCAAAGATCATAAAGCATCCCATGATGCGCGCCTTCCGAGTGGGCAAATTGACTTTGATGGCATTACAGGCAACCTTAGAACTGTACCGCAATCCGCCGCATGCAATGGAACAGATTCCGCTATTAAGAATGCTGGGCACAACATCGGAAAATCTGCAACTTCGCGCCAAACGACTGGTCCAACAACTCACCGGCAACCCGTTTGTCAGCGAAGTATCCATTTCCGAATCCAAGGCGACTCTTGGCGGTGGTAGCATTCCAACTCAAGTCTTGCCGTCGGTTTCGGTTGCCATCAAACCTCAAGATATCTCTGTTGATGAATTGGCCAATCGCTTGCGATCGGGTGAAGTCTCTGTGGTGGGTCGAGTCAACGAGGGGCGACTGTTGCTGGACCTAAAGACCGTACACGTCAACGAAGATCGCCAAATCATCGACGCCTTCCTGAGCTTACAGCACGCCACAGGGCATCAGAACACGCATCCCAAAGGCACAAGCGGTACCGTTTGATCGCTCCCGGATCAGCCGGGACCACCAGTTGAGCGTGCGTACGATTGAACCAACCATCGGCCCTGAGTTGCATCTGCTGGTTCTTCAGCTTTGTACAGGAAGAATCTCGATGAAAACTGACGGAAGCGCCTGCTATAATTCATGACGTCAAATTGCCCGTGTTTAGCCAGTGTTTCCCGCGTCGCCGCAAATGGCGCAACAATTTGTCATTCAATGGGATCACGCACCAACGCACCAACGAGTTCAATTCGTCCGAGTTGATTGAGGGGAAGCAAATGCTTGCGGATTCCTGAGTCCCATGATAGCTGCCACCATTAGCAGAATTCCGACGCCTATCATCCCAAATACATGGATCGCAGAGGTGAAACCCGTGCGGCAGGCCTGTTCTCCAAAAATTGAGGGAAGCTGGGCAAGGCCAGCGGCCAGAATAGACCAAGGCCGACGTGAGCGAAGGATCACCAACGGCGAAACTTACCTGCCTGCGGCAACCAATATAATCCTGCACCCTGCAGGAAAAACAAGATCGAAATCACGAAGGCCAGGACTGGGGCAGGAATTCCTGCTTTTGCAGGAGTACCCAGCGCAAAATCCTCCAGCGTGTGAGGAATCGTGAAGAACATCAATCAGAGAGAAAGGCCTGCGACTTTTTTGACCGATTGAGGTAGCTGATTGTTAGAATTGGTCAAGGTGAGCTAGTACTGGTAGGGAGTCGGAGCCATTGATTAGAGGCCATTGATTCGCAAATAAATCGAGCCAAATATTTCGCCTTTGTTCGGCCATTGGCAACCTCGTCAAACTCCGCTTGGTTCCTTATCAGCCACAGCTTTTCCCCATTGGCGACCCGGCACGCTTTATTGAATCGCTAGTGTGTTGCAATATCGCTGTTCCAATGCATGTTGCCACGTCTTTAGTTGACAGTGACGGTGTGTTCCGCCTTAGGGTGAATTGAAGCCGTTGCCTTGGGCTACGAAAAATCTCAGTGCCTCAACCGCCGTCCACGCTACCCCAGTCGGAACGATTGCTCGAAACATTGAAAAGCACGCAAGCCAGACTGCACGTGCAACGGATTGTATAAGTAGGGCAGTAGGGCGGTAGGCCGGTAGGGCGGTAGGCCGGTAGGTGATTTCGACATTGCAGATTGTAAATCAAGCGGTTGCTCGCGTTTTCAAGCATCATTTTCTCTATCGTTTGCGTGAAGCTTATCTTTTCAATCCAAGGAGTTCCGATGAAACCTGCCTCCCATTTCCATGGTCAGCTGTATCGAGGGATGACCGAGCCAGGGATGACCGAGGTTTTGCGCTTGACGGGTAAGGCATCTGGAACCGTTAACGATTGCCTGAGAGAACGATCTGGCAACTGGCTGGCGACTGCCAAACACCCTAGCAGTCGGCAAAACAGAATGAACTTTCAACTCAACCGAGCGGTTAGACATTAGAAACTCAAAGTGGCATCCGCTCATCGCTCCCCACCCTGGCTTCTTGAACCAATGCGGTCAACATTGGCGGCGTTCCTATCGTCACTCTGCGATATCAAAGCGTTCTGGATTGGCGGTGAATTATAGTGTTGACCAACGAATCACCGAGTCGACCAGCGCGGCGGCGGCGAATTGACTAGCCCAGCCCAATCAAAGCCTTGACTGTCAAAATCGGGTTCCGCAATCAAGACCTGCGATCGTTTGCCTGGCTGCAGTGTTCCCACCTGGTCTTGAATCCCTAGAGCCGTGGCGCCGTTGATCGTCGCCATCCTTAGCACGTTCGACGGATCAACGGTTGGATTGGAATTTGCGGCCAATACCACATCTTGCCATAGCGATAACGTCGGACTGGAGGCTCTTGAATCGGTTCCTAACGCCACGTTGACACCGTCCTGCAACATCTGTGGCCACGGATGAGTGGAATGCTGAAAGTAGTGATGCGTCTGTGGGCAAAAAACAACCGAGTAATCTGGATTCTGCTGCAATAACCAACACCAGTCGCTGCGGAGCATATAATTGCAATGAATCAGCAACAACCGTCGAACATTGGCAAGCGATTGAAGAACCTGCCGAATCGATCGGGCGTCGATGGCGTTTGAGTTCCAAATCCCCATGCGATCCAACAGATCCACTAAGGGGCCAGTTCGATGCTGCAACAATTCTAATTCTTCAACCGTTTCGGCCAAATGTGTGACCAGTGGTAGACGATGCACAATGCAGTATTCCGCACACTTTTGATACAAAGTCGTCGCAGTTGAGTAAGGTGCGTGCGGACTGAGCCCGACTTGGACGCGTGGCCCAGTGCGTACAAGTTGACTTGAAATCATTTCATCCACGGCAACCGGTTTTATTTGGGACTTGCCAGTACCCGCCTGACTTGACGCTGACGGGACCGATTCTGGAGGCATCCTAGCGAAGAAATTCTGGCATGCTTGGGTTGCCCAGGCAAACGATTGACCTCCCCGTTCCTTGCCCAGTCCCAACACTTCATAGAATACCGACAGCGCACAGTCGCCCGATTCTGCCAGCTGGCGGTGCAAGGGATCCAGATCCGGAAAGGCCAAGATTTCACCTAGTCCCGCAGTTCCGCTGGCTCGACTCTCTTGCCACCCTTGTCCACACGCCAATCGCTTGATCTCATCGCTTTGTTCTGAGTCCAGCGGCGTAGACGGGTTTGAACGTTTTGCGATGACGTTTTCAATCCATCCGGCAAAGCTACCATCTAGCGAAGCAATTGGCTGGGTTTGGTCGCTAAATTCCAGATGGGTGTGGGCGTTGATCAGCGCAGGCATCAACACCACCGAACCGAGATCAATTGCCTGAGATTTGGGCCCGCAATATTCCGCCCACGCCCCAACGGCCAAGATCTGCCCAGATTTCAAATCATCGGTGGTTGTTAAGAATCCATCCTCGATAATCAAATCGATGCGGACGATGATGTACTTGGCTCGATAAGTGGTGCTAGGCTGCATTGGGTAAGATTCCAATTCTGAGGCAACAAATTGTTGGGTACCGAACTGTTAGGTAAGGATCTATCGCGCAGACGATGTGAAGTTACGCGCACTGCCCACGATCGACAAGCAGGTGATCGCCCAGCACCTGATCGAATAACACCTGAT
>JBDNHU010000219.1:0-15056 GCA_041688615.1 Mariniblastus sp. | reverse complement strand
TTCTCTTTCTTGCGCCGCACGCTGCCCTCATCCGACAGGTACTCGATCGTCACGGTGCCGCTTACCTCTTGTTGGTTAATTTTAAAGACAACCAATTCGGACAGGCGAACCTTTGAATCCGAAGCACGTTCGGTGGTGACAATTTCACCCGCTTGAGCGTCGGACTTTTCTAAACTGCCGTCCTGGTCGTACTTAGTCACTTCGATCAAGCGACTAAGATCACTGGTCCGCAAACTGAAGCGGTTGGCACTGTCGAAAAGTAAATACGCCATTCCGACAACGGCCAACGCGATCATCGCAAACAAGAAGGGACTGGGGCGTCGAAAACCCTCTTTGGAATTCTTATCATTCTTATTGGACTTGGAAGAAGAGTTATCCATGAAATCGTAAATCCAGAATTATATAATACAAGTTTCTCTGCTGGCCTAAAATCGAAGCCCGCCCCAAACCACACTCTGCTTGAATCAATTTTCGATTGGTTCAAAAACGTAGCAGCCAACCGGCGGGCGTTGGTTCAAGCCAACCACATAACAAACCTCAAGCGGATGCAGGCAGTCTGCCCAACCGTTACCTCGGAAGCCCCGGGCAGCTTATCAACACCAACCGGGCAGCCGTTTTAATGCTACGAACTAGCCAGCCTAGCGACAATCATGTTTTCTACACCAACCTAATTTCCACCGATTCCCAAAGGTGTTGTTGTACGAAGGTGGCAAAAGTTCGGATTCTGCGGCCTCGCGGTCCCAAGGGCCACCCCCGAAGTCACCAAACTACCCCCCAGTCGCCTCCCGGCATTCCGACCTCGGGTCTGTTCCACCCCCAGCCAGTCCCGACCGCCGCTTCGCTACTTTCTCAATTCAAGGGCAAGTAGTCGAATCCTCCAAACTATCATAACATCTGCCGCGAACCCGATTCATTGGTATTGGGACGCCAAAAGACGGGTATCCCCGAAGACAATCGAATCGCCGCAGTGGCACGGGCAATGGGCTCGGGCAATACCCGGGCCTTATTTGATCCCAAACCACACTCAGGCATCAGAATTGTCACTAGCGATCAACATTCCGAAGCCCAGCGGTACATGAACAGCCCGCTTAGGGGTAAACTATTGCGTTCGGATCGCTCCGTTTGCAGCGTTGTTCCGACGGCCAAAGTCCAGCGTTGACCGCAGATTCTTGCCAAAGTTTCACTTTTAGGCAGCTGCCTGCCAAGCACGAACCACCCGTTGGAACCAGACGATCACCCGCTCCAAACGCACTGAAACTAGCACTCACACGTTAAAATCGGCCTGAATTTGACGTTTACGAATGGAAGCTTCGCCCAGTAGGGTTCGCGCCCGGCAGACAGTCCTGCGGATTTGCCGATTGCACACGAATTTAGGCAGCCGAAGTGATGCAGCGTTTGCCTTTTGAAATTTGCTTTCACTGCAACAATTACATCGAACACATCGAAAGTTACAAAATTGGGGAACCAACCAAAAACAACTTCCGATTCTTCATCGCCTGATTCTTCGGCCCCGCAAGATTCCCTGGGCCCGCAAGATTCCCTGGGCCCGCAGGATTCCCTGGGCCCGCAGGCGCGTGACGCTGGCGCGACTTGGCTTCGCCCGCCAACGCTGTTAAATCGCCCCAAACGGATCGCGATTCTCGGAGCGACTGGCAGCATTGGGCAAAGCACTCTAAAGGTGATCCGACATTCGAACGCGACTTCAACCCGGAGCGACGGCAAGGGCGGGCGATTTCAAGTGCTGGGACTCAGTGGACACAGCCAGATCGCGCAACTGGCGGCGGATGCGACCGAATTTGCCGCAAAACGAGTCGTTTGTAGCGATCCCGGCGGCGCTTCGGCCTGGAAGCAACAGGGTGCCATGCCAGGGAGCGAATTCCAAGTGGGCCCCGATGCTCTGTCGGACTTGGCCTCGGATCCCCGAGTGGACATTGTGGTCGCTGCGATCGTGGGGAGTGCCGGATTGCCCAGTACTCTGGCCGCTTTAACCGCGGGAAAAGTGGTTGCGCTTGCCAACAAAGAAACCATGGTCGTTGCCGGACACCTGGCCACGGCGTTGGCGATTCAATACGACGCTCGCTTACTGCCGGTGGACAGCGAACACAACGCAATCTTCCAGGCAATGCAATCTGGGAAGTCTAGCCAGATCAGGCGAATCGTTTTAACAGCCAGCGGTGGCCCGTTTCGCGAAAAGTCTAGCCCCGACCTGGAATCGGTCACGCCAGCACAGGCGCTGGCACATCCGACCTGGAAGATGGGTGCCAAGATTTCCATCGATTCGGCTACCATGATGAACAAGGCGTTAGAAGTGATTGAAGCCCGCTGGCTGTTCGACCTTCCAGCGGAAAAGATCGAGGTTGTGGTGCACCCTCAATCGATCGTCCATTCTTTCGTAGAATTCGAAGACGGATCCGTGATCGCTCAATTGAGTCCACCGGATATGCAACTTCCCATCCAGTTTGCGCTAGATTATCCGGAACGTTTTACCGGACCGGCACGCCGAATGGACTTTTCGACAGCGTTTGGCCTGAATTTCCAGCCGCCCGATATGGACCGCTTTCCCGCTTTGCTGTTAGGCTTAGAGGTTGCCCGCAAGGGAGGAACCTGCGGTGCTGTCCTCAACGCGGCAAATGAGGTTGTGGTTGACGCTTTTCTTAAGGGACAGATTCGCTTCCCTCAAATTGCCACAACCTGCCGCCAAATTTTAGAACATCATTCGTTTGACGCCCAACCGTCACTTGAGCAATTATTAATGATAGACCGTTGGGCTCGTCAGGAGACACGCAAGTGCATTGGGATTTAGTTGCTGCATCCAGCTTGTTCAGTTTAAGTTTACTTTGGCCGATCGTTCAAACGATCATCGGTATCGGCTTGATCATTTTCGTCCATGAACTTGGCCACTTTTTGGCCGCCAAGAGCTGCGGCGTTAAGTGTGAAAAGTTTTACGTTGGTTTCGACGCGTTCGACATTAACTTGGGCGTGTTGAAGATCCCTCGCAAACTACTTCACTTCACGTGGGGCGAGACCGAATATGGCATCGGGATTCTTCCGCTTGGCGGCTACGTGAAAATGCTTGGGCAACACGACAATCCAGCCGAAGCGGATCAAGAGCGCGAACGGTCAACCGACTCCGAAAGTGGTCGCCTTGATCCTCGGTCATACATGGCCAAGACCGTTCCTCAAAGGATGTTAATCATTTCCGCTGGTGTGATTATGAACCTGATCTTCGGAATCATCTTTGCCACAATGGCTTTTAGCTTTGGCGTTAGTTACCAACCGCCCACGATCGGGGGCACTTACTCCGGTTCACCAGCTTGGCAAAAGAACTTATCTGGCGCCGAGGTCATTGAAGTCAATGGAATCAAAACGGGCGATCGTTACTACCCATTCAATAGCTTGGCCGAAGCGGTGGTGATGGGTGGAGAAGACGTTGAAGTCGATTTGGAAATTCGCCGACCTGGCACCGAGAGTCAAACCGAGAAACTGTCGGTCACTCCGGTCAGCGGCCTGATTAATCAACGTGGCATGGACTTTCCGATGCTGGGGATTGCTCCGATGCAGTCGTCCAGACTTCGGCTGAACGACTTTGTCATTGAACATGCACCCGCATTTGATTCGACTTTCGAATCAGGCGATTTGATTACGAAGGTAAATGGTGCATCGGTCAATAATTTGGTAGACCTGAAGAAAGAACTATCCAAAATTTGGGATCAAGATGCCACATTCACAGTGCTTCGCGGTGTCGAAGAAAAGGTATTTACGTACCGGCAATACCAAGACAAAGGCGCTTCCACCGGCAAAGAATTTGACGTCGTGGTCAAACCCAACCCAATGTTCATCGATGGCCTAAGCATGGCTTACGGAGAGATCGTAAGCGTTCAAGAAGGTTCGCCGGCTCATCAGGAAGGAATTAAACCCAAGGACAAAATTCTTTCGGTTAATGACAAGCCGTTTAATCCGATGCTACTTTCGCAAGATCTTCGGCAGATGGCCCGCGATGGCCAAACGGCGAAACTTACGGTTCGTCGGTTCGAAGGCGAACAAGAGAACATCCTGACGTTCAACTTGGTCCCGCAGTTTCTGACAGGTGTCTCCAGCGAAGACGTGGGCCTACCGTTCGCGGTTGACGAAATAGGCATTGCATTCCGCGTGCTCAGTGAAGTAGCCGATGTCGCACCAGAGGGCCCGGCAGCCAAGAGTGGCATTGCCAAGGGCGACGTATTCGTTAAGGCAACGATCGAATATTCGGACACTCAAATCAGAGAGAAATACTTAGCTGAAAACAAGAAGATCTTCGAGATTTCCGGTGACGATCTCGCCAACAGCTGGCCCATCGTGAATCAACAAATGCAGGCCGCTTGGCCTTCGGCAGTGTTAAAATTGGTGATCAAACGAGGGGGCAAGGAAATGCCTCCGGTCGAAATAGCGTTGGTCAAATCTGAAAAATATTTCAACATCATTCGCGGAATCGGACTAGAACCACTTCAAGAGGTTTACATCTCGCCGACGCTTGCCGATGCCGCCAAATGTGGACTGTATCAAGTCAGCTATGATTCGCAGAAAATCCTGAAACTGCTGAAGCAGCTATTCGTCGGAAAAGTCCCTGTCACCGCCCTCGGAGGAATCGGCACCATTGCGATCGTTTCCACTAGCGAAGCCACTTCGGGTACCACGCGTTTGCTACTCTTCTTAACCCTATTAAGTGTAAACCTGGCAATCCTAAACTTCCTGCCGATCCCAGTGCTTGATGGCGGACATATGGTATTCCTGGCGTACGAAGGCGTGACTGGAAGACCACCGAATGAAAAAGTTCAGGAAGGTTTGACCATGATCGGAGCGTTGATGCTGCTCACACTTATGGTGTTCGCTTTTGGAATGGACATCTGGCGATTCAGCAGTTTTTTCCAATAAGAACGTAACTTCAACAAGCCCACTTAGCCAACACGAAGCTCGGTAGCCCGCAGGTTACCGAGCTTTTTTGTGCGCCCGTTGGAGACGACAAAGATCCTTGCTACCGCAAGCTGGCCGTTCAGCAAAACTGAGACACACTCCACTTGGGAAATTGGCCAGGACCGGTAAAAGCAGTGCAATCCACTGCTGCAACTGCTGAGATTTGTAAGGAAACAGCGATATTTTACTCTCTCTTGTGACGTTTCTTGACGTACGATTCAGTTAGCTATGGCCTATCCTCATCGCCTGTAATTTTAACTGATAAGCCAGAAAAGCTTTGTGATTTTCGTGAAAACGAAACCCGTACCCGAAAACCCGTTTTGGAGACCCATCATGTCGCAGTTTTTGCTTCGCTTATGTTGTAAAGGCTTCGTAGTTGCTGTTATCGCGCTGGATTCAACTTTCGTAACCGTCAACGCCGCTGAAGCCCCGCTCCCCGAGCAGGGCCCGACCGCAAGCCCCGTTCAATCACCCGCTCGCCCGCACGGATTCCAGATTCGTGGCCCCGTCATGTTGGCCGGTTCGGACGCCAGAAGCGCTCACTTCACCAACGACTACTTGCAACCAATTTTCCAGCAAGCGTCTGCGATTGTAAAGTCAAACGTCGCTTTCGGCGCCCGAAGTGATCACAAACTAGACGCTTCGAAGTTGTTTCTTCTCCGCACGACCAAGTACCCAGTTCGCGTTTACTTTATTGCCGAAGGTGCGGGTTACCACAACTCGCTTGGCTACTCGGTGTCTTTGGCTGGCGACAATAACGGTGGCCAGAAACGATTGCTGTTCCCCGATTGTTCTTCACCACGCAAAAATGGCAACACAATCTCGGTGACTGGATTTCTCAAACGCACCACCTGGGAACCTCTACACCCCGGCGACTTTGTGGAAATGGGACACATGCTGGCCGGGACCCAATTAGACTTCTTCTTGGTTCGCGACGGTGCACGGGGTAACAACCATATTTTCACGAATCACGATAAAGACAACCCAGACAAAATCCAGCACCTTTTCGCAATGGCGATCCCAAACTCACCTTTCCTCTTGATCGGGTTTGAAGATCTTTATGGTGGGGGTGACTTGGACTTTGAAGACGTCTTATTCGTCGTCGACATTGGCCTAGAGAACATTAAGGGTTTCGAAGAAGTCCAATTGCCCAACTAAGTCATGGCTAACTTCAAACAATAAGCGGCTTTCCACTGCTACGTGGTGGTCGCATTGTTCTGTTTTCCGCAACGCATACAAATCGAGGCCCTTCCCTTGAATTCCCTTAGACCAAAGAAACTAGATGCAAAATCGTTTGCATTCATTAGAAAACAGCCGACTGCACTGCGAAACGCTGTCAATCGAATGGGAGCAGCAACGGTCGAACTGGCAATCGGATTGGTGCCTTTGGTCACCATTTTTGTTGGTGTGGTTGATACTTGCCAGATCATTTATTTGAAGGAAGATGCGACCACTATTGCATATGAATGCACTCGTTTGGCCGCCCGACCGAACGTCACGCTTGTGGATATTGAAAGACGAGCCAATTCCATGTTCAGGGATCGAAATATCGAAGGTGGAAGCGTAATAGCCCAAACTACGCTAAATCCAAATGGTATTAGCCGCTGCCAAGTCACGATCAACATTCCCGAAGCAAAGAACTTATCTTTTTCGACTCTAAATTTCCAACGTAATATTCAAATTAAACGATCTACTATTCGCGAGCAGTTCAATTATGACTAACGTGAAACATAAAAACCTGGCTCGGTTTGATAACCATCGCCAGGGATCGATGCTGGTTTTGTTGGTCTTTGTGATGATCGCGATTTTGGCTGTAGGCAGCCTTGCCATCAACAAATCGTACCTTAACACGGCAGCCAGCGACCTGAAAACAGCGACGGATCTTGCCGCAAAATCGGGCGCAATTGGCCTGGGGCAAACGCAAAGCACTGTCCAGGCTGCCGCCATGGCCACCCAAGTGTTGAACGAACACAACTCGGTTTTCGGTTCCACCAATGATCGATTCCAGTTGGTATCAATCAAGTTTGGAAACGCCATCAAAAAAGCCGACGGTACGCTGGATTTTAAAGAGGATCACACACCGGCAAATGCTGTCAAGGTTGTCGCTCGCTACCCAAAATTGTGGAATGGGTCACTGGTGCCTTTGGATATGCTGCAAACGGGCGACCTGAAACTTGAAGTCTCCTCGATCGCGGTTCGAACCGACAACGATGTCTGCTTGGTAATTGACCGCAGCGCTTCGATGTCGTGGGACCTAAGCAACACAGCGTTTTCCTACCCGGGCAACGGTCCAGATCTGCAAAATTACTTTACCAAACCGGATCCAGTTAATAGCCGCTGGGCAGCCTTGACCCGGTCGGTGGACAGCTTCCTGCAGTTGATCAAAACTGAAATCCCTGGCGAAATCCGCATGGGTTTGGTGTCCTACAGCAGCAATTACCAATTTGGGATTTTCACTTCCAAGAACACAAACGTCGACCAAGTGATCACGACCAAATTTGATCACATCGTCGACAAGCTTCAAGTTTACGGTGAAGGCCCCATCATCGGCGATACCGATATCTCAGCGGGTTTGCTTGCCTCAGTCAATGCCTTCAATTCGCCCAGTGTTCGATCCAAAACAGGTAATCGCATTGTTGTCCTGTTCACCGATGGACTAAAAACCGTAGGCGGCGATCCTATTTCAGCAGCGAAGACTTTAGCCGATCAGAATTATACCGTCCATGTGATTTCCTTCAGCGCTCAGGCGGACAAAACAATTGCCGCCAGAATCGCATCCACTGGCAACGGCATCCACTTGCACGCCGACAATGAAAATCAGCTCAAGACCGCGTTCAAAAAGATCGCCGAAAGCTTTCCTGGCACACTCCTTCAGTAATCCCACTTTTGACTCGATTATCATGTCCAACCCATTAACTACCCCACCTCGCGGCTTGTTACGCCGTGTGCACAATTCAAATTTAAACCGCACCGGCACCTACACCGTCGAATTTGCGTTGTGCATTCCCGTGCTATTCATGTTTACATTTGCCTGTTTTGAATATTCGCATCATGAATACATCAAGCATTCACTCAACCAGGCTGCCTATCAAGGCGCACGTGCCGGCATATGCATAAATGGGACCCAAAACGATATCAAGAACGCGGTTGACCAATCTTTGCTAACCGCTGGACTGGGCGGCGTGAAAATCGAAGTGACGCCCGCGGTGATCAGTTCAGCGACGCGTGAAGTCACAGTCACGTTGACGGCAAACTATGGCGACTACTTTGTTCCCCCTCAATATTTCGGCGGCGGAAACCTGGTCGGTCGTTGCACACTGGACCATGAAAATGCCAGCCTGAATATTCGTTAACGCAGAAACCAAACGCATTTACCAAAGCAGATTAATTGGCTGATGCGACGCTCTAAGTCTAATGATCACAGCAACGATTTCATGCGTGCTTGCAATAGACTTTCCTAAAATGCATGGTCCTTTCCACCATGCTCTCTGACCAGAAACGCCACTGCAAAACGTCCCATCTTAGTCGCCTTAGTACAAGCAGACCTTCTCGAGCACGCACTCTGCTGTGTCCTGCCCGCTTACGCACAGCAATGCCGGCGGGGCTTTTGCTCCCCGTTTGGTCCCAATTGATAAGCATCATCGGACGCCAGCGATTTAGTGCCAATCAAGTCCACACAGCCCAAAGTTAAGCCGATCGACTGAGCAGATAAACGCCTGCTCACTGATTTCTGATAGCACTGACAAGTCATGCTTGGTCTACTCGGGTTCCAATGCCCCAAAATTCTGCCAAAATCTGGCATAGGACACGCGTGATCCCAGCAACCTAAGTCACCGGGAACTCCATTCTTTTTTCAGGAAATTCGATAATGAAAACCTCCACAATGCGAAGCCTATCAATCATGGCTTTAGGATTCGCCATAACCGGATTCGCAATAACCTGTGCGACAACCCATGTTGCACAGGCTGAAGATTGGCTGCGATTCCGCGGTCCAGAAGGCACAGGTGTCGTCGAAAAGACCAAGGCAACCGCGGTTTTCAAGAACGAAAACATCAAATGGACCGCCGACTTGCCAGGTGCAGGTTCTTCGTGTCCGATCATCGTTGGCGACAAACTGTTCTTAACCTGCTACAGCGGTTTCGGTCTAGACAAACAAGCCCCGGGAAACGCTGAAGACTTAGTCCGTCACTTGCTGTGCATCAATCCAAAGGATGGATCCATCATTTGGAATAAGCCGGTCAAGTCAACAAGTGACGAAGACCCTTACAAGGGGTTTATTCAAGAACACGGTTACGCAAGTAGCACGCCTACGAGCGACGGCAAGCATGTTTTCGTCTTCTTTGGCAAGACTGGCGTTCTAGCGTTTGATCTTGAGGGGAATCAACTTTGGCAAACCAACATGGGCACGATGTCGGACCCTGCCAAATGGGGCGGCGGCAGTTCCTTGATATTGGTTGACGATTTACTGATCGTAAACGCGGCCAACGAAGGACGAAAACTTGCTGCACTGGATAAGGCCACCGGCAAAGAAGTGTGGAAGATCGAAGACGAAGAATTTGGTAATTGCTGGTCGACACCCATCATCGTTCAAGGCAAAGATCGGACAGAATTAGTTATCAGCATGCCCGGAAAAATTTTGTCGATGGACCCAAAGACCGGCAAGGAATTTTGGCGAGCCAAGAGTCCAATCACTGGGACGGTTTGCGCCAGCCTGGTCCAAAACGAAGGCGTTGTCTTTGCCATGGGCGGTCGAGGCGGAGTCGGTATCGCGGTTCGCACGGGCGGAACCGGCGATGTCTCAGGAACTCATACTGTTTGGGAACAACCTTTGCGTGCCGGCATTGGAACCCCCATCATTAAAGATGGAAAGATGTTTTGGAGCAGTCGCGGGATTGCCTATTGCGTAAACTGTGAGGACGGCGAAACGTTGTACCAAGAACGACTTCCTAGTTCGTCCTCCGTCCAAGGCCAGCAGCGCGGACCGACCGGTGATTATGCGTCGCCCGTCATTCTGGGCGATCAAATGCTGATTCTGACTCGGTCAGGACGAGGTCTAGTGATCCAAGCCAACGAAAACTTCAAACTGCTTGGCGAAACTGGCTTTTCGGACGATCCGGGTCCATTCAATGCTTCCCCAGCGGTAACCGACCAAGAGATGTTTATCCGATCTGACAAAAAGTTGTATTGCATCCAATAGTCCTAAAAACAGCGAGCTTGCAGGGGATTTCGCCCTAAAAAGTGCTCTTTTTCTAATGACAGACCGTTGGTCAGTACAAGGCGATTGCGACTTGTACTGACCTTTTTTTCTAGGTAATTTTCCACGCCAGACCGTAAATTTCGGCCCTTAACCTGTATCAACGACCGCGACTGGATTCCCAGAAGCGGCTAGAACCAGACTTACCAACTCCCTATAACCGACTGTTTTTGACCAAAAAATGGAAAATCGCCACACGCTGGCAGGAAATCCACCGCATTAGGAATAGTTCAAATCCGCTAGATCGTTTATGCTGGGACGCCAGGATTCGAGAAATTTGCCTGGTGAAAAGCAGCAATAAGACGGTGAAATAAGACGGTGAAATAAGATGGTGAAATAAGACGGTGAATGGGTCTTAGATTGGACGACTAGAAAGTTGGGCGGTTTGAAAGTTGGACTGCTGGCAGTCGAGTCGTTCTGGAACCCAAGTTCGCAAAAGCTTTTTGCTAAAGTTTTTTGCTAAAGCTTTAATGTGCAGCCCAGACCTTCCCGATTGATTCGCCTCCGCTGATTTGTTTTTACCAACGCATCCTTGGGAAGCCCGTCCATTTGGGACTTAACCTTGGGAAGCGTGCCGATGGATCACCTGTTTGGCAAGCCAACCTACCTAGGATTGGCTTGAAATTAGAGAAAAAGCCGCTCCCTGATCGTTATTAAAATTGGACGTTCGACCCTTTGCCCAATTGAGTAACTTTGTTCGGATTGAAAACATGAACTCCGGTTCCATTTTCAATACTATTTCTGGAGAAAATTTATGGCTCAAGGGCCAGTTTCAAATACCGACTCAGATCCAACCACTCTCTCACACTTAGAGACCGAATTGAATGGTCGCCGCAAACGACGCGGAATTCCAGAAGGGTTGTGGATTCGTTGCCCAGGTTGCAAAGCAGCGGTCTTCCGTAAAGAAGCCGAAAAGCGTCTGGGTGTTTGCCCAGAATGCGAATACCACTTTTACGTTTCTGCGTTTCAAAGAATTGAACAGGTTCTTGATGCAGGCACATTTGAAGAATGGGACCACAGTCTACTGGCTGCAGACCCGTTAGAATTCAAAGATAAAAAACCATATCGTGATCGTTTGGTATCCGAACGTAAAATTACCGGAATGAATGATGCCATCTTGACCGGATGTGGCATGGTCCGGGCTCGCAGAGTTGCGATTGGGATTACGGATTCCGCGTTCATTATGGGAAGCATGGGTTCGGTTGTTGGAGAGAAACTGACGCGTTTGATCGAACGCGCTACGCAACAAAAATTGCCGTTGATCATTATCTCGGCTTCTGGGGGTGGTGCTCGGATGCACGAGGGCATTTTGTCTTTGATGCAAATGGCCAAAGTATCCGCAGCCTTAGCCCGATACGACCAAGCGGGTGGATTGTACATTTCGGTTTTGACCAATCCGACGATGGGTGGCGTCGCAGCCAGCTTCGCTTCACTTGGCGACGTCACGTTTGCCGAACCCAAAGCGTTGATCGGATTCGCGGGACCTAGAACCATCAAGGCAACGATTCGGATTGAATTGCCTGAAGGCTTTCAAACCAGTGAATTTCTGCTGGAACACGGATACGTTGACCGCATTGTACCTCGAGCCAAACTGAAAACGGAAATTGCAAGAACCATCGATTATTGTATGGCCTGGTAATTGTACCCCGCCTAAGAGCAAATCGCTTTTGACCGATTGGCGATGCTTGCCCATTGCGACTGCCCTATCCGTTAAGCTGAAACTGACAGATTATCTAACGAAAACTATTAAACGAACCGCTGCAGGCATTGCAGCGGTTCGTTTTCCTTTAGGCAAAGGCACCAAGGCTGGTCCGATGGACCAATCTGCAAAACTTCGATCCGGTGGCTCAGTTGGTTGAAACCGAAGATACTGTCCAAGAAGTAGTGGGTTACTGCGAATAAGCACCCAATACAACGAAAACTTGCCAACGACCTCAGTCATGCATATTTGCTGGAATCAGGCACATCTTCATGGCTGGTCTTCATGGTGGGGTAACTTTGGTGGGGTAACTTTGGTGGGCAAAGACCGCGTGATCGATTACTTAGACCAATGCGTAACACCGGGTAGAATTCAACGGCCACACGACAAGCCATTCTTGCACACAGAACATTCATTATTGATCGCGGCAATGCACACGAACATTTTAAGCAAGTTGACATCTCGGCTTCCAGCACTTGCACTGCAAGCGATCGGATGCCTAGCCTTACTTTGCAATATTGGTTGTGGTGATCCCACGACATCTCAAGCGACAAACATTCTTGGGACCGATCAATCGGTTTTCAAAGATGCTGATATCGAAACGCTAATCGTCAAGCGAAAAGACGATCTTGCCAATATTGCCGCTCAGTCTGAACTAGATTTATCACTGGTAACGCAACAGCATTTTGTCGTGGCTGTTTTCGAGGGCAAAAAGCTGAGGGATTACTTCAGTCAACGTGACCTCCAAATTGACACTGCTTTGTTGGAACCCAAACCGGCAGCAATTTCAATGCAGCAGCTAAAGCATGTTGTGCTCGCAGTAGATGACAGTATTTTGGCGGGCCTTGGTGGTGGGCAGGCGGAAAACAAGGGCTGGTTTGCGCAAGTTGATTTTTCACAATCGGTAGATCAGACCCAATGGAGTTCATGGTTGCTTGGCCCAACCGCTTCCAAATCAACCGTCGGCGGCGTTGATGTATGGTTGACCGGCGACAAGAGTATTTGCATCTACTGGCCCTCAGGAAATCGGGCAATCGTTTCACCAAAAGATGAAATCGAAAAGATCCAAACTAGGACAAAGAATTCAGCTTCAAGTATTCCTTCAGAACTGGCCCGAGAAGTCTTCCAAAATCGAAATCAACAACTGCTATTCGTCTCTTTGCGTGCTTCCCCGCTTCGCGAAACCGTAAATCAGATGGCTCAGATGGCGGCTACCTTTGGAGCGGTTGACGAACGAATGCAAATGACGATTGACGCTGCAAGCTCCTTAGAGAATGTCAACTTCCATGCTGACTTGGCTGGCGAACCGCTGGGCCAAATGACCGTCAACTTTTTGGATGCCACCGCTGCGAAGAGCATCCAGTCCTTGATCAACCAAGGCATCGATCAACTTGCTTCCCAAGACTTTCAAAATTCGCCTGAAAACGGGCGGGCCCAGCCGGGTGACCCCTCAAATCCCGCAGCAGAAATCTCGAAAGAATTGCGTCAACTCCTGATTGAAATCAGCAGCGACTTCAGCCAAGGCGGCGTCACGTCGATCCAAGACGGAAGTGAAGTCCAAGTCAATTTTGCCAGACCAAGTCGGTTTGATGAATTGATTGATCAATCGATCACAGGCTGGACCAAATCTCGAGGGCAACTTTATCGGATGCGTCAGTTTGGAGAAATTTCTGCTGCCATGCAAAAATTCCAACGAAAGTATGGTCGCTTGCCAGCCGCTTCAGCATCCCCGCTGGTCTACATGCCGATCGTCAAGAGTGCCCAACCCACCCCATCTGATTCCACATCAGCACCAGCAATTGGTGAAAAAAATGACGAGACAGACACTGCATCGAATCCAGAATTTAGCTGGAGGGTTGCGTTGTTGCCCGAACTTGGATTTCAAGAACTGTACGACCAGTTCGATTTCTCGCAGCCTTGGGACAGTGAAAATAATTTGAAGACGGCGTCTAAAATGCCGTCACTCTTCGATTCATCTTTTTTGCCTGCCACCGGTGAACAATTGTTGCTGGAAGGACCTGACGACTCGCAACCAGAATCTGACTTTCAATTGCTAACTGGTAAAATGGGCGCGATGGGTGAAGCCAACATAACTTCGGCCGATCAAGCAGTAGACGGGGCTGACCGAACGCTTTACTTGGCCCAAACCCCCAAGTTAAAAACAATTTGGACCAAGCCAGGCGGTTGGGACGTCGATCAAAAGCAAGACCTTTTGAACTGGCGACAAAGTGACGACAGGCCACTAATGATAACGATGTTATCAGGCCGAGTCCTGATGGTGCCAAACGACATATCTATCGATAGCATTCTTGCCTGGGTCACGGTGGACGGCGGGGAACGAACCAACCGAAGTGACATCAACAAAATGACCATTTTTCCACCCGTCGAAACAGAATAGATCCCGTGAACATCGCCACAACTTGGAAACTGCGGACCGTATCGATCGATCTGCGGGATAGCCCTATATGGATGGGCATCCTTAACGTCACACCTGATAGTTTTTCAGATGGTGGAAGATACTTTTCCGCGGACCAAACTGCCGTCGCCGCGATCGACCAAGGAATACGACTTCTGCGGGACGGTGCAACGATCATTGACATTGGTGGCGAGAGCACTCGGCCGTATTCCACACCCGTTTCCGCCGAAGAGGAATTGGACCGAGTCATCCCAGTGATCGAAGGCATTCTGTTGCGCAGACAAGCCATCATTTCAATCGATACCAGCAAGGCAGCGGTTGCCCAAGCGGCGATTGACGCAGGCGCGGAAATCATTAACGACGTGACCGGGCTAGAGGGTGATCCTTTGTCGCTAGAAGTTGCTTGTCGATCAAAAGCGGGGGTTTGTGCAATGCATATGCAGGGCAGTCCACAAACCATGCAAGACGCCCCGAATTACGGGAATGTCGTGGACGATATTTATGCTTACTTATTGAAGCGGAAACTTGCGTTGCTGGAGGCCGGAATTGAATCTGACCGAATTTGTCTCGATCCGGGAATAGGGTTTGGCAAAACACATCAGCACAATCTTGACCTAATCGCGGGGGTTTCACGCTTTCATGATCTTGGGTGCCCGATCTTGGCTGGGCATTCTCGCAAAGGCTTTATTGGCTCGGTGCAAAACGATAAAGAATGCGAACGAGACTCGGGGACCGCA
>JBDNHU010000218.1:0-3528 GCA_041688615.1 Mariniblastus sp. | reverse complement strand
CGATACGTTAGACGATACGTTAGACGATACGTTAGACGATACGTTAGAAAGTGACTTACGTGGCAAATTTCAATCAGCCTTCGCCCGGTAAAAATCCGTTGACTGACCATCGCTCAGATTCCAGTGCCGCCGAATTAAAACCTGGAACAGAAGTAAAATCGAAAAAAGTAGACGCACCAAGGCGAGTTGCTCACGAAAAAGCGGACATCGAATATGGTGACACCGCCGAGGTTCTAGCGCCGCCCACCGGTTTTTTTCCCCGTCTAAAGTACTTAGGGCCTGGGATTATTGTCGCTGGATCGATTGTTGGGGCCGGCGAATTGATCGCGACCACATCGACGGGTGCGGTTGCCGGCTTTAGCTTGCTGTGGCTAATTATTATTGGCTGCGTGATCAAAGTCTTCGTGCAAGTGGAACTGGGAAAACATGCCGTGCTGACCGGAAAAGGCACGATGCAAATGCTTAGCGAGATGCCTGGCCCCGGATTCAAGGGCGCCAACTGGGCTCTGGCGTGTTGGTTTATCATGCTAATCTCAGGGATCGCGGCGTTAGGCGCGTTGTTAAACGGGGTCGGTCAGGCGATGGCAATCGCGGTGCCGCTGACCCAGAAGGGCAGGGTGCACAATCAACTGCAGCAGCACCAGACCCAGTTCCTACTGATTTCTAGAATGGCCGCCGGGATCCAAGAACCGATCGTGGACTCTGAAACGCCAAAACAGTACCCGCTGGCTCAACCGCTGGTTGATTTATGGAAAACCGAAATCCAAAGACTCTGCCAAACGGTAACTTCGATCTCCGAAGGTGGAATCGATGTCAAGTCCGACGTACAAAGCATTCAATCGCTGCTGGACAGTGACACCCGCTTGTTCCAACGGTCGTTGCTTCGAAAAACCGGTCAAATGATCGAGTTGGAAATCGACCAGTTGGCCAATACTAACAACGGCGATGCCGCGTTATTGGAAAGCCGAAAGGAATGGGTAGTTATTATACGATCGCAACTGGCTAACTTGGAAAACACCGCCAACAACCCAAAGCAAACTGATAGCCAATCGTTATTGGCCTTAATAGATAAACTGCTTGCGTACCCCAGCAACGCAGCGATCAGCAAATCAGAGTCTAGCAGCGCGGGTCGCGATCAAGTCACCGCCAGCCCGCCGGCGGACAGTTTCCTGTGGTCGATGGCAATCGGCTTGGTGTCGTTGGTGTTGCTGTTGATTGGGCGTTTCCGCTTGTTAGAGTTAATTTCGCTGGTCTTGGTGGGCTTATTCACAGTCGCCACAATCGTTAACATTTTTCTACTGCAAAGCACCCAATGGCAGATCGATGGGGCGCAGATCGCTAGCGGATTAAAGTTCCAATTACCTGTCGACCAAGGTTTAGGCAAGTATGGACCGTTGGCAACGGCATTGATGACGTTTGGAATTATCGGAGTCGGCGCTGCGGAATTACTGGCGTACCCCTATTGGTGTTTAGAGAAAGGTTACGCTCGATTTACTGGCAAGCCAGATCGCTCTGACGCTTGGGCTTCACGCGCCGTCGGTTGGCTGCAGATTTTGCGACTGGACGCCTGGCTTAGCATGTTCGTCTACACGTTTTCGACGATTGTGTTTTACTTGCTGGGGGCAGCGGTTTTGCATTCGTTGCGAATTGTTCCCGAAGGTTCGGGCATGATCCAGTCGCTATCGGTGATGTTCGAACCGACAATGGGCCCCACCGGGAAGGTCATCTTTTTGTGCGGTTCGGTCGCGGTGTTGTATTCCACATTCTTGGTCGCAACCGCCAGCCATTCAAAGACTGCGGCGGATGCCTTTCGAGTTGCCGGCTGGATTCCCAACAGTAAAAACAGCTTGACAATCGCCTATAAAGTTCTGTGTACTTTAATGACTTTTGTTGCGATTGCTTTGGTTTACGCGGCGTTGGATCCGAAATCGATTGTGTTGATTGGCGGGTTCTTCCAAGCACTGATGCTGCCCGTTCTGGCCGGGACCGCAATTTATTATCGTTACCAACGACAAGTCTTCGATCGTCGGTTGATGTCGTCAAAATTGTGGGACGCTTTTCTGTGGATCAGCTCCCTTGGCATGTTCTTCTGCGGTGGCGTTCTGCTGTGGAACCAACTTCGCAGCATGCTTAGCTAATGCCGGCGGGAATGCATTCGCGTTTTCAAGACACTCCACCCAACCAGCGGCACGATCAAGCGGTCTAGCGCCTACAACGACCCTGAACCTTGGCTAGAAGGCGCCCCATTGCTTAGCATCCCCATACTTCTGCCGCCATTTCTCTTGCCTGTCCAAGTCGATCTGTGCCGCCGGAATACCTGCCCAGCGCAGTGCGTGAACCCGCTTGAATAGAGGGCTGAGGGCTTGCGCTTTCGACCCAGTCGACTTCGGACAGCTTCTTGGTAGCGTCATCACGGCTTGAGCAAGCAATTTCCTGCCCAAAAACAGTCCATAAACCAATTCGAATCGTTGGGTGGGGTCGACTGTGACGCCAGCAAAGTGGGCGATTCTTGATGCTTTGTTCTAGCGGTATCGATTGTGCCGGCAACGACTTGAACGACTGGGCAACTATTCCAAAATCGAACTACCAGCTTCAGTAATCTCAACATAAGCTTTGAATGTGAAGCGATGACAGGCTCAAAGGGCGACGGTTGGAAAAGTTTAGCTAAGCGAATCAATTTCCGCTCCAGTGCCACGACTGTTGGACGTTACTTGGATAACCTCCTCAAACACGAAATTTTGGTAGCCAACATGCGAATCGAGTTCATCAACCCGTTCATTACCGGCCTTGTGACAACCTTCAATACGATGTTGGGTTGCGAATTGCGACACGGCGAAATCTCATTAAAAACATCGCACAAGCCGGCCTATGCAATTAGTGGAATTATCGGGTTGTCCGGGCGAGCGATTGGGACGGCGATTATCAGTTTTTCCGAACCGCTTGCCTTAAAAGCGGCATCAGTCTTGCTGATGGTGCCATGCGACGAAGTTGATGATGATGTGACAGACGCAATCGGCGAAATCGCAAACATCGTGGTCGGAAGCGCCAAGTCGAAATTAGAACCCTATCAAATGTCGATCAGTCTGCCAAGCGTGATGTTAGGGCAACATGCAATCCTAAAATTCCCGTCCAGCGTTCAACCGATTACCGTCCCATTCAGTTGTGCGTGGGGACACTTGAGTTTAGAAGTTGGCTTGGAAGTCGTCCAACCGTTGGAAGTTTAATTCAAATCGATGGGTCACCGCATCTCGTGGACGACGACCCGCGGGCGTCGTCCACAATTCATCTCTACTTTTGAATCACTCGCCTAGAAATTGTTAGCGCTGGTGCTCGAAGTGTGCACCGCAATCGGATTCCGCAGAGCCAATATCGGCCCAATATCTGGCCAAACGATAGGAGCGACTTACGCACAGCTTTTACGTGCGTGTCACTTCCCAGCACCTGGTAAACGCTTAACTTCTAATCTTTCAGGGCACCCGTGATTTTCGCGACACTCGCAACTTCCGTATCATCCACCGCAACTCGCTG
>JBDNHU010000217.1:0-2993 GCA_041688615.1 Mariniblastus sp. | reverse complement strand
TGTAAATGTTTAGAATGAGGATGACTTCTATTCTTGGAGATCGTTATGCCTCGTAAAAAACGTCACGTTGTCGCGCCCGATGGCGTTAGTGTTGTGCTGCATTGTTACACTCGGTGCGTACGCCGGGCATTCTTGTGCGGCGTCGATCAGGAGACTCAAACCTCCTACGAACATCGCAAACAATGGATCCGCGATCGATTGGAATTCCTCGCGTCCGTCTTCGCCATCGACATCATGGGCTTCGCGGTGATGGACAACCACTTCCATCTCATCTGTCGAACTCGGCACGACATTTCTGACCCGTGGACCGACGAGGAAATCGCTCGGCGATGGTATCGACTCTTTCCCAAACGAGCCGCCGTCGGTGGCAAGATTCCTGAACCCACCAAGGCGGAACTCGATGAGATCATGACTCATCGAAGCGAAGGGGATCCGGCCAAACGAATCGCTGAACTTCGTCGCCGCTTGCAGAACGTCAGCTGGTTGATGAAGGCCCTGTGCGAGAACATCGCCAAGCGAGCCAACAAGGAAGACAAAGTGACTGGCGCGTTTTGGGAGGGGCGTTTCAAGACGCAAAAACTGCTGGATAACGAGGCGATTTTGGCGTGCAGCGTCTATGTGGACTTAAATCCCGTGCGCGCGAACATGGCGGCGACGCCCGAAGAAAGCCACTTCACTTCGGCTTACGAACGGATTGCGACTCGGCAAGCCAAGCAGGAACAGGCGAGAAATAGTCGAACAGGGAAAGGCCGAGTGAAAGCGAAGAAGAAGTCAAAGCGTGTAGTGCAGTCAAGTGTAATGAATCATCATCGAGACCGGTTTTTGTCACCTTTGACTTTGCCTTTGAGTTACGAGAAAGATTCGTCTGGCAAAAAGGATTCAACGATGGCGTGTAAGCATCGTCACCGCGCAAGTAACAAAGGATTTTTGCGAATGACTTTGGACAAATATCTGGAGTTATTGGACTGGACGGGACGACAGATTCGCATGGACAAATCGGGCAGTATTCCGGCGGGGTTGGCTCCGATTTTGGAGCGACTGCAAATGAGCGGCCAGACGTGGGTGGACTGCGTGAAGAACTTTGGCCGCTGGTTCGGTTGGGCGGTCGGCAAGGAGCAAGCGTTAGTCGAAGAGCGTGACCGATCGGGCCTGCACCGAATGCAATCTCGCCCCCAAACCACCGCCATCTTCGGCTAACGGCCACAGCGTCGAAGAATCTCCGAAGCTAGCCGTCACACTTCTGAGCTGACCCTCACATCAGCCCAAATTCTCAAGCGAGTTCTACCTCGCCCTAACATTCCTACGCGCCAAGCCAGCCAAATTCTGCGGAATACCCCATCTTTCGCGACTTTCGCCCGCAAAACCCAAGCAAACCGCCTCCCGTACCACATCCGCCCCCAAAATCCAAATCCAATCTCTCCCCATTCGCGCGCCTGGCACTAATGTTGTGGCACTAATGTTGCCCAATCTCTCCCCACTCGCGCGCCTGGCACTAATGTTGCCTAATGTTGCGTGCTAATGTTGCGTGTGATGTTCTAATGTTCTAATGTTGCGCGCCTGGCACTATTGTAAGCGACGGGTTTTGAAGATTTGTGTACCCGCGCCTGGCACTATTGTACCTATCCTATTGTACCTATCGTTGACTATTGTTGTTGCTCTATTGTTGTTGCTATGACACCTTCTAAAAATTGTTGAAACTTAAAAAGTGGTCACCCGCTGAGCGATAATTCGCGGAGTCGGGGATTTATCAAGTTTTTAGACAACGGTGTGCGCCGTTGGGGAGACCACTATCAAAAGTGTTAGTTTGTTTGGGATGTTGGATCAAGTTCCAGACCAGGATGCAGGAGCAGTATTTCGTAGTTTTGTTCGAGGACATGTACGTGAACCTGTCTGCCGCGTGATGTCCGAAGAAGTGAGTCTTCTTTGCGGTACGAAGCATCATGCTACCGGAGGTGAGCATTTCCGATCAGGAAATAGTCCTGGTCGGATACAGATAGCCGGGAAACGGGAAGAAGCGATTCGTCCCCGGGTTCGTCGGCGAAAGTCTGAAAGGTGCAGCGCAGAAGTCCATCTTCAGCGTTACCAGTGAGTCCTTGATCCCAGTGAATTGGAGGCCTGGAGTTTGTCAGCGTTGAAGGCTGGCGTGAGCACGCGTGAGGCAGGTAGCGTGGCGAGTGAAACCCATGCATGGCACAAGCCGCTTGAAGGTATCGCGTTTGTGGCAATCTGTTGGGTACCCGTTTGTCGATGAATTACGTGGCCGCGACCTTTCACAAACGAACTGGTTGGTGCTGATGTTTGACGGACTTATGCTGTGGAAAGACCAGACGGCAGTGGTTGCGGTCGACCGCGCGGGTCAGAAGCATGTGCTGGATTTCGAGCTTGGTAGCAGCGCGAACAAGGACGTTGGCCTTGATTTACTGGGTCGCATGCAGACTCGCGGGTTTGGGTGCAAGCAACGTTTGTATGCGGTGCTTGATGGAAGTGCGGCCTTGAAGAGTGCGATATTGGCGTATTTTCCTGACGCCGTGATCCCGCGTTGTTTGGTCCATAAGGAGCGTAACATACTCGCGAAATTGTCGAAGCGGCATTGGGGTGAACTGGCACCGTTGTTCAAGTGACTGCGTGAAGTTCAAGGAGCCGACGCGGCACTAGAAGTAGTTCGAGAACTGGCGCGATTTCTGCAGGATTAAGAGTGCGACGGCCTTCACCCGTCTGCAGGAAGCGGGCAACGAACTGACGGCGCTACATCAGTTGAATGTACCTCGTACGCTAAATCGAAGTTGACTCAGCACCAATGCGATCGAGAATTCGTTTCGCAATACGAGGCGTCAGCTGGGCCGGGTGATTCGCATCAGGGTGGAGACGGATCCAGCCTGGCGTTTTATGGCGTTGGATAGCGTTGGATAGCGTTTTCGCTGCTGGAGGTGGAGAGGGGCTTCGGGCGAATCGCTGGGCACAACGATTTGGACTAGCTAGTAAGGGCTCTGGCG
>JBDNHU010000216.1:0-12872 GCA_041688615.1 Mariniblastus sp. | reverse complement strand
TACCGCAGTGTTGATTACCGCAGTGTTGATTACCGCAGTGTTGATTACCGCAGTGTTGTTTACCGCAGTGTTGATTACTGCAGTGTTGATCACCGGAACGTCCAAGGCATTCGAATTGACGACCACCCCGTGCCTGTCCCGAAAATGCGGATCACCCTTGACCAAGGCGTGAATGCATCGCGTCCAAGCACTTGCCACATAAAACTTCTTTGCGGCAACAGGGCTTCCCTAGAATAACAAACCTCCAAATTGTACACGCCCCACCAAACGCATTTGATTTCATTCAAAGAATCTGTGATCCAATGCACACCGTGCGTCGTTCGAGATAGACAGCACTTCAACTTCGCCCTCACAGTCCCAACTCACAGTCCCAACTCACAGTCCCAATTCAAATGATCATTGGCCCCCTATCGTGAACCACCAACAACGTATCGACGATCTTCTGGATCAATGGGAAGTCGCGTTCGACGAAGGAACTGACTTGTCTCCAGAACAGCTTTGCGTTGCTGCACCGGATCTATTGGAGGTGGTCCGCGGTAAAATCGCCGCCCTGAAATCAATGAACGCCAAATTGAACTCTGGGGCGATTCCAAGTCCATTCCAAGCCCGTGATTCGCAACCGTTACCTGGCCGCTGGGACGCTGGCCAGGATCAGCATGAACAAGATCCTTGCGGTGTCAAAGGAGCCTCCCTGGAGACAACCGTTCGCACCAAGGTGTTCACGTTCTATCGCAGAGGGGGAGGCGGCGCAATTTATCGAGGCGAAGATGTCGACTTGGGACGCCAACAGGCGGTCAAGACCATGTTGCCCAACCATGCAATCGATCCTGAGATCCGAAATCGTTTCGAAATCGAAGCCCGAGTGACCGCTCGGTTAGAACACCCCGGCATCATTCCCGTCTACGGCATGGGACAGACCGCAGAGGACTTACCCTTCTACACAATGCGGTTTGTCGAAGATTCATGCCTGGACGACACGATCGTCGAATTCCACAAAACAGCCAATCGAATCGATTTGTCAGTCCCCATATTCCGCGACCTTTTACAACGGTTCATTTCGGTTTGCCAAACAATTGCCTACGCTCACAGCCGCGGCATCGTCCATCGCGACCTTAAACCGCATAACATCTTGATGGGTAAGTACGGCGAGACCTTGGTGATCGACTGGGGATTGGCCCAGCAATTCAAACGCGAAGGTCATTTCAAGGCAAATTCCGAACATACACTTGTCATCAACGAAGCGAACGAAGAAAAGAAACTGACTCACCGCAGCGGCACATTGGCCTACATGAGTCCCCAGCAACACTTGGGTCTTTTGCCATCACCCTCAGACGACATCTACAGCTTAGGCGCTACGTTATTTAAGGTTCTGAGTGGAAAATCGCCTGTCGATGGATTTGAAGAATTTTCCGAACAGCAAATTCGAACCGCCATCACCCAAGGAAAGATTGCCCCCATCGGACGCGCGAATATCGAAGTGCCAGCCGCATTAGTAGCGGTGTGCCAAAAGGCAATGCATCACCAACCCAGTCAACGTTACCAAACTACTTTAGAATTGGCGAATGACGTTAGTCGCTACATCGCAGGCGAGGTCGTTTCGGTCTACCAAGAACCGTGGACCGCAAGAACATTTCGGTGGTTTGGCAAGAATCTTCGGGTCGCACAATTTCTAGCGGGCGCTGCCTTGACGTTTCTTATCGTTTGGATGTTAGCGTCATTGTTCTTTGCAAACTTGGCAGCCGAACGTCAATCCGCCAGAGAAGCGAATTTAATTTCATCCGCCGAAAATTTCTCCCGCTTACTAAGCGATGAACTGGATGTCCGCATTCGAATCTTGGAAACCGAAGCTAGATCGTCGGTGTTAGCCCAGGAACTTCTAGCCATCGAAGCCAAGTTCCAGGAAGCAGGATCAGATCCCGTAGATCAAGAGACGATTCGACTGTGGGCCCAACCGTTGCAAGACTGGATTGTCGCTACAGGCCAATCGTATGACGGCACAGCCCAACGCCAGTCACTGGTCTTCAATTCACTGTGCGTCTTTGACCAGCGGGGCTACCAGGTCGCTCGCTACGGTGCCGATTTCCCGCTAGATCAAGACCAAAACCCAACCCAGGCCAGTTCGCGATACAACGATCTAAAGAATTCGGGACCAGGCACCAAAACCATTGGCGCTCGATTCAACTACCGTGGCTACTTTCGCGGCAATCCATTTGATGCCACCCAGCAAACGCCTGACCAAGACTTGCAACCTCATCAGTTTCCGTTCTACATTTCGTCGGTTTACCAAAGCAAATCATCATCTACTTTCAATTTTCAGATAACCGTCCCAATCTATGCCGCACCCCAAGGGTCGCCACAAAATCGCAGCCAACCTGTTCTGTTGGGCTTGATTGGCATGGCACTGGAAGTGGGAAAGTTAGGCATTCCAGACAACGGGATGGTTATCAGTCAGCAAGAGGTCCGTTTATCGTCAACCCAGTCGTATTCAGGCTTGGTACTGCACCACAAACAACAACTCGAACAGCAAGAGTTGATGTACCTAGACCCATCAGATTTCCAGCGAATTGTTGCTTTCCTAGCACAAGAAACTAGTAAGCCTAATTCACCAGCCAAACTTCTACCCTTCCCATTGATCGATCCGGTCACGCGCACCAAACGCGAAGCCCTTCGCGTTGCCTATCCATTGCGAATCTCCAGCCGACTTCAGAAAAATCAAACTCAAACAGCCCAACCCTACGACACAGGTTGGTTCTTGATCACCGAAGAGTCCGACACCGATTAGATCAAATCCTTCGCAATGTCCTGTCATCCATTAGAAAAAATTAACTCGGGATTACGTTGAGCGTTCGCAAAATGAATTCGGCAGCCAAACGCCCACCCGGCAGCATCTTGGGTTAACATAGTGGTTTGAATATTCCCAACAAGAGTTCCCTCCAAACAAAGACCGTCTCGGACCTTACGGACTCGGTCGCTACGCCTAGTCAACGCGACCTGGCATGCAAATCGACACTGGATCAAGCGTTTAAAGGTTGAAAATGTACCCAATGATCTCGATGATCTCGATGAAAATCTGGCTTTTATTTCTGGTGATAATCATGGCCGATCCGGCATTTTCACAGGAATTCAACCAAGGCCAAAAGACATTGCCCATGCCAGGCGATTCATTCAAATTAGACGGGCACGATGCGTTTGTGATCGCACCCCCCCAGATTAAGCCTGACACACCTTGGGTTTGGTACGCGCCGACGCTGAAGGGCTTGCCAAGCGAATCGGAAATCTGGATGTTCCAGCGTTTCCTGCAGGCCGGCATCGCCATCGCTGGTATTGATGTTGGTGAATCATACGGCAGTCCCAAAGGGCGTGCCGTCTACACGTCGCTTTATAATCACTTGGTGGAAAAGCGGCAATTCAGCAAACGCCCGATCTTATTTGCCAGAAGTCGCGGCGGCTTAATGCTATACAACTGGGCGACCGAGAATGCGACCGCTGTTGGCGGAATCGCAGGCATCTACCCCGTTTGCAATCTTGAAAGTTACCCGGGCCTCGATAAAGCGGCAGGTGCCTATGAAATGAATGCTGCACAACTCAAGCAAGCGCTCAACCAACACAATCCCATTGATCGACTCGCTTCACTGGCCAAAGCAAAGGTGCCCATCTTTCACATTCACGGCGACCAGGACACCGTAGTTCCATTAGCGGAAAATTCAGCAATCATTGCCCAACGGTACAAAGAATTGGGTGGTGAAATGATGTTGGAAGTCGTCCCAGGCCAGGGGCACAACATGTGGTCAGGTTGGTTCCAAAGCGAAAAACTGGTCCAGTTCGTCATCAATGCTGCCGCGGTAGCGGACCCGACACCGGTTCCAGCCACGCAACCCGTTCCAGAAAGCGAACTTTGGTTAACCTTCTTTGGCAAAGAAGGACCTGGACGGGGCAAGCATATTGTTTTGATCGCTGCCGAACAGGAGTATCGCAGCGAACAGTCGATGCCCATGTTGGCGAAAATACTGTCCCTGCATCACGGTTTTGATTGCACCGTTTTGTTTTCAGTCAATGAAAATGACCAGGTCGACCCCACCTTGCCAGCACCCTTCCCCGACAAAGCAAAGAAGCACAGGATTCCTGGGTTGCACTTGCTTCAGCAGGCCGACTGTGTCATTTTGCTCTCTCGATTTATGCAGTTGCCCGACGATCAGATGCAGCATTTCCATGACTACTTCGATTCGGGAAAACCATTAGTCGCGCTACGAACGGCCAATCACGGCTTCATGGGTGGAAAGCGATATTTCAAAGACGAAAAACCAGTGCCGCTTCGAGATTTGTTGGGCGGTACCTTCATGGGGCACCACGGCGGATGGCACAGCGAATCCACCCGCGGCCTCATTGTCCAGGAAAATATAACGCATCCGATCCTAACAGGAGTGACCGACATCTGGGGGACATCGGACGTTTACCGGTGCCATGACGAAAATTTTCCGTTCCCCAAGGACTGCACATCGTTGGTGCTTGGCCAGCCCTTGATCAATCTTCAGCCGGACGCTCCGGCAAACGCGGAAAAGGAACCTCTGCCGATCGCCTGGACCAAGACCTGGGTAGGCAATAAGGGGCTCTCTACACGGATCTTCCACTTCACCATGGGATCCGCAGAAGATTTCCAAAACCAGGGCGTCAGACAAATCAGCGTCAACGCCGTTTATTGGGGTCTTGGACTAGAGCAAGCGATCAGCCCAGACCGTTCAGTCGACATCGTGGGCCCGTACCAACCACTCCAGGCTGGATTCAACTATGAAAGTTTGGGCGTAAAGCCTCACAAGCCAAACTACTACAAATAGCCACAAGTCCTAAAGGGGCCAGGCCTGAAACGACCTGAAATCGACTGCTACTCAAACAATCGACAAGAAAAAACCCGGCGGGACGCTTGTCCCGCCGGGTTCCATTTTTGGATCGATTGCAACCAACGCAACCTAGATCAATTTCTTCAAACGATATTGCACAATTCAAGTTTGACCAAAGGCCATCAGAACATCGCCTACGCGCCCAAACTGTCGATCTTGCTTTGCAATACGCCTTTGGGCTGAGCACCCAATACCTTGTCCACGATTTCACCATTCTTGAAAAACAAAATCGTTGGGATATTGGTAACCTGGAACTTCATGGCCGAATTCTGGTTGCTATCCACATCCAACTTGCCAATCTTGACCGTGTCGCTGTTTTCCATCGCCAATTCGTCGATGACTGGAGCGATTTGGCGACAAGGCGCACACCATGTTGCCCAAAAATCCACCATCACCAACTTGTCGGATTCTAGAACTTCAGATTGAAAATTGTCGTCAGTAAATTCAAGTGCCATCAGGTTGAACCTCTCCACCAAAATATCGGCTATTTCAACAACGCCGGTGCCCTAGGGCAACAATTATAAAAATGATCCGCATTCAACGAATACGCACCCTAATGAACCATTAAAACATAATGCCATCGCCACCGATCGACAGCAAACCCTTAAAACAACTTGCCAAAAAATAACTTAAGGCAACGCCGTACCAAGTCTTACCGCAACGCAGGCAAAAGGCATCTCTTCGCCGCTGCGACTGTCTACTGCATTGAACAGCAGTTTCAACCACCGGCGGGAATCGCTTTCCCCATTATCAGCTTTCGCCCAATGTGGCCCTGAATTGTAGTCTTTTCTTGGCTTGGGTGTCAATTTGCCCAATGTCATTTACCGCCAGGGTTTTTCCTAAATGTCGACCAACAGCAAACGTCTGGTAACCCCCCCCAAATCAGGGGCTCGAAAAGATCGAACGCTGCCAGTCGCAAACCGCCGGCGACCTCGGCCAAAATTACCACGGGTCTTCTTGAACTTGATTCAAAATCTTGCTCTTAACCAAAGCCTCGATCTCATCTTGCCCGGTCAAAAATTGCAACTGCACCTCAAGTGCCAGCAACGATCGCCCCGCAAGTTTGTGAACGCCCAGCTTCACCAGATCCTTCCGAGTGGTAACCACAATCAAGTTGGTTTCACCCACTTTGGACGCCTCCAAAGATTCGGCGCTTACCCACCGCTTCAATTCTTCCAGATCAGCCCTTTGATAATCAAAATGATCCTCAAAAACCTTTCTCGAGACAATTTCTGCCCCCAGTCCTTCGATCGAGCGGAAAAACGACTGTGGGTTGCCAATTCCGGCGATCGCCAATACTTTGCGACCAGACAGTTCACTAAGTTGCACCTGACCGCCATTGCAGTCAATAAGCCGCTGGGGCTGATGGACGCAGGTTGCTATCGGGATCGCCTGCCCCCTGGTAACCCGAGTCAATCGCAGTTTGATCTGTTCCACAACCTCACCGCCCACTTGGTCACAGCGGGTCAGAATCACGGCATCGGCTCGGGATAGCCCGGACAAGGGTTCGCGCAAGAGACCCCGAGGCAAGCAATGGCCGTAGCCAAAAGGACAAGTCGCATCGATCAAGACCAAGTCCAGGTCACGATGTAAACGCCGGTGCTGGAAACCGTCGTCCATCACCAGGGCTTGGCTGGCTAGTTCTTCAACCGCAATTTCCGCGATCTTCACTCGGTCGGGATCCTGCAAATGCGGCACATCGGGCAAGGATAATTGCAATTCCAAGGCCTCATCGTTCATGCCAGCACCGTGACTGCCGTACCCTCGACTAAGCAAAGCCACCCGAACGCCGCCCTTTTTTCGTAAAAATTGGCACAACCATTCGACCATCGGTGTTTTTCCGGTACCGCCGGTTGTCAGGTTCCCCACACTCAATACCGGGACCGAAACCCGACGGATCATGCTTGTTGACCTAAAACGCCTGTTTCGGACCAGGATCGCTATCCGATAAATAAAAGACAGTTTCCAAAGGATCCATCGTTGGAAACCCGCCCATAGCCCCTTTTTTTCGCCGCTGAGGATCGGCAGCCATCGATGAAGTGAGCGACCCGAGGTTTGCGTTTTCATAGAAGATTGTGGTCTAACCCGTAAGATTTGTGCCAATTTACGATTCGTTCAATATCTTCCAGGTTTCGCGACTTCGTTGAAGCCCCAATTGCCAGAAATCTGCTGGCAACCTCGCAAACGATTTGTCACGGGAAATCACGTTGGGTGGAAACCGTCGGTCTCTGGGAATTTAAACGGCTACCCAACGGTCCTGCCGAATCGGCCTAACGTCCAAGGGTAGCATTTTACAGACCTCGCAGCGAACTTGGTCTAGAATGGAACGTAGGTCCGTCAAACGATCCATCGATTGGCTTATGCCAGCGATTGGTTGACTTAAGCCAGAACTTTCCAGTCAGTGCGTTGTTTTTTCCTAGAGGCGTTTCCTGTAGGCACCCGCTAGGCAGCGCCTGGTTCTAGAAACGACGCGCCGCCGATGCCAACCCGACAGTAACCTGCGACAGTTTTATTTGACAGCTTTCAGTGTTATTTGACAGCCGAGATTGCGAAAATTACGTCCAATGGCCTCATATCATCCTGAATCAAAGAACGTTTGCTTATCCATTGCGGCGTCCAACTTGTGATCCGTACCCCAGGTGTCTTATGAATATTGCAACCGATCAACCGAGGCTAAAGTCTGCGATTGGACCTGTGGCAGCACTCACTTTTGGCCGACAACGCCGTGGTTGGAATCCGTTAACGGTTAAACTTGCCGCCATCTGCCTCTTCGTGTTCCTATCAGCGACGACCTTGCTTCCGGCCCCAATTACGTTTGCTCAGATGAGCAACGAAAAATTGCTTGCTTGGAAAGAACGCCAGGCAATGGTCCGCCAAGTTGTAGAAAATGTGACGCCCGCAGTCGTTGCCATCAGTGACGGCGAAAGCTTTGGAAGTGGCGTGATTGTCAGCAAAGACGGCCTGATCTTGACTGCCGGGCATGTGATCATCGAAGACGACCGTGAATTCGTTATCTTATTTCCGGACGGACGAAGCGTCGCCGCCAAACCGCTTGGCAAAAATCTGAATCAAGATGCTGGCATGATGAAAATTTCCCAGCAGGGCGATTGGCCCTACGTCGACCTTGCCGACGACGGGAAAGTACGCCGCGGCGACTGGGTTGTCACGTTGGGCCATTCTGGCGGTTACGACTTGGGACGAAAGCCACCGGTTCGGTTAGGGCGAATCCTACGAATCGAACGCGAGGCCTACACGAGCGATAGCCCCATTATTGGCGGCGATTCCGGTGGACCACTATTTAACCTGGATGGCCAGTTGATTGGCATTCATTCGTCCATTGGTGAATCCATCGCAGAAAACCGCCACGTCTCGATCGGGACGTTCTTGCGAGACTGGGATCGAATGGAAAGCGGCGAATCGTGGGGAGCCTTGCCTGGCACCGAAGAACCACCAAAGCGTGATAAGGAAGACTCTCCCAAAGAATCCAGTAACGAAGGCACTGCTGCCCTGGGCGTCGAAGTTGATCGGAACGACAAGGAGGCCATCTTGAGAAAGATTAAGCCCAATTCAGCCGCAGCGCGTGTCGGGCTAAAAGAAGGCGATGTGGTAGTTTCGTTCAACGGAGTTGCCATCGGGTCGCCCGCCAGTCTGGTGCGTTTGATCTCCAGCAAACGATCAGGCGACTCGGTAAAAGTGATTGTCCGCCGCGGCAGTGAACAATTGGAATATCAGATTATTTTAGGGCAACTGCAAACGAACTAGAAACCTTACAAAATAAGCCAACTGCAGCCCCTGGCTGAATCGACGATCGTTGCATTCACATTGTTTATCGGACCGCTAAGAATTTTAGCCAGCCGCTTTTAATAGTTAGGAAAAGGCATTCAATGCTTGACACCATATCACGGGAACTGCGAACGCCTGAAGTCCGTACCAAAGACAAACTAAGCTCACTATGCCTACACCAGCCGGTCAGGAATTTCGCCGGTGCTTGGATCGTGGCGATTGCGATTTCGTGCCAATCGCTTCAGGCACAAATACCTCCGGCACAGGTATTTCCGGCACAGACATTTCCGGCAATGGATCCCCAAAGCAGTGACAGTGCCGGGACCCTGCACCTAGCTGGCGGGGTACAGCGTATCGCAAGGGTCGCAGCCGACGACGAATTGCCTGAAAGCCTGGACCGCTTAAACAAATCCAAAGGCAGTCGAACTCAAGAGGAAATGGACGAAATTCGCTATCGTGCCCATGGCCCTTACGAACGAGAGAACGACCGAATTTTGAAAGAACTGGCTCCACTGGCCAAGCAAGTCAAAGAATCGACGTTTGAAGTGATTGCAAGTAAGTATTGGGTCAGCATGGGCGTGGTCATCTCCGCCGAAGGTTACGCCCTGACGAAGGCCAGCGAAATTGAGGACGAAACCGATATTAAGTGCCGCTTCAATAAGAACTTTTCCGTCACCGCAGAAATTGTAAAAATTGATAAAGCCAATGATATCGCACTATTAAAACTAGCAGCGGGAACTTACAAGCCCGTCACTTTTGCGAACAACGAACCCGTACCTGGCACGATCCTGCTGACGGTGGGGGTTCGCAAGGACGTGGTTGCCATGGGCGTTTGCAGTTGCGAATCGCGGAGCTTGATCGAACGCGGAAGAGGCTTACTAGGTGTTATGCCTTCGGAAACTCAAAAGGGCATTCTGGTCAGCGAAGTTCAAAACGCGGCTCGGCGGGCTGGCATTAAAGATGGTGACATCATCTTTCAAGTCCAAGGCCGGAAAGTATCCAAAGTCCCTGAATTCGTGAATATGATCCGCCGATACCAGGCCGGTGATGAATTGACCGTCCACACGCTTCGCGGCGATCAAGAGATTGTCTTTAAGGTGGTCTTGGGGGGGCAAAGAATCCGCGGTGGCATGGCACCTCGATTTGAAGCCATGAACATGCTGGGAACGATCAACAGCAAACGTTCAACTGCGTTCCCATGGGCATTACAACACGATACTCCACTGATGCCCGAACAGTGCGGCGGCCCACTGATCAATCTGGATGGCGAAGTCATTGGAATCAACATCGCCCGAGGCGGAAGAATCAAGAGCTTCGCAGTCGCCGGCGAACAACTTGAAGAGGTTATCCAATCGTTTGAAATCCCGAAGTTGTCACAACCCACCACAACTCCAAAGTAACATCGCTCGCAAACAACATCCCGTTGGCGGCCGATGTTTCAGGATAACTCACACGGCGTCTGACCCATTACTCAACCAGCATCGCTTCCTCGATTATCCAAACCAAGTGGCATTTGCCGACTTCCCTGGATTGTTAATACATAGGCCTGTAAAGACATGGGCCTGTTAGTACATAGGGCTGTTATTAGATGGACCTGTTAGTACGTAAATTGAGCTGAACGAACACCGCTGGAACCTTGATTACGCCCCAAACGCTCCGTGTTCTGCTGATACCGCTGAATCTCTTCCAGCACGAAACGCGTGATATCGCTGTCAAGGTCATACGCCAAGACTTTGTCCGTCAATATGACCATGCCGAAGCCTTCATTAATCGCAATCTGCTTAACGATCGGCTGCAGACTCTCTTCGGCACTTTCTCTATATTGACGTATCTTCTCTTGGATCTGAAAACGAGCGATTTCTTTTTTCTGATCGAATAGTTTTTCTAGCAAACTTATTTCGTTTTCGGATAGAAATTCTAACTGCCTAGCAACGGCGTCCTTATCTTTTTGCAACTCTAGGTTGGACTGAGTTTCCCAAACGCGAATTTGCTGGCTTAGATTTTCCTGCAAAATCACTCTTAAATTACAGACAGCAATTTTCGATCCGCCAACCATCGAACCAGATCGCACGTTACTCTGAAGTAGTTGCGGAGAATTGTCCGAAACGCTGGAGCGGTTTTCCACCAATGTGGCTTGGCTTACGGGATTGATTGGCGGCGAGTTCTGGATTTGAGTTAGGGGCGTTGCCGTGTCACGGGTTCCCCCCGCACTTGTGGCAGTGGTAGCACCTGTGGCAGTGGTAGCACCTGTGGCAGTGGTAGCCTCGGCTCCGCTATCCTGTGTCGGCCGAGCGGTTTCGGGTGGATTGGTGAACCGCACGCCGCCACTCACCACGGCGAAGCCTACCAATATTGCCAGGAATATTACCGCGACTAGTAAGCCGTTCTTCAAAGCATTTTCTTTTTGATAACTTTCACGAAGAGAAACCAATGGCTTCCAGTTCTTAATTTCTTCGTATCGAAAGTCTTTTACGCGCTCTAACATTGGATCCAACCTTTAGGCTGTTAGTGCCTTCCATGCACTAGCTGTACGTACTTAAGCCAACGGGCACTGTAACTTGAACTAAATTTTCCGCCTAGAGCAATTTCGGCTAAGCGATTGTGTCCTACGTGATAGCACTTATGCCCAAGCTCGGATCAGCAAACCTGCTATTGATTGAAAAGTTGCGATTTCCTACAAGGTCGACTAAAGATTTCTGGAAATCCGTTTTCACAAATGTCCATATCGCCATCGATCCCCTAGCAGGATCTGGAAAGCAAATGCAAATCCATTCCGCCACAACTCGCTGGATCGCCGTAGTTTTGGTGGTCATGTTTTTCACCAGTGTGATCAACCATTCCCACAGCCTGGCCACCGTTTCGCCGCAAGATGGCGGCATTGTTCGTCAGATCAGTCCGCCCCAATACGATCCAGCCCAATACAAATCAGCCCAGTCTGATCCGCTTCGACGTCCATCCCAAAATCCGGCATCGACCAACCCGAGATCACGGCAAGACGCTGCCAACCCAATGGATCGCCGCCTAACAGATCGCCGCGCCGCCAACTTAGGAAGTGTTAGCCCTTCGATGCAGCGGCAACTGGCACAGGCAGATCCTTCGTTCAGTCAAAACACAGCACCAGCGGAAGCATTCCCTTACACCTTAATTGCCGCCAAAAACAGTGTCGCGGTTCGCAGTGGCCCGAGTTCCAACGATTACCCAACGGACCTTTTGCCCGTAGGTTCTGAAGTACAAATATGGCGCCACGACCCTGATGGCTGGATGGCTATTCGACCACCACCAGGTAGTTTTTCGCTGGTCCGATCAGACGACTTGCAAGCCACCAACCAACGCGGCATCTATCAAGTGATCCGCGAACGGGTCAAGGCTTGGGTGGGCACCCGAGTTGACCAAGACCACAACCCAATGTCTCAGGTTCGATTGAAGCAGGGGGAGTTGCTGGCCGTCACTTCATCCATTGTGGTGGAAGCCGACGGTAAGTCGCAGCCTTGGTTTCAGGTGGAACCTCCCGCTGGCGAATTCCGCTGGGTGCACGTAAGTGACTTAGCTGCCGCACCCGGCCGAACGAATGTCGCCTCAAATGCAACCCCACGTTCACTCCCAAATGGGAACTCGCCGTCAACTAGAACGCAAACCAATGATGCGGTTACTGCGGGCCAACTGAATGCCACCGGTGCCAATGCCAACACGAATACCGGCGTGAACCTTGTCGCAAATGCCACGACTCCCTTGCTGCAAAGCAATGAATTCGCATCCAATTCAGACCAACCTTGGACAACATTTATCCCGGGCGAAAATTCCAACGTCGCACAGAATTACCCCAACACCCAAGCTACCCAATTTCCTGCACCGCAGGCTTTTGCCAACCCTTCGGCGAACGCTCAAAATTTCGCCGCAGTGCCAACAAACAACTCAATCCCGTTCCAGCCACATTCCAATTTAGACCCCGTCGATTTCCCCAGCTTAGACCTAGAAAATACCACACTGGCCGGGGCGGGTGATCTTGGCCAAGAAGAACTCTGGCGAGCCGCCCAGCAAGTCACGCCGGAATTAGATTACGGGGACAATGTACTGGGTAACCAGTCGCCAGATGCGAATCCATTGCAAACCGTTCAAGGCCGCAGTGCGACCGGGACTACCCAGGCACAAATGCTTCAAGCTGGCTATCGCCAAGACCAAGGCAGTGGCAATGGC
>JBDNHU010000215.1:0-4512 GCA_041688615.1 Mariniblastus sp. | reverse complement strand
GTTTTTAGCCGGGCCTGTGAATGGGTGTTCCTCTAAAATATTGCGGAAAGTCATTTTCTTTGGAATTCTGGTTTGAGGTTCCTTGGTAAGCGATCGTCTAATCAACACCAAGGAATAAACACGGGTACTTTTGACAGCGAGCATTGATGTCATTTGATGACGAACCAGGGATCGGCCAGGCTGATCAACCGCCTATCGATTGGGCGGTGGTGGTTCGTCATTTTTTGCCGCAAGGTCTGCGGCTCGCGATTCGTTATTGTGGCGACATCGCGTCAGCCGAAGATGCGTTGCAGGATGCGTTATTAAAAATCGTGCGATCCAAAGACAGTTTTCGTCATGAAAGTTCCTTGCAAACGTGGCTTAGCCGAATTGTCATAAACAGTTGCCGTGATTGGCTGGCCAAGCACCGCCGGAATCAACCAAGCCAGTTGAATTTGTTGGACGATTTGTTGGAGAGTGCATTGCTTGGCCCCGGACAAAAAATGCAGTCACAAGAGGCGGTAATTCAGATTCGACAGGCGGTAGAACAATTGCCAGATCGGCAGCGAGAAGTTTTAGTCTTGAGTGTTTGGGAGCAGTTGGAGACAAGTCAGATTGCAGAGGTGTTAGAAATGTCGCATCAAAATGTCTACGCGACGTTGTCGGTCGCTAGAAAAAATTTGCGGAATGCACTGCAACCGTTGTTGGGCGATGGTGGTCGTGAAAAGCCGAACACCAAAACGGCCCAAACGGTTCAAGCGGATCAATCGCATCCGGCGGATCAAGGGAACCGAAATAATCCCACCAAGGATTTGTTATGAACATTGAACATGGAGACCAAGATCGCCCAAGTGAAACGCCGGCAGGTGAGCAATCGCTCGGGGTCCCGCGTGATAATGGCGAATCGCCGGATGTTGGTGCCGCGGTTAATGAGGGCGCCTGGATAAACGATGTGGCAGGGGATCTGTTGCAGCAACCCCAATGCGATGGCGGTCAGCAGGAGCATCCATGGACGCGACTGCAGGCCATCGTTCGTTCAGCAGATCCAATAGAAGTTGAAACCCAGGCAGCACAAGGTGAGGCTTGCGAGCGATTATTGCAGGTCTTTTTGCAAGCGGAGGCAGTCGATTTCGCGGTCGTTTCGACTGGGACAGTGGGCAAAAATGTCGGCGACGGAAGTGTTGTCGGCGGTGGTAGTGATGCCGGCGATGGTAGTGATGTCGGCGGTGGTAGTGATGCCGGCGATGGTAGTGATGCCGGCGATGGAAGTGATGCCGGCGATGGAAGTGTTGTGTCGGAGGTCATTCAAAGCAACCCGGTTGAAGGACTCGACGTCGCCAAGGTTGTCGAATCAGGTCGTTTTGGGTGGAGGCGTTTTTCAGCTTTGGGTTATCGGCAAATCGCAATTGCCGCGGGATTGCTGTTTGCAATCTTGGGTGCCTGGTTGGGGATGCGAGCTTTCACGGATTTAGATTTGAATCGGATTGTCGACCAATCTATGGGTGAACCGTCGACTGATATCCAGAAAGAATCGACTGCCTTGGCAGACGCTGGGTCGAAGGCTGAAGAAGATTCTGAGGTTAACCCGGTTGTGTCTGAAATGGGTACGGAATTACCAGAAATTCAAAGTTCGGTTGAATCTATGCGGATTGTGTCCGTCGGGCAGTTGTTGAACTTGCCACCGCGAATGATCAATGTTCGATTGAAGAATTCGGATCCGAGGGCTTTGGAAGAAGAGTTGAAGCAGTGGCTGTTGGCTTGGAGCGTTGCCAATCCGATGGAGCGAAATCAATTGGAGTCAACTTGGGCGACCAATCGTGGTTTTTGGCTGGTGTGGACCAGGCAGGGTGTCGTCCAGTGGAGAGAGACTGCAATTCTAGAGGCCGCCATTGAAGTGGTCAGTTTGGATATGGGGCCGCAATCACAAGAATTTTTGCGGGGCTGTTTGCGGTACCCACATTTAGAGAGTTTGGCGATGCGGCGATTCATTCCCCAGGCTTCTGATCTTCAATTGTCGCAATTGCTTCGTGAGGCGAAGGATTGTGATTCATTACAGATGGTTGCGTCTGAATTGTTGGGGCGATCGTCTTCGGTGGCGACGGATGCTTTGGTTGAATTGGCTTGCAGCCCTTCGTGTTCGAAGATCTTGGCGGGAATTAATCGCCCGTGGAATCCAAGTCATGCCGCTCGAGCCCTGGCAGTAATGAATGCTTCCGGGCGAGGGACTGAATTTCAAGCTGCGATGTTGCTTTGGGTCATTCCTGGTCCAGAAATCGATCGCATGTTGAAGCGGCAATTGCAGCAAGGGGTGCATGTGCAACAGGCCACAGCGGCGTTGATCTTGCGGCAAGTTCCTTCGGCGGATCTTGCACTGCAAGAAGCAAGTCAGTTAGGAACCGTTGCAGCAGGAATGAATTCAGCGAATCAACGGGTTCAAAGGTGGAAGAAACAGTTTGAAGCGAACGTAGTTCGCGATGTCTTTTTAAGTGAGGTATGTCAGCGATGCGAGCGAAATTCTTAGTAGCAATGTTGTTTGGTTTCGGCTTCCTTAGCCATTCCGAGTTACCACTTAGCGCAAGTCCATGTCTTTTGGGTTTGGGATCGGCAAGCCCTCAGTCGCCTGATGAAGATGAGGAGGCTGGACTGGTGGTGAAGGTTTACGATGTTAGCGATTTGTTAACTCAACCGCAGGCCTTTGAGATACTACCGGATCGTTGGCCAGGGACCGGTTTACGTTCCAAAGTTACGGACGCCCAGCCAGGTGTATTTGGCGGTGGTGGAATGGGTGGCGGTGGTATGTTCGCTGTTTCTCCTTCAATGGGCACTCAAGGTATGGGCATGGGTGGCGGTGGAATGGGTGGCGGTGGTATGGGCGATGGATTTGTAACGGGCTATGCCGGTGCTCAGCTCCCGGCGAACCAGATTGGTCAAGTCATCGTTTCGATGGTTGAACCGAAGTCTTGGGAAAATCAAGGTGGCATTTGCATTTGCCGGGCATTAGGTGGTTCGTTGCTGATTAGACATGCGGCCGAAGTTCACAAAGAAATCGAGGCGCTCCTGGGTGTTCTGCGTTCGGCACAAGCGAAGCAAAGAACCGTAGCAGTCCAATGGGTTGCGCTGAAATTGAACGTCGCTAACGCAGAGTCGTTGCTAACAGGCAAGTCGCAGCCAGAGATCGATGAGATTATTTTGCAGTCGGCGGTTCAGGCAGGCTCGGGTACAGGACTCAATGGTCAAGTGGTTGCGTGCACTAGCGGCGAACATCGAAATATTGTGATTGGGGTTACACCCGTGGTAGGCAGCGGTGGTGGGATTCAGGATCTCGATAAGCAAAATCAAGTTGGCTATCAATCAAAAACCGTTAAGCCCGTTGTGGGTTGGTCGGCGGAATTCCTACCTTTTATTCCGCCAGGCGACAGTCCGATTGGTACGATTCAGGTTGGTGTCAGTTGTGTTGATGGTGGGCCGCCCGCGCTGGTAATTCCGGTGGTTTCCTGGGCTGGGCAAGTCGATCGGGGAAATTTGAAGGCTTTTCAAGTGGTAGGCACTGTAAAGTCGGTCGCCGATCAATGGACTTTATTGGGTGGTATGAGCGAGCCAGGTGATAAAGTCTCTGAAACCTACTACATCCTAGTGAAATGGAACTAGCAGACCGGCGTTGATCGTCGCTGGGTGTGGTTTCTGATTACTCAGGCCATGGTCGTTCGTTGATTCGGATGGCTGTGGCCTTTTTCGTTTCCTGAAGCCACGGGGTTCCTCTTGACCAGTTGCCTATCGAATCAGCAGCGATCGGGATAGAATCTGGCTAAATATTCTGGGCGAATGGATTGATCCTGCTTCCGCGTCAGGCAGTTGGAGATCCAGTTTTTTGAATCCACGTTCATGTTGTCTTCCAAACCGGAGCCATTCCACGGTGAGCAGCACCTTTTCACGGCCTCTGCAGGCCAAGGATCGAATTATCATTTTAGGTGATTCGATTACTCAAGCAGGAAATCGTTCGGCTGGCTTTGTCACCCTTTTGCGTGAGGCATTGGGGCGAGAGGAATTGCAATGGCGTCCAACGGGAGTCAGCGGTGACCGGATCGAAAACGCGAGAGTTCGCGTTGTGACCGAAGTCTTGCCGTTGCGTCCGTCGATTGTCATGGTTTTTGTTGGCGTTAATGACGTTTGGCATCAATCGCGAGGCAACGTGCTTGAATTTGCCAAAGCCAAACAAGACATGCTGGCTTTGGTTGAAGCCTTGCGGCTAACGGCTGGGGAGGAGTCGGAATCTGAAGTCGGTTCACCCGAAATTGTGCTTTGTACGCCGATGTTAATTGGTGAAAAAGCCGACGGTTCGAATTCAATGGACCGCGATCTTGAAGATTTGTCCGAAATGATCCGAACGGTTGCCACGGACAGTGGATGCAATTTGCTGGACCTGCGGAAGTTGGCGATCGACTACCTGAAGGGTCACAATCCAAACCAAAAATCGCATTCGATCCTCACGATCGACGGTGTGCACTTGAATCGAATGGGCAATCAGTTCTTGGC
>JBDNHU010000214.1:0-6179 GCA_041688615.1 Mariniblastus sp. | reverse complement strand
GCGCTACCCCACAATCGGTTGTAAAGCGCCTGAGCATCTCTTCGCCCAGTCCAAGTCGAATTCAACACCACAAACGCTGGTAAATTTTCATTCATGCTGCCCAGGCCGTAACTTAACCACGCACCCAAACTGGCCCGACCCGGCAATTGGTTACCCGTGCAAATATAGGTAATGGCGGGGTCATGATTAATCGCTTCGGTGTACACCGTTTTGACAATTGCCAGATCTTTAACCATCGTCGAAGTGTGCGGCAATAATTCACTGACCCAAGCCCCATCACCGCCGTTATCATATTTCTCAAAGTTGTAAATCGACGGCGCGATTGGGAATCGACTTTGCCCAGAGGTCATTGTTGTCAGACGTTGACCCTTGCGAATCGATTCGGGCAAGTCCTTGTCAAACCAATCAGCCATCGTCGGCTTATAGTCATACATGTCTAATTGTGATGGAGCACCCGACATGAACAAGTAGATGGCACGCTTGGCTTTTGGGGCGTGATGCGGCAAATTGGGCAGCGCACCAAAACGCTGCACGTCTTCTAAGCCCGCACGGCCTAGCCTAGGGGCAGTCCCCGCAGCGTTCAACCACGGTTGGCCCATTAAAGTAGCCAAGGCCGCAGTCCCAAGTCCCGTGGCAGCACGGCCAAAAAACGCGCGCCTGGTCTGCTGTTGCAAATACTGTTGAACTGGATTCATTGCCATTTCCTTCATTTTATCAAACACACTAAAATCAGCGACCGTCGATCCTAATGTCGTCTTTACAGTCGATTCTTTACGGCCAAGTCAAAATCGTTCAGCGGCGACAGTGCCACACAATCGCGCCTAAAACCTACCTCAAAGTCAAACCAACAAACCTACCCACAAGCCACCCATCGGGCAGGTGACCGACCCTAATTTTTGGTCACAACTTCATCCAAATTGAAGATCAAATTCGCAACCATCGTCCATGCCGCCAACTCAATAACGTCAGACGAATCTTCCGCTGACTTTTCGCCAATCGCCACCAAGGCTTTTGCAGCATCCACGTCGATCGCAAAATCTGATCGCGCGTCATCCAACATCTTTTCAATGATGATGACCTCAGTATCAGAAGCCTCGCGACTGGCCGCCAAGCGAATGGCAAATCGAACCCGTTGCCGATCTTCCTGGCCACCTTCGGTCAGCACTCGTGCAGCAAAGTACCGTGAAGCCTCGACATACTGCGGTTCGTTCATCAGCAACAATGCTTGTAGTGGCGTATTGGTTCGTTCCCGCCGAACGGTACACGATTCCCGCGAAGGCGCATCGAACGTTGTCATCTGCGGAGGCGGCGATGTTCGCTTCCAAAACGTGTACAAACTGCGACGGTGAACCTTTTCATGTCCATCATCTTTTTTGAAGCGAACGGTATTGGACCCCGAATAGCCAACTGCAAACCACAAGCCATCAGGCTGAGGTGGTTTGACCGACGGACCGCCGATTTCTGAGTTCATCAATCCGGCCGCAAACAAAATTTGATCCCTTAACGTTTCCGCGTCCAAACGATACCGAGCACCCCGACTCAAGAATCGATTTTCAGGATCAATTCGCAAACTCTCGGAAGAAATCTGCGTAGATTGTCGGTACGTCGATGACATTACAATTTGTTTTACCAATCGCTTGGTGTCCCAGCCGTTTTCTACAAAGTCAACCGCTAGCCAATCCAGCAGTTCGGGATGCGATGGTTGTTGGCCCTGTGCCCCAAAATCTTCAGAGGTTTTGACCAAACCGGTCCCAAAGAGTTGTTGCCAAAATCGATTCACCGTGACTCGCGAGGTCAATGGGTGATTCGGCTTCACCAACCACTTGGCCAAACCCAAGCGATTGCGAGGCAAATCGTCAGCAAACGCCGGTAGTGCATTTGGTGTGGCCCGTTCCACAGGTTCCCCAGGTTGATCGTACTCGCCACGATGCATAACAAATGCAGGCTTGGCGGCAGGCAATTCTTTGGACACCAATGTCGTGGGTCCCGAATTGCTGATACCATCAGCATCGGCAGTCGCTTTGGCCATTTCCTGTTTCAAGGCTGCCATGATTGCTTGAGATTCTGGGAATACATTCTCAACAAAATAATGACGCAGTTTTGTGGTTTCTTCTGCATTCCTATCGCTGGATGCTTTGCCCAAAATCGCAACAATATCGTCCGGTAATCCCTTGCCACTGTTCGCTTCTACATCCTTGGTCCAAGCTGCCAAACTGCCGTACTGGCTTAAAGGCTGACCCACAGTCACGATGCCTGCCTTATCCCAACGCACACTACCACCAAATTGCGTAAACGCCCACCCATTGATTTTGGTGCCTGGCCCAAAACCAACATCACTCGCTTTGGTCTCCAACCGCACCCATTTCCCGGCTTCAGGCAGGTCGCCCAACCGTCGTCGACTGGCCGATTCATCCGCACCCCAATCAATCTTGTTCCCGCCCCAATAGGAACGATGGTTCCAATCACCATTATTCCATTGCAACATAACCTCTTCCGGCAAATTGGCTGGGTCCAAGTAAACATAAGCAAACAAAATGTCGTCCGCCGAATGCACTTGCAATTCAGGATTCGCATCAATAAAGAAATGCTGACTCAACCCTGTCGCGGTCCGAACACTCGCTCGGTCGCCACTGGCGACCGAACCGTCACCGGCCTCGGACCACTTCCACTCAGTCGGTTTCGCACCCGCAGGAAGTTGGTCATCAACCCAAACATATTCCTTTGACTCGGCCCCCGCCAGTTCGCCATCGATCACCGCTGGCTCCTGGTAATCAAATGCTAAAATCTTCGCTTGAATGTCCAACCGTAGCTGTTCGGCTCTTTGGCGCAGTTGGGCAATTTCTACTTTTTGTTGGTCCGACAACACTCGCAATATCGGCGGATGATCTTTCACATTGCCGTCCATTGGATCGCCTTCGATCGAGTTAAAAAAGGCGTACAACTGGTAAAATTCGCGTTGTGAAATCGGATCATATTTATGGTCGTGGCACACGGCGCAGCCAACGGTCAGTCCCATAAACACTGTTCCAGTTGTCGAAGTTCGGTCAACAACATTTCGCATATCCACTTCCGCGGAAATCGATCCGCCTTCTGCTGTGGTTACGTGAGCCCGATTGAAACCACTGGCAATCACTTGCGATTGGGTCGCCTGTTCCAAGAGGTCACCGGCCAATTGTTCGGTCACAAATTGGTCGTAGGACAAGTTACGATTGAACGCATCGACAACCCAATCACGATAAAGCCACATTTCGCGGTAGTTATCCAAATGCAATCCATGAGTATCGCCGTACCTTGCAGCGTCCAGCCAGTACCTGGCCATATGTTCGCCATATTGCGAAGACGAAAGAAGCTGGTCCACCTGTTTTTCGTAAGCATCCGGCGAGGTGTCGGCCACAAATGAGTGCACCATTTCGAGTGTCGGAGGAAGACCGACGATGTCCAGTGACAAACGACGAAGCAACATTGCCTTCTCTGCATCCGGATTGGGACTGAGCCCTTTTTTCTGCATCTTGCGAAGAATAAACTGATCGATCGGTGACCGGACCCAATCTGAATCCGATACCGGCGGCACGACTTGAGTGGGCTGAACAAAAGACCAATGCTGATCCCACTTGGCACCTTGCTTCACCCACGCTTTGAGCAATTCAATCTGATCCGCTTTCAATTCGCGGCCTGAATCGACTGGCGGCATCCTCAGGTCTAAATCATCGGTGATCAGCCGGTTGATCAATTCACTTTCGTCTAGCTTTCCTGGCACGACCGCTTGGTGACCACCCAAATCTTCCTGGATACCTTCTTCAGTATCCAGTCGCAGGCCAGCCGATCGTTCCGCGGCATCCGGTCCGTGACATTTGAAACAAGTATCTGACAAAATGGGTCGAATGTCTCGCGAGAAATCAACCGCTTCGAATCCAACTGCCTCGCTTTTTTGATCATCCCTCTGATCATTCGAGCGGGCAACCGAAACCAACAAACTAGGTTCGTTGGGTTCCTGGTTGATTGGCGGTTGCTGCCCAACAACGTACACGCCGATGGCCCCGCTCAAAAAGAACATCAAGGCAACGTTTACTCGATTAATCAACATAGCCATCGGACTATTGTTCCAAAGAATAAGGGAAAACAGGTTGGAGCCACTAACCAAAATCCTGGCAACAACGCCAGCCAGTCAACCACCTTGCCACTGATTCCACTAAAGGTCTTATCAATAGGAAATCACGCGCAACGATCGATACATTGTGTTGAATCTTGATCACTGGACGCGATTCACACCGATCTATCGTTTTGAAACGATGTCAATGAAGACAAAATCGTTTGCAGCGGAATTGATCAACGCGAGGTCAGCAGACATGGACAGTCACGGTTCTCAGACACGATCAGGTAAGGGCGGGACTTTGTAAGGAGTGCAAACGTTTGCACCATAGGCGGGTTTGAGCATCAAAACGCAGACTTCTGTTTTGCCCCGTGACAGAAAGATTGCGCAGTGCTAGTTCAGGGATGCAGTGTTAGCCGCAACGCTTGTCAATGGAGCCCCAAAGCGATCCTGACAGAACGAATCTCACCATCCAGACTGCACTCAAACAATCTCAGTCTAATCGAGATGATTCGTCAGTGCAGGCTTCAAGGCACCTTTCGATTATAGCACATTGCACCCTCAGTCAAACAGTGAATTCAATCGACTTTATCTTGTATTCTGGCACCTAAAGTGACCAACGGATTAAAGCGATCTACCGACTGTCGGCAACTCCAGGCAAATCCTCGCAATACCAGGATTCGAAACAACGGGTCGTCAAAGGTCCAACTGTAGTGACCAGGAATCGAGACGAAAATCCTCCCTTTCCCCTTTTCAAACGTCCAAACTTGAGGTGTCGCACGACCGTCTTCTTCGCTTGAATACAAAAGCGTGACCTTTTCAGGCTTACCCGTTAAACGCCAATAACTTTCGTCGTGTAAATCCAGAACAGAAAAATTTCTCATAATTGGATGTTGTTGATTGTGCGACTGCAACGACAACGGACCATGGCGATATGCTATTTTTCCACCCTCGGACGCCAAACCAATACGCTCTGAAAACTCGGCGACTCGATCACCACCATTGACCGCCCAATGCAGATAAACAAGACCACCCCCCGATTGCAAATATCTATCAATTTGTTCAGCGCGACGGTCATCCCATTGGCCTTTTTGAAAAAAGACAATCAAATCGGCAGAATCAAACTGTTTGTCTGTTGGGAAATCCCAAGCCAGCTTCAAATCAACATTTTCAGCTTCGGTTAGCAATTGCCCCCAAGCCAATTGCCACGCTGGATAATCGTGCTCGCCTGGCCCATGATCTTTTTTGCCAGCAACCAGAACGATTGCCAACGTCTTGGTCCGATCCACAATTAATTCCGAACCACCTAGAATTTTTCGGACCTCGTCCCTTCCGCGCAAGGGCGGCGCAGACAAAGGCGAGTGCAAAGGCATTGTTGACACCGTCTCAGAAAGCAAATCTTGCAATTGATCGGGAGACGGATCATGCCGCACCTTCGCCGCAGCATCCTGATCATCAGGCAGGACAGCATTTTGACCAAAGCTGCTTGCACTGCACATCAAAAGGCTAGTCAAAAGCAACACAAAGCAACGTATCATTTTGGCTCACCTTCACAAAATAATTTGATTGACAGCCCAATTTACCGGCAGGGTTCAAGCGAACCCACTTCGCGTAACTCACATGACTTCAGCATCCGCAAATTTAAAAAACAACATCAAGGGAAAGCATAAATTCCGGCTGCCAGTCGAATCATTGGACCTGTCAGAAATGCTCGTGAAATAAGGTTTCCAAATTTCGCAAATTCTGAACCAAGCAAGTCCCGTTTCACAAACTGGGCGACCGATGACGCTGCCCAGGATTAATTCAGACAAGACCACCACAAAACCCTAAGGGTTGGTTCTATTTGCGCCTTACCAGTATATAATATCAAAGCCTCCCACGAGCAAGTCAAAAGCAAAAGGTTCGCGATAAGATCTACGAATCTCAAAATGCCAGTCGAATCGTGTTCAAGGACTCTCGCCACGCGTTGTTAGTTGCTTAGGCTCTCGCCACGCGTTGTTAGTTGCTTAGGCTCTCGCCACGCGTTGTTAGTTGCTTAGGCTCTCGCCACGCGTTGTTAGTTGCTTAGGCTCTCGCCACGCGTTGTTAG
>JBDNHU010000213.1:0-4712 GCA_041688615.1 Mariniblastus sp. | reverse complement strand
GTTGGAGCACGAAGTGCCAATGATTCGGCATCAACTGATACGAAAGAATGCGGCATGGATAGCGGACAAGCCCTTCGGCAAGAATATTCTCAAACGCTTCGTAGTCGCCTTCCTTGTGGAAAATGACCGATCGTCCATTGCCACGGTTCAAGGCATGGTAGATCGCATTCTTCTCGTCGGCGCGTTTCGGGCGGGGCATCCAAATAGTTCAACCACCCCCAACCTCGCCGTAAAGAGTCCTGACCACTTTTCTTCGTCCGGAGGTCGCAGGAAGCCATTGTCCAGCGACAAAGACGCCGACGATTAAGCCATATCTGACAGATAGAACAAGTTCTGTACGAGACGCTTTCTTGAACTCGCAATTGGTGCCACCCACCATCTGTTCATTTCGACCAATTCCGCACTACAGAAATTTCGCATTTTGCGGACAATGGGTGGCACCAATTGCGTATTCATGGGCTTCGTGTGTGAAACGAAAATGAGCCGAAGCCTGCGTTTGGCATCGTTGTAGCCGAAGCGTTTTTCGGGGCGCGGTTACACCACGGAGCTCGCCTCCGTGGATTCATGTTCAGAACCAGATCGCCGCGCAGCCCCGAACCCCCGTCCTTCTACGGCTCGCCTCCGGCGGGCCGAAGAAGGACAGATGAAGGCGATTTTGGTGCGGGAAGCTCGTTTCTGGTATTGATCATCGCTCGACCGAGACAGGGCGCGGATAATGGGACGGGGGTAATTAGGCGATATTACCCCCGTCCCATTTTCTTCCCCCGTCGAAAACCAGCCGATACCGAAACCTGAGAAGGATCACCAAAATCCCTATGCAGAACAAGAAGCTGAGGATTAAACTAAGGGTGACGGTTGCGGAATCGGGCGCGGGTGCTTGACGATGTCCGTTCGCTATCGCCCGGTAAATTCCCAGCAACCCCAACGGACCGTTGAAAAGGGCGAGTGCCGCCCCCAACTCTCCGTACAGGCGTTTTACCCTGATGACGGTGAAGCTCGGACTGGCAGGTGGTTAATTCATCGTGTAACTTCGGCTTTCCCATGAAGTGTCTCCTGGGCTGGAAGTTAGACGCATCAAAATCGATCTAATCAATAAAAGCAATTTAATTCTATATGGATATTCAAAACCTGGCCAAGGCGAAGTCCTTTACCACCAAAGATGGTTCGGAAATTCGCGAGCTGTTATCGCATCGGAATTCTGGTATTCGTAACCAATCTTTGGCAGAAGCCCGGATCGCACCAGGCCTTACCACGCCCCCTCATTATCACCCCAAGACCGAAGAAATCTACTACATCGTTGCCGGTAGCGGGCTAATGACCATTGACGGGGAACAACAATTGGTCGGGCCGGCGGATGCGATTTCGATTCCTCCAGGAGCGACCCATCAAATTCACAATAGCGGCGATGACGAACTGGTTCTGCTATGCTGCTGTTGCCCCGGTTACGAAGACAGCGATACGATTCTGCTCGAACCCGAATGAATTTGCCATCGAGCTTTCGCAGGTCTTCGGTACTGGCGGGATGATGACTTTCGTTGACCTTGTTTCTTGGACGATTTTAAGGGGAGACCGGCATGCACCGTCGAAGATTTCTGAATGTTAGTCTATCAACGGTCGCGGCGGTCGCTGTGGTGCGTGCTGCGAACGTAATCGCCGCCGATTCGCCCACGATAAATTCGGACCAAACGGACGACCGCGATACTCGACCGGACTTTGCTTTCGAGGCTACGCTTCCCGAATCGGGTGAAAGCCTGGTTGCTTGGATTCATCGAGTCCGTGGCGGGTGGGACGCGACACTGTTTTGCCAAATGTTGGGCGCGGCCAACGAATTTAAGGAGGGGGACGAAATCATTCGGGTCGCGGCGGTTAATCCGACGGCTCGTCAACATGCCCGCAAATTGCTGGCCCACACGACTATCGCTGAAATTGACTCGCACCCGCAGCAGGCCGACGATCTATTCGCGTTGATTGCCGAGTCGATTGACAAGATCCAGCAGCAAAAGATTGGATCCTGGACGCTCGGTGAACTCAAATCATTTCTGCTGGAACGGCCCGAAGCGGAAATCCACCAAATTCGTGTTGGTTTGTCGAGCGACGTGATTGCTTGCGTGGTTCGATTGATGACCAATGATGAATTAATCAAAGTTGGTGGCAAAGTTTTCAACCCGTTGCCGGGCTCCCAGATGGGAGCGAAAGGCTATCTCGGTGCCCGAATCCAACCCAATTCCCCCACCGACAATCCGGATGATATTCGCTGGCAAGTCTTTGATGCCTTTGCTTACGCCGTGGGCGATGTGTTGGTTGGTACCAATCCCGTTTCCAGCGAGACGGCGTCGGTGGTTTCCGTGCAGCAAACGTTGCAGGATTTGTTAGTAACATTCGAAGTCGACCATTTAATACCCCACTGCGTGTTATCTCATATCGATGTTCAAGCGGAAGCTGAGCAGTTAGTGCCAGGCTCGACCGAACTTTGGTTTCAAAGCATCGCGGGTAACGATCCCGCCAATGCGACGTTTGATGTCACGACCGAAAAGATGCTCGCACATGCCCGGGGCCGCGACGGTCGCTTCGGACTCTATTTCGAGACAGGACAAGGTGCCGACTTTACCAACGGTCATGGTCGCGGGCTGGACATGGTTATTCATGAGTCTCGTAAGTACGGATTTGCTCGCACGCTTGCCAAAGAAGTACCCAGAGCTGACGCGGGCGGTCTTTCTTGGGTTCATCTTAACGACGTGGCTGGCTTTATAGGCCCGGAAGTGTTTCGGTCGCGCGAACAACTGGTTCGTTGCTGCCTGGAAGATATCGTGATGGGCAAGCTACATGGTTTAATGATCGGTTTAGATATCTGCTCGACTTTGCACATGGATGTCACGCTCGATGACCTTGGGTGGTGTATCGATCAAGTCATGCCTGCCAATCCAGGCTATCTGATGGCGTTACCCACGCGTATCGATCCAATGCTCGGCTATCTGACAACATCGTTTCAGGACCACGTTCACATTCGCGAGAAATTTGGGTATCGGGTTAATGATCCGATGTGGAGCTTTTTTCAATCGATCGGAATCATTAATGCGGATGGTAAACCAACCGAACACTTTGGAGACCCCGCTTGGGTTTACTTGCAATACTGTCGTCGACGAAACGATTGGCGTGACGATTCTGCCATACGGGCCGAAGCGGATGTTAAGATGGCTGAAGTTCGGTCACGCGGCGTCTTTCTTGCCAGCGGGTTTGGAAACACTCCCGCAGAACTGGAACCGACGTTGGCAGCCCAGGTCCAACTCATCTACGTGGACGCCAAACGCTGCATTTGGGAGGAGCTGCCGACAGATTTTGGGCGCGATACAAAAGCTGTCCTGTCTTTGGCAACTCAAGCGATCGATCGAGAAGATTATATTCTTCATCCGCTGTCCGGAGAACACCTTTCAAAAACCGCTCAAACAAAATTAACGCTCGATCGCGAATCGATTGTGGGCGAGCATGACGATTGTTTGATTGTGGTATCCGATGGCCTGAACGCATTGGCGGTGACGGACGAGGGGCAACTCGATAGTCTGCTGACCGCACTTCGCGATACACTTGAATCGGATGGAGTTCGAATCGCCGCCGGTCATTTGTTGATCCGCAACGGTCGGGTACGTGCTGGCTATCGAATAGGAGAAATCCTGTTTGGTGGACGATCGGGTTGGCGAACGCTGCTGCATGTCATCGGCGAGCGACCGGGGAGCGGCCATCACACGTTATCGATCTATATGACAACGGCGGACGGAACGACCTGGGAAATCCCCGGTAAAGTCGACCACAACATTACCAAAGTCGTCTCCGGAATCGCCTTTACCGCACTCCCCTCGACCGATGCCGCACAAGCGACCTCACGAATACTCAAGTCGATTTTGCCAACTAAGTCATAGCGGTTTTCGCGAACTGGTCCATGGACTAGCGTGATGTAATTCGACACTCTCACCTAGTATCTCTACGCACGTAAAGACGAGGCGGAAGAGATTGAGCAACGTCACTACTGGGGATTGGTCGCGTTCTTCAATCGGTCCAAAAATATTGAGACATCGGCCGGGCCGAGACTTGCCGAATCACGTGTCTATCAACTGGAATCGTCGTCCAACGCGTTCAGTGATCCGCAGTGGTTTGCGGTTGCTCAGTCAAAACCGTTAACTGCGGAAGTCTTGCATCAGCGAATTGATGCCAACAAGCGTTTCTTAAGTAACTCCTGAACGAGGAAAAGGGGTCAGGACTCTTTGTTTCGTTGGTTGGTTGAAATGGGCTTCTTTTTCGGGCGTCCGCGTGCTCGTAGCGTCGATTCGAGGTCCAGACGACGGGCGATCGACTCCACCCAATTCGCTTGACCGAACGGACTTCCGCGCCCGACCAACTCGGCCCGCCGTACGCTGCGTTCGACGTACCGGCAGAGAACGTGGATATGGCCATCATCCTGGACTGGGAAACTCTTGAATCGGCCTTGGTAAACATGTCCCTCGCCAGCTTTGTAGAAGATAGGCGTGGTACCGCGTCGTATGCGTCAGGGTAACCCAACGCAAGAAATTGCCCATTCCTCCATCTTCGGTCCGTTGGAGCACGAAGTGCCAATGATTCGGCATCAACTGATACGAAAGAATGCGGCATGGATAGCGGACAAGCCCTTCGGCAAGAATATTCTCAAACGCTTCGTAGTCGCCTTCCTTGTGGAAAATGAC
>JBDNHU010000212.1:0-4610 GCA_041688615.1 Mariniblastus sp. | reverse complement strand
CGTGCCTAAACCGTCCCCCCAAAAAATCTCCCGATCTCACCTGACCCCACAGCCAGCCGCAGGCGGCGCAAGAGCCGACCATCCTTCGCAAAGATCATCGCCCCATGTCTTGCAAAACAAATTTGAGAACCCCTAAAACCTAGGCTTAACCTCGCAAGTGAAATCGACCGTCAGCAGAAACTTGGAACAGCGGATTGGATACTTGCTTGGTGCCCATAACGTTTTCACAGTGCCGTCGCAATTGACTTCGAAGCACGCTCTTGGGATTTTTAGCCTTAAATTCATAAAGACATTGGGCTTGAATAATGTGATAGAGTTGATCAACCGTTAGCGGCAGTTTCTGTTCGGTCATCACTCCCGCAGCGACCTCATGGATACTTTTTTTCATTGGATACTCACTCTTGTATTATTAATAATTGCAAACACCACGCAGACTACATGGCCGCATCGACCAAATCGGCAACGGAACGTACGCGATTAGGCGTGGCTAAGTAGGCCAGACCTCTGTGCAAGTGCAAACGAAATTGACGATTGACTGCAGATTCATCCGAGAGTTCGATCCCATCCTCAAGGCAACGCTCTTTTAGAAGTGCGAAGTAAATCTCTTGAAACTCGCCACCAAACACATGCCAATTCATTTCGACATTACTGTCAGCTGGAATATCGACCGGTGTGGGTGGTGTCTCTTCTGCCAGGGAAACACAAAATGCCCAACGACAAAGAATATTCGACTGTTGAATACCCGTTCGCGATTTCAAACGAACAAGCTGGTCTTTTCCTTGAGCCGAAACTTTTATTTGCTTAATTGCCATGGTTCATAATCCCTTTAAGCCAAGCTTGTTTGCCAAAAGTACCCTTCGGTCGCAACCGTGCATTTCTCAGCATCGTTGTACTCAAGATGATAAGCGCGTGCGATCGAAGATTGCAACTTCTCAAATGCAGATTCTTCGATCTCTGTGTCCGTCGACAAAATCACTACTTGATGGCTGGCATTGGGAAAATACCTTTCCAGCAAAGCACTGCGATGTTCTGCATCCAGACGTCCCATCGGAGTATCAATCACCGCAGGCAAGGGGCGGGCTGAGGCTCGCGACAGTCCCCAAAGCACCGATATTGCGAAAATCTGCTTCTCGCCCTCAGACAATTGCTGCTTAGAAATTTGCTGCCCTTCGCTATCCTCAAGCTGTATGTCGAAGGTCGCCGGATCGATCACAACTCGCTCGACTAAGGCCTTCTTGCGAAGCAGAAACCTAAACGATTCGGTAATGAATTCCGCAAGCCGATCGATCTTTTTCGCGGTAGCACGCTGCAGAAATACCGACATTGTTTCGTGTGTTCTTGTCAGCAACTGCACCAGCCTGACATCCTCTTCATTTGAAATACCCTCATCCACCAGCTTCTTGCGAAGTCGCTTAACTAGCTCCTCAAGAACAGTTCGCGATTGACGTTCCGCTTGCAGCAGTGTCTCAAGTTTACGGACCTGTTGGTCAATTAATACAAACTCTTGCGAAGCAAGCTTCAACGTTTCTGCCGCCTCTTTGATACTATCTTCCTTGGGCGTGGCTGCCAACGCACGCTGCAAATCCTCAACATCGTTCGCAAGGCGGCGAGCGTTTGCTAAGACGATCGCGACAGTTTCCTGTTTCTTCTTGATACTTTCGATCGACAGTGCATCAAGCAATGCTGCACCATTCCCAGAAAGATCCATTCCGCGTTCAGCACCCTCATCAAGCGTTCTGGATTGACGATCTTCTTCAAGCAGCTGTCGGACAAGCTCCAGTGGAGACTTGTCTACCTTTTTCGACTTGAGCGACTGCAATAGTTTGCCATCACGTTGTGTCAACAATTCGATGATCAACGCCGATTCACTTCGATGCTTATCAGCTATGACACGGTTTTGAAGTGATGAAGTCAGTCGCGTAACCAAAGCCAGCGGTAGTTTACTTTCGGAAATTTCGATCAGCTGTGCCTTCCCGGCCTCAAGTTGTCCTTCCTTACTTGCCAGTTTGCTCAGCCGCAGCTGTCGATCCTGCCAATGCTTACCACCAACGGATTCGAAGCCACGTTCGGCCTCGTTCATTTTGTTCTTCGTTGACAGTCGAGGATTCTCTAACGCCGCGCACTCTTGATTCAGCCTACCGATCTGGATCGATTTTTCGGAAAGTTCCGCCTCCAACCGTTCCAACTCAGTCTTGTCGGCGCTAGGCTTCACACGTTTTGCGATCTTGCCTTCAAGCACGCTGACATCGGCGATCAAGCGTTCGGCCAAATCAAGTCCAAGCAGGGACTTGATCGCATTGCCCAACGTTGCATTGCTGGTTTCGTCTTCGGCAAGAAAGCGGATCTTCTCTGCATCGAAAAAACATAGCTGCGAGATTCCTTGTGGCAACAAGTCTTCCACTTGCTGGGCCCAATTGTCGGACAACCAACGATCGACTTCTCCGTTCTTACGGACGGTTACCGTTTCTTTCGTCTTGCTTCCCTTTACGGCCCACTGTCGATCCACTTCGTATGTATGGTCTTGCCCTTCGGACGCATACTGAAAAGCAAGGCGAATGGCCGCACCTTCAGATGGAGGTACGCCGCGATTGATTGATTCTCGCAGGAATTGCTCGTAGCTCTTTTCGCTCTTCTTCGAGCAAGATGCTCGATTGCCGTAAAGCACAAGTTGAATGGCGTCTAATATCGTTGTCTTGCCACCACCGTTGATGCCGCCAAACAACACGATCGGTCGATGCTTGCCATAGCGAGCCTCTGGACGCAAATCAATGGTTTGCTCACCGCGATAGACGCAGAAGTTGTGCAATGTCAGATGATTAAGAATCATACTTCAGCGTCCTCGACTTCCTCTTCCATTGAAAAAAACGTTGGCTGTATCACGTGCAACTCACGCGGATCTTCCATCGCATCGTTGCGACGGCGTTCCTCATCACGACGAGTCGTAAGCGCCTCTTCTTGTGTCCCAAACTGGGCGCTCTTCAAGCGATCTTCCAACGCTTCATAAATCCCGGCTCTCCGATACATCCCGCGATACTGACGCTCGACGTCCAGTAGGCTGGTTTGCAGCTCGAAGAAAATCCGGTCATCACCACAGATCTCGCCAAGCAATTGCCAGTCTTCTCCACGCAGGAGTTGATCGTCGGCTGGAGGCAACGGAAACTCTTGTCCAGTGACGGCTGCGTAAATCTTCGGCAGACTATCGTCGAATTCGTGCTTTTCATAGAGCCAGAGATTGCGAATCTCCAATAGCTCTGGCATCGTAATCAACTCAATCGCGGCAACCTCGGGCGGCCCCAACGATCGGACTACATTCTGCGTCTCCAACAACCGTCGCAGCCAATACTCCCGAGATTCTTTAGTGTAAGGACCGGGAATAATATCCAAGTTCGATTTGTCCTTGCCGTACAATTGCACCTTGCCGCTCATCCGACGGTAATCGCGGCGACCGCGATCAAGATCCATATTCCCCAAGTCATTGCGAAGTTCCAGCAGCGGCGTCATCCAAACCTTTTCATCGTCGTTCTTGATCATCGCTTCCATCGAACGATCCTTGTCGACAACCGTACAGGTCCAGCACCCGAACCGACTGCTTCCGCAACTAGGCGTCGATGTATCAACCACCAACGGGCACTCGCCATCGGCTGATGCGCCCTGATACATCCCCAGCAACGATTTGTTCGAATTGCCCCAGGGATTCTTCACCTGCATCAAGAACAACCAAACGTCATCGTTCGTCCAGTCTTCGATCGGCGTGTACACCTTCGAATTGGGCAAGTTAGTATTGAGCGTCAACCGATCGTTCAGGAAGGCTCGCCGCGAGGCTGCTTCGGTTTTAGCCATGCGCTGATTACGTCGACTGCTTTCCGCCTTGCGAGTACCAAGCACAAGCAAGGCTTCTCCGTTATCCCGAATCACCCTTCGAATGAACTCGTTGGACGGACTGATCTTCATTCGGCTGGTGCACCAACGAAATAGTTTTCGTGGTGCGGGGTAACCCTTTCCGATCAGATTCACCCAAAACGTATCCTTTACCGCGGGCGTTAGTTTGTTTGGCACAACCGGCATTCCTTGACTTTGCGCCGCCTCGCTCATCTTTGTATGCGATGCATCGACCCACGCTGAAACCAGTGGCTGCTCGACCAGAGTGTCCGTTGAAATCACGTGAATTGGTTTCGTTCGCTGCTCGGCCGGCAGATCCTTGACCGCCATCCAGATCAGCTGCAGGATCGCCGTCGAATCCTTGCCCCCGCTGTAGCCGATCACCCAAGGGACCTGGTCCCATAGGTAAATCTCGCGAATCTCTTCACAGATCGCCTTCACCGTTTTTCCCAAGCCGAATTCAGCAAACGCTGATTCTTTAATTGAAGTGGAGTTTTGAGCATTTGCTGACATCGGCTAAATCTTCATACAAAATGGAAGTCGTACACAACACTTCCCGCATAACCCTATAGACTTCCTAAACGTCCGTCAATCGTGCACAATAGAGGAATGAAAAAGAAAGCGACGAAATCGTTCCAAAACCAAACCAGCTTTACCTACAGTCTGTACGCGATCCGAGCGATTCAGGCGCGCCAAGAGTATTTCACGACAGTGATTCCATTTGGTGTGTT
>JBDNHU010000211.1:0-8618 GCA_041688615.1 Mariniblastus sp. | reverse complement strand
GCTGAAACCTCCGGTGAAAAGAAACAAGGTATCGGTCTCAACTACAAAGGTCAGTGGGGCTATCATCCTTTGGTCGTTTCCTTGGCTGAAACCCAAGAGGTCTTGTATCTGGCCAACCGTTCGGGCAATCGTCCCAGTCACCAGCATGCCTCGTATTATTTGGACCAAGCGATCGCTCAGTGTCGCCAAGCGGGCTTCCGCAAAATCATGTTGCGTGGCGACACGGACTTCTCGCAAACGGAGCATCTGGACCGTTGGCAGCAAGACAACGTGCAGTTTGTGTTCGGGTACGATGCGACTCGGAATCTTGTCGCAAAGGCTGATTCGATCGAGAAAACCAGCTGGGAAGTGCTGCGACGCGATAAAACGATCAGCGATCCACCGCGTGCAACTCGAGCGAATCACAAAGAGAATGTGGTGGTTGCCAAGGGTTATAAGAACCTGAAATTGTCCCAAGAGAGTTACGCAGAATTCGACTATCGACCCACCTGTTGCAGTCGCTCCTATCGAATGATCGTGCTGCGGAAAGAGATCGAATGTTACCGTGGCCAACTGCGTCTGTTCCCTGAAGATGAAGTTCGATACTACTTCTACATCACCAATGCGTCGAAAGACGAAATGCCAGCGAGGGAAGTGATTCGCAATGCCAATCGCCGCTGCAATCAAGAGAATACGATCAGTCAATTCAAGGCCAGTCATTGCCTAGAGGCACCGCTGGATAGCTTGATGAGTAATTGGGCTTACATGGTGTTCGCCTCCTTGGCCTGGACGCTGAAGCAATGGAGTGGAATGTTGGTGCGAGTCCAGGGCAACTCCAGCCAGCGAAAGAAACAAGGAGTGATTCGCCGCTGGGTCTTGAAGATGGAATTCGCGACTTACCTAAATTCGTTGATTATGATTCCTGCCCAAGTCATTCGTTCGGCCCGGCAATTGAGGTTGCGATTGTTGGCCTATCGTCCGACGGTTGAGTCGTTGTTGATCTTACATGAGCAGATTGCGATGCCGCTCAGGCATTAGCGTGGCTACACCATTGAAGCTGAAGTCTGGATGCTTCAGTCCCGGATTAACACCTTGCCCAAGAAGGCTCTTGCTTATGAAAATCTTACAAACTCGACCAACATCGCGCATCCGCGCCCGGCAACTCATGCGCAAATTCCACCGCAAAAAATGGTAGAATCACAAATAAACCCTCGCTTGATTGAGGACTAGGACAGCGATCGGGCCACTGTTGGAGCCAGATTGTGACAGCGACCTGAAACGAAAGCTCGCAGGCGAACTGATTGTCCGCGTTGAGCGTGAGTGCTCGAAAGTCCCGAGCGGAAGTCGGATGCCTGGCAGTACTGAGATTCTGGAATCGAGTTTCGGCAAATTGAAGTCTCTGGAGGGTTCCCAGTCGAAAAGCGGTTTCACGAGTTACATTCTCGTCTGGGCTGCGTTGTTTGTGACCACCACAATGGACACAATCAAAGCCGCGATGGTGTCCACGCCGACCAAGCTCGTCGATCGCTGGGTCGGCGAAAACCTGGGCCTGACGGTTCAATCCAAAAACGCACCCAGTTTGCCAGAATCCTGCGCACCAAGACGACAGGAAAACCATTAGAAGCCTAACGCCCCGCAATACCAACTTTTCAACTGGCCAGCACTAGCCCACCAAGCAAGAGGTCGAGCGCGATCGCAGTGAACGAGGAAAAGTAAATTGCCGAGAATCCGAGTACGGTCCATTCGCATGTAATTCGCCGCCTTTCGCAACGATTCGCAGACCAAAGCGGCCAAAATGTACCCGCCCCGATCTTGGTCTGTTCGATTTTTGACGCCCGCTTGGAGCTGGACCCGATGAAATCTGCGTCGGCACGTTTTTTTAGAATCAAGAGGTGGTGCGATAACCAAGCAGACTAACGCTATTGAATGGACAGCCGGTAGTCGATGCCCGCAGCGTTGACTCGCTTGCAAACCTGTGCAAACGATTCGAGCGGTTCACCCTCGCTAAGAAGCGGGGCAATGTCACGGTAGAGCTGGTGGATACCCCGTCGCGTAACGCCATGAGAATAGCGTGGCAATCTCGGTGCGAACAAGGCAGTCGCGAGTTGTTCAGGCGAAATTAGCCCATTGCGAGCGCATGCACTTGCGACGGCCATTGCGGTAGGTGTCCGCAATCCTTCACGTTCGCTGGGTGCAGTTTGATCGCGATAGATCTGTGGCAGCAGTCCTAACAAAACGGACACGTCCATGCTGGTTCGCTGCGTCAACTTTCGCGCTCGATGGCAGAAGCCTAACCTCGCATTCTGCGTTGAGGCGGCTGGACAGTGTTGTTGAATATCGGCAAGCGTTTCGCCATTGATGAAGCGATGGAACAAGCTACGAAGGGATTCAAAAGCGTTCACATCAACTAACTCAACATCCTTCGGCAAAACAATCTTTCCGAGTACTGTTTCCAACGCCTCGCGATCAAAGAGTCGGTCGGCGTATCTTGGGTGCCGTTTGGCCCAATCAAACACGTGGTCAATCGAATTCACGACGCTCATTTCGATGACTCGCTCTGATGTTGGAAAGTCATCCGCCAAACTTTGGAGGATGACGGCGGCGATGCCGTTCGTTGACGCCAGTTGATCGAGCCAGGGTCTGTCGTTGTCAGATACGATGAATGCTCTTCGACGGGTAACCGCCAAGTCGATCATGCATTGGTAGTCCGTTTGCACTTGCTTCTGCGCCGCCTTGTAGGCTCCCAGCGATTTTGCGAGCAATCGTTGTGCTTCATTCTCATCGCCAGGAAGAGGCAAGCGGTTAATGAAATAAGAAGGCGTGCCGCTGGGCAGTTCGTCCGACGACTGGAGCGTATCGAGCATGATTTCGATGGGGTCCTCAATCGAAAGACACTGATCATCATGCGAAAATATTTCGCGAATCAGCTCGAACCATTCTTCCGAGAGGACATGACTATCGGCCGTTCGCGAATGCACGATTAAGTTATCGGTGAGCAGCAACACGATCCCCTCGGGGCGATGGCCGGCGCGACCTGATCTTCCTGTTGCGTTGAGAAGATCGTGCGCGTTCATCATGATCGGTCGGTTCTTGTCTGCATCGAACCGTCGGACCCCTGCGATAATGACAGCTTCGGCAGGCAGGTTCATGCCTTGAGCGAGTGTCGGTGTGGCAACAATTATCCGTCCGCCGTCCTCGCGACGAAATACTCGTTCAGCCAATTTACGTTCGACAGTGTTTAACAAACCGTGATGCGTACAAACTCCGGCGGCGGAAGGAATAAATGCAAACTCCACGCCCCCTGCCTCATCAATCGCGGCATCGCGCAAGACTTGTTCGATTTCGTCGATTTCGATCGGTGCTACACTCGCCAAGTTCACCGCAGCTTGCGCCGCGATGCTCTCGCAATCGCTCTTCTTTGGCGAAAAGACAATCGTGTTGATCCGACGTTTGGAGAAGTCGCTCGACAACGAAGCAGCGACACCATTCTTTTTGCCGGACAATTTCCAATTTGGTTTGATATCGACGCGAACCTTCCCCGGTGCGATTCGACACTGGTGATAGTCGTTGAAACTTTCGAGGTTCCAATTTAGCGTCAGGGCGAAAAGTCCGTGGGGTGTGAGATCCATTTCCCGTTTGAGTGCTGCTGGTGGACCAACTGTGTTTCCGGTTGCTCGGGTGTCGCTGATGCTGGCCTCCAGAACGTCCACTTCGTCCTGCTCGTAGATCACGCAACCTTTCGCTTGCCGCGTCGGCTTCCAACGAAGATCAAGGGAAAGGCATGTTCTACCGAGTGACGAGTGAAGCCACGCCGCCAGTTCGTCACCGTTGCTGACCATCGCTGAGAGAAGCACGATGTCGGCGTCCGGCGATGCGTCCGACGAACGCAACAATGTCAACATCGCGTCGATGGCACGTCGATCTTCTGAACCACGAGATGGGTGAAGCAAATGACATTCGTCCATCACGATCAACCCGACCTCGCGAAACGCTTCGGAATGCAGATCGAGCAACATCAAACATCGCTCGGGCGTCATGACAGTGATTTCGGCGAAACTTGATTTTTCTTCGCCAACCTCAGCATAGAATCCATCGCCGATGATTGAATCGCGAACTTCATATTCTGGGAAAGTTCGTTTCAGCGACTGCCGTGTCTGATTTGCGAGCGCGTGAGTTGGAGCCAAGAAAATTACTTTGCGACCGGTGAGCAAGTACGTTGCGATTTTCAGTTCCGAAAGCGTTGATTTGCCCGCACCAGCCGGAAAGCTCATCACACTGGACATGCCCAAGATCAAATAACCAGCGTCAATCGCCGCGGCATGGTTGTGCCAGATAATTGGACGCGACTTTGCGAGTGATTTTGTGAAAGCCGCCCAAAGTTGTGGATTGACTCCCTTTGGTGGCTCGACGTGAACGACGCCACGCGGAGGTAGTTCCGTGGTAGTCGGAGTAGTAGCGATGCGAGGAACGATGGCCCGGCAAAGTTGGAGACGACTGTCGATTCAAACGGATTCGAGTTAGCCGTATAGGGCTGGCTCGACAGAGAGACGATTTGTCGAAAAATTTCCTCTGCATTCGCTGCCGTGGCATCCTCGCGGCCAACCAGTTCACCGGCAAGCTGCCCAACTCCTTCTGTCATCCGCAACCAGAGCAGCTCCGTCGCATCATCGCGGTCCAGGTCTGGGTCGTTGCTAACCATGTATGACTCACGACGAGTCAATGCTGTGGCGGCCTGATCCATAGATTCTGACAGTCGAGAAGTGGCCAGCAAATTGATCGCCGAGTTGAGCACTCGAGCCGATGAAGATTCTCCCAAATCGAGCGACGCGGCGACGCCCGCGACGTTCACTGCATCGGCTGGATATCCCGCGATCAGCAACAGTACGACGGCCACGATGGCATCAGGAACCGATTCGGCGGAATACTCTGACGAGGACAACCGTGCCGATCGTAGCATGGGGCATCGAAGCGCTTGCGTACTCTGAAAATCGTTGGGGCGTCAAGCTTCAGTCGACCGAAGAAGAAACACTCGACCTGTATTGCACGGTCAAGCCCTCGACATAGGCCAGTTGCAATAGTGTTCGGCACACCGATTGCTGCGAGTTGATGCTTTGCGAGGCGGTAGAAGGCTCCGTCCCAATTAATTTGGAGCCAAGTGCGATTCGAAACCAGCAAGCTTCAGCAGGCGGCTCGATTCCTGTAATGCAAAATTGACGTCCATGAAGGGCTCAAAGCTGATGTCTTGCCACAGGACTTTGCCTTCGGGGTCGATCAGAAACGTACCGTGCAGCGGCTGCTGCTCGAAGTCATCGTAACAGCGAAATGACTTAAACGTCGTCAGCTCGCTATCACTGTAAAGCGGGATATCCAATGGCTGGGAGTAGTCGCTCAGTGCCTTTGACAGAGATGCAGTGTTCTCACTGCTGATCGCAACGATATCGATTCCCGTCTGGCGGAACTCTTCGGCTCGCGGTGAAAACTTGTGCAACTGTTCCACGCAGTGTAGGCAGCCAAAGCCAAGATAGAAAATTACCAAAGTGGGTTTACCGCGCAGTTGTTTCAGGCTGATCATCTCGTCAGCTGAATTATTGGCGGAAAAGTTAGGAGCCATGTAGGGGTGCCAGCGAAACGAGCCGAGGGAGTCCAGGTCGGGACGTTGTCCGACATCGTCGGCGATTTTATAGTCGGCTGCCCAATGCTCGTCGAAGTTTAGTTCGGCAGCGAGCGGCGATAGGCGAGCCAGCAGGGGCGTGCCCAAATCGGCAACCGATGCGACGGTGCGAAGTTGCTCGAACGTCTCCTTGCTCGATTCGCTTCCGGAATTTGAGTATTGCAGCCAGGCTTTGCAGGCGACCGGCAAGACTTCGTTGGGTTTGTTTCCAATTTCTTTGTCGAGTGCTTCGATGGCTTCGTCGAACTTCCCGGACGCTGCCTGCCATTGGGCGCGTAGGAGTTTGTCGTCCATGTCGGAATCGTCCCAGTGCTTAAACGCCGCGTCCCAATCTTTGACAATGGCTGATTCAGCCGATTTAATGGCTGCGATTTGTTTCGTAAGTCGTTTCTTGCTTTCCTTGAGCTTCTTCAGTTTGTCGGCACGTTCCTTTTCGCGGTGTTTTCGGTTGGCATCTGCTTTCTTAGGAGCCTCTGCCTTGACGCTGGTTTCCTTGGCTGCACTGTCCGAATCGATCTCGGCATCGACATCGTCCTTTTGCAGTTCCGCGGCGTCGGGAGTGGTTTCATCCTGAGCTGCCGCCTTGTCCACTTCCTGAGTTTCTTCAGGTGATACGCACTTTTTCGCAACTTTTTCGCCCGCTTGGGCTGTATCGTCTTTGGGCGTGGTTTCTTGCTCTGAATCAGGTTTGTCGGTGTCCGATTTCTTTGCGTCCGATTTCTCTTGGCTCATTTCTGCATCGATTTCAGCGATGGAAGCCTCTGCGTCAGCCAGTCGCTGCTCAAGCTCCGCACGTGTCGATGCGGCCTCGTCGGATTGGCCGCTAAGTGCGAGTGCAATCCCCAAGTACCGCCAGCGTTCTTCTTGCAGTTCTGCATCATCGGTAGGTTCCAAGTACACCGAGTTGGCGAACTCGATCAGCTCGGGCCACAGTTGATAGGTTGAAAGCGTCAGCAGCAGTCGCTCGCGACCGTACTTAGTGCTTCCCTTGGTCAACGTGTTGTATTTCGGATGACGCGGCAACGAGGCCATATTCTTCGCAAGGTCCAACGCGTCATCGACTCGTCCGAGTTTCAGCAAGTTTCGGATGAGCCATTCATTGTTGTGAGCAAAGTTGTGGATTTGGTCGGGCAGAACGCGGTCTCGCATCATGTGTGCATGGTCAACTCGAGCCGAAGCTTCTTGCTGCCAAGCGGCGTCTTGGTAGCGATTCAGCTTGGAATAGATATGACCGGGCATGTGCCACATGTGCGCCACGCCGGGCAAGCTCTGTCCACACAGGGCTGAACTTGCGACCGCCAGTTTGGGTTTGTAGCCATCGTTGAGGTGAATGCGGAAGTGATGGGCTGGGTGCATTGGGTTGACATCGAAAATGTCGTCAAGCACCGCTTCGATGGCAACGTGGCTGACGATCGGCAATTCGGCTCGCTCGTTTTGCCAAAGTTGCAGAGCCAAGAAGGCTTTCGCTTCGATATCGTCTGGGAATTCTTCGACGATTTCACCAAGGTCCTTGGTGTAGTCTTGGGCTCGCGTTTTCTTCTCGATCTTCTTGCCTTTATCGTCTTCGTCTTTGCTGTACTTGGCGTAAGCATCGATGAACAGTTGCTCCCGACGCGTGGCCGAATCTTTGCGTGTGACGGCTTCTTCGATAAAGCTCCACGCGCGTTTGCGATTTTCCACATTTGCCAGAGCCATGCCCCAGTAGGCAATCGCGCATTCGGGATCGTGCACAGCGGCTTGGCGAAACGACCGTTCAGCTTCGTAGTACCAGAAGCCGTGTAACTGGGCGACACCTTGATTGATGAACCTTTGGGCTAGTTCATTGTCCGTTGTAGCGGGGAAGTCGATGTTTCCCATTCCCGGCATGAGATAGGCAGCTTGCCGTGGGCCTTCGTTGTAGGCTTCACCATGAATCGAATGTCCGGCTAGCAAGTCCGGCTGGCTTGCGGGAAGCTGCGAGGGATTAGTGACAAAAACGCAAATTGTCACAAGTGAGAGGCAGGTCGACTTGAATTTAGTCATGGGTAGGCTTTGGCACCGCAGTAGTAGGGTCGGTGGATTTTCTTTGACTCTATATGCTCGCCTACGGAGATCCGTTTTGCAATCACTAAGCTTCACTTTATTCCCGCCTTGTCTCGGGCATCTTGCCGCGTTCCAGGGTTTTGCGGTTTAGGGGATATTTCGGCTCTGGAATACGCGAACGGTCCGTAAGAAGCCGTACTGACTGCGGAAAATAGTTCAATTCCGACAAATTGGCGGAGATTCGAAATGCGGTGGCTGAATGGAAAGCCGCTGAAACGCTAGAATGAGTAGCAGGTCAACAGACTCGATCGCTTTGGAATCGATAACCCTTGACGGCTCATCGCTTAGTCTAACTTACTCTAACTCGCGGAATTGGGCAGACATGGTGCACCTCGGTGTCAACATTGATCACGTCGCAACGCTCCGGCAGGCGCGTCGGGCTGAAGAACCAGACCCGCTCCAGGCCGCGGCGGCAGCATTAGAGGGTGGCGCGGATGGTATCACAATTCACCTGCGCGAAGATCGTCGCCATATTCAGGATCGCGATGTTCGGGCCCTGAGGGCCATCGTGACAGGTGCCAGAGAACACAGGTGCGAGAAAGAACACAGAAGAAAGAACACAGGAGAAAGAACACAGGAGAAAGAACACAGGAGAAAGAACACAGGAGAAAGAACACAGGAGAAAAACACAGGTGCCAGGCAGAATTGTATCCAAACACAGGTGCCAGGCAGCACAGGACACAGGTGCCAGGAACACAAACACAGGTGCCAGGCAGAATTGTATCCTAGCGGGTGGACGGGGCTTTGTAAATGTTTAGAATGAGGATGACTTCTATTCTTGGAGATCGTTATGCCTCGTAAAAAACGTCACGTTGTCGCGCCCGATGGCGTTAGTGTTGTGCTGCATTGTTACACTCGGTGCGTACGCCGGGCATTCTTGTGCGGC
>JBDNHU010000210.1:0-1754 GCA_041688615.1 Mariniblastus sp. | reverse complement strand
GCTTGGGTCGAAGAAATTTTGGACTGGCCTTCGCTTCGAGAATGACGTTTTCGATCGCATCCGTCGTTGGATTACTTACCGTCAGTGATTTCAACAGTGGAACGGAATTTTGCCAAGAAGCGTAGTTAATGCTCCCGTCGATCTCGGCGTTGATTTCCAGCGGACGTGAATCGTACAAGACTGTTTCATTAACCATTTTGATTACCCAGATGAATCGGAAGAAGATCCCAGATTATAGTTGAGGATTGGGAATGCCGTTGGAAGACACAACAACTTTCTAAACACTACGCCTCAGAATATCTTCGCTCAAGTCTCAATCTGATATTCTAATACAAGCTTTCCATGAAGGTTCTTCCTCTCTTGCCGAAAATCTTGTGAGCCGCTTACCCCCTGATCATCAAGATGCGGTTCCCAGATTGCCTCGTAGAAGAGATCCGGGGTAAGTTCGAGAATCATTACGAATAAATTAGGGCTTGCGTAGAAATCCTGGCGATCAAGCGGTCTGCCGCTCCGCCAGCTAAAGCATGGTTTTGGTAAATAAGTACCAATTGAAGCAAAGTCGTTTGGCGACAACCTTCGCCGCCAAAATGATGCTCAGCCACCAGGACCACTCGTTCATACCAAGGTCACTGACGACCCATTTGAAAATATGCGGCCATTCCCAAGAAGAACAAAACTGGTGTCAGTTCGGACGGTTCGCCTCTGCGGCCCATCACCTTTTTACTTCCTAAAGAAATCAGCGAACGATTCCGTTTGCCTGAACGACCGAATCCCGTGCCGAAAAGAATCTACTTGGCTCGACTTTTTCTATGCTTGGCAGGAAAAGTGTAGAACGGGTAGATGTCTTCCAATGCATAGGGTGATCTCATTTTTTGAGATTTGGACTTGTGAACCTAAATTCTTAATTTCTCTGCTCGTTACTTGAAATTGATCTTCCGCTACTGCTAAAGTGTTGCCATGTCAATGATTTCCATTTTTTGGGTTTAGCTTCAGGGGTTGCAGTGGGCAAACAAAAAACGAACTTTCCATTCGTAATCTCAGCAGAGAATGATTTTGGTATCGGCAAATTGGTGTCGATCGAGGAGGGTTCTGCAACGATTGAATATTTTCGGTCGCCGGTAGAAGTTGACCCAATTCAAGTAATCGTTGCAAAGGAAAGCGTTCGACGGAAATACCTGACTCCGGAAACTCGGGCATACTATCGAAATCCCGAATTGGGAACCATTGAAGTTGGCCGAGTCTTGGATTTCCAAGCAGACGACGAACTGTATTTGATTCGCTTCCCCAACGAGCAATCGCGGATGCTTTCGAGCAATGAGTTCGAGGTGCGATGCCGGTTGCCGATCGCGGAACCGACCGACCATCTGGCCAGCCAACTAAACGAGACGGCGTTTTGGCACGAAGCCCGTTCAAATTTCGTCAAGCACCTTTTGAAACAGCACGAAACCAGTGCTCCACAATCAGCAATCGTTCCTGGCGATGCTTCACCTGCTCGATCCACAAGTCGCCCCACTCGACAGTCTCGACACATTCAAACAGCGAGTGCAACTACCGCAAGAGATCGCCGAGCGAATGATGGACCTGTTAGGCCGCGGAGAAAAACGAATCGTCGTCGTTTGAAAGTCATCAAGATACCAATCCCGATATCGACTTTGATTCGCTGACCCCGGACGATTTTGAAGATCCAGACTTTGAAGGAGAAGATTTCACGATTGGGGGTCGCCGTCGCATTCACCTCGCTCACATCAAGCTTC
>JBDNHU010000209.1:0-6344 GCA_041688615.1 Mariniblastus sp. | reverse complement strand
AGCTAATGCAATATTTTAGTTGATCGGACGAACTATCGGCAACCTACGACATTTTAGTTGGCGATAAATGCGGTTTGTCGCCCTGTCCGGGTAGGGCGTGGCCAAGGGATATCACGCTCAAGTTTGCATTTCGAGAGAAACTTAAGCCGTTTTTCGAGGGTATAACCCAGGTGAGAATACCCAATCATGGGTGATCCACCGTGGCCAATCGTTGATTCACCAGGGCCTGTAGAGGCCTGCCATTGCAAAACACGTGGTCGGCGATTGCTGACAACATGCTTAAGATTGTCCTTACAGCCCACTTCAAGTGGTGTCCAGGTTCACTGCTTCTTGTGCCTCGATTCCCAATCAAGAATTGCCCGCGATTTAGAATTGCCCGCGAACTGAAATCAACAGGGATCGGACAAGGGACCTTGAAAGGGTCAGTCCTGGGGAGTCCTGCAAGTGTGAGGGCGTGGTGCTTGTGTCAGGCACTGGGCTTGGTAGCATTGTCAGAATACCGCTGTAAGCAGGCACCCTAAAGCCGTTCGCGAAGCTCGGAATCTTGTGACGGCAATGAATCACGGCATTTTACGCCAGACCTATTGAACAAGCCCGACAAATTGCCTCGCCAGGAGTAACGGTCAATTCTTTCGAAAAGTCCTCGGGCCTGTTTGAAAAGTCCTCGGGCCTTTCATAAAAACATTGGGCATTTTCATAAAAACATCGGAGTAAATTTAGTTGAACAGTGCAAATTCAGAAGAGGTAGCCATCACAGCGGTGGATCTTCGCAAAACTTATCGCGAAGGCATTTTCCGCAGAAAAGTGTTTCAGGCACTCAATGGCGTAACGTTTTCCGTTCCTACCGGAAAGGTCTTTGGTCTTCTGGGGCCAAACGGAGCGGGTAAAACAACCTTTGTCAAAACGCTGCTAGGCATCATCCGCGGCTCGTCGGGATCGGCCACCATTTTCGGGCTGCCCGCTGGCAGTCAACGAGCCCGCAGGACCATTGGTTACCTACCAGAACGTCTTTCATTGCCAAGTTACTTGACCGGGTACCAAGCGTTAGCCTATTGCGGTGGTCTGAGTGGTTTGACGGGCGGACAAGTACGAGCGCGTCGCGACGAAATGTTGGAACTTGTCGGATTGGAAGGATGGGGAAATTCGTTAATTCGCAAGTATTCCAAAGGCATGGTCCAGCGATTGGGCCTCGCACAAGCCATGATCCACAATCCTAAATTGTTAATTTTGGATGAACCCACCGACGGGCTGGATCCCAAGGCTCGGGCCAGTGTGCGCGAAATTTTGCATCGACTCAGCAACCTCGGGGTCACGGTTTTTCTGAACAGTCACCTGCTTCAAGAGGTAGAACAAATTTGCCAAGACGTGGCGATTCTATCCGAAGGAAACCTGCGCTATTGCGGCCGAGTTGAAGAGATTGGCGGTTTCATGGACCAAGGCAGTGGAATCAGCCGTGGACTGGAAGTGAAGATTCTAGTATCCGCGTCAAATGAAACCATCGAAACGCTTTTCGACGCCCAAAAGGTTCAGCAGCTTCAAGCCGATGCGACGCCGTTGGCTCGCGATTTAGTCAACGCTGACCCAACCGGGAAAATCGAAATCAAAGTGGCAGTGCCGGGCCAACTGGAATTAGATCAGCGAATCGATCTTTTGCGGGCGGCAGGCATTAGTATTTGCTCGATTGTCCCAGAGAAAGTCACGCTTGAGACTGCGTTTTTGGAATTGGTGGGACACAGCAGTAGCGCTACCAAGGGTAAACAAGAACGCAGTATGGCAAAGGCTGGAAATCGCAGCGTCTAACTAAAAATTTGGCGGCAACCGCCTTGCAAGCTTCCTTGAATTTGCCTGTTAGAATGCCTGCCCCCTTTTTCGTTTTCCTGCGTTGGCCAATGACAACCGTTCGACATGGTCCTTGACTATAAGTGCCACGGGTCGGCATTGGTTCTAAATCGTTCTCCTTCAGTTCAACAATCCATTGTTACGGTAAGTCAAACAAGATGTCTGAATTCCTCGCCATTATGAAAGAATCGCTCTGGTCAACTATGGCCTCGCGATTGCTGTATGTTGAACTGATTGGGGTCGTGGTCCTGTTGTTGGCTCTGTTTCCCTTCGGCTATCAAGAGCGTGTTGCGTTTTCGGTAAACGGTTCAGAAATTACCAGACCCGAAACCCTAGCCAAGCAATGGGTTGAATCCTCGACTCAAGTCAAACCCAATGCAGCGAAACTTTTTTGGGAACAACTCTCCAAAGAGGATCAAGAGACGGTCAGTCGCTTGGCGACTAGCCAAACCGCAACCCAAGCAGGGCGTGGGCCAGGTCGACGACGGTCATCTGGTGGAAACCAATTGGCCGACGTGATGGAAACCTTAGTGTCCGACAGTTCGGTCTGGGCTGACGATTACTGGACAGGGAATATCGACGGCCAAGAAGCCAAGCAATTGTGGCAACGCAAAGATTCCCTGGAACCCGAATATCAGAAACGATTGAATCGCTTGTTGCTGCAAGAGGCGTTTCGCGGACAGATCCGCGCTCCACGCGACACCAATGCCACACTCGTCTACGCTGGCAACACGTTGCTTTCGATTCCAATGTCGCGACTGGGCTTGGAAGAGGTCATCCGAAATTGGACCCCGTTTCTGTTGGACAAAGTCTTTCTGACCGTGGGATTATTGCTGGCCGTTCTGGTCACCGCATCCCTGATCCCCCAAATGTTGGAAGAGGGCAGCCTGTACTTGTTACTAAGTAAGCCTGTGTCTCGCGTCTTCTTGTTGCTTACCAAATATATCGGAAGCGGTTTGCTTATTTTTATTATCAGCGCGATGTTCCTTACTGGCATCTGGTTTATTTTGGGGGTTCGTTTCCAGATCTGGATGAATGAAATCCTTTGGTGCATTCCGCTTTATGTTGCGATTTACCTGATCTACTTCTCGCTGACGGTCGCGACGGGTTTGGTTTTCCGGAACGCAATCATTTCGATCATTGTCACTATCTTGTTCGCGCTGACCTGTTATAGCCTTAGCACTTCGCGTTATGCGTACAGTGGTCTTGTGGCTTTCGACCGAACCGCTGAAGTTCAGGCGGTAGCCGACCGAGTCCTGCGAAAAACCACCATCGGACAAACGAAAATCCTGGACGGCGATAACCAATGGCGAATTGGTTTCTTTGAATTTGATGCCAAGAGCATGCCAGTCGAAGCGTTTGAGATGACTCAGACGATGTCCGTTTTCCCTCGCTATGCGAAGCCGATTTTCCTACCCTCGCTCAGCCTCCTGGTCGGTGGTGTCCCCAAGGCACCCAACAACATGGCTCCGTCAACAACGATGGGGGTCGCACGCGTGGACAATGACCAGGAGATGATCTCTCCCAAAACGATTGGCCAACTACCCGCCGGCTGTATTGGATTTATCTTGGAAGCACCTGAACAACTATTGGCTGTTTCTAGTTATGGAAACGTGTACCGGTTATCCGGACCCGGGTTTCAGATTCTGCAGGACGCGTCGAAGGGTGCTTTTCCAAGTCAAAGTACTGCACTGGCAAAGGTTGCTGATTTTCAGTCGGACGAGACTCAAGAAGAATCTCCTAAGTCGGTGCGCACAACAACTGACGCCGGCGAAGAGACATTGCCGACTGACGAGAAGGAAGCCGCGGCTCTGGAATCAGATTCAGATGCGGCAGCAGATCAGCCCGGCCCGGACTCGCCGAACCTGTGGCTGCCCGCTGGCAATTTGTCGATGGACGGCCCAGAATCCATGAAACGTCTTGCTTACGACTCGCAAACGGGGAACTTCTACATCATGGGACGTTCGACTCTGTCGCGAGCCGTTCGAAGTGATGATGGTACCTATCAACCCGACCTGACATTCAGCATTCCCTGGGAGTGGACATTCTCCAACCGCACACCAATTGTGGCATTGGACGGGCACGTCTTGGTTCCGTTGCGAGCCGGTTCGCTGATTGTTTTCGATGGCGAAACGTTGAAACCCGTTTCAGAATTTGATATGAAAAATCAAGGTGTGCCGCTGGCCGCAACGGTAAGTCCTAACGGTAAAGTTGCCGCGCTGTCTTACAGTAGTGGAAGCCTGTGGCTATTTGATGCTGATTCCCAAGAGTTAAAGCAGCGTACACTCTTGTCGGAAATCCCAACCGCTTTGGACTTTAACGACGAAAACCAATTGGTGATCGCCCATGGCGTGGATAACGTCACCACCTTTGACACCGAAACAGGAACGAGAGTCGATTCGATTCGACCATCCACAGGCTGGTTGCGAAGAATTTTTGACTGGGGCGTCGAACCCGTTTACTTCCTGTTCCCGAAACCCAACGAATGTTATGTTCTGATTGAACACCTTGCCAATAACGGGAAAGTGGATGCTGGGCGAAACGAGCAAGCCAACGGAGGTGGCCCCGACATTTCTGTAGAAACGATGCAGATTCAGACCGATAGCCCCTGGCAACCGTTGCTGTCAAGCATCGCTTTTGCCAGTGTCATCATGATCTTCAATTGTATCTACTTTGCCCGACAAGAGTTTTAAAGGGATTGGCTGCAATGCGATGACATCAGATGCAGTGACGCCCCGACTAGGGCATGATGCACCAAAATGCCTACCGGCCTGGGAACCGAAGGGATGTGCGAGAACATGACTAAGGCCCCAAACCATGGTTTACAACTTAACCGCGGGACTGCGAACCGCAGTTAAGCGAGCCAACTTTCGCTAGTACTTCGCTGGATTGATCGCTCGCTTTAACGTTTCGGCCATTAACTCTAGATTGGCGTCTTTGCCGGTAAAGAGTTTATATTGCATGCCGGCCTGGCGGACAAACATTTCGCTACCGGTCACAATTTGGCAGCCAGCATCGCGAGCATTCTTGATCAACAGCGTATTCTGAGGGTTATAAATCGTGTCGAAAACGACCATGCCTTCACGCAGCCCTGTCAAAGGGAAAGGCGTCTCGTTCATGTTCGGAAACATGCCAACAGGCGTTCCGTTGACCAGAATGTCACATTTGGTTGAATGGCGATTTCCCCAATCAACCGACTCGATCTTCAAATCGACCGCTATTTCATGAGCCTGTTGCGGATTGCGTGAAGACACATAGACTCGAGCCCCTGCATCCATCAGCCCCCAGGCAATCGCTTTTGCGACTCCGCCCCCGCCTAAGATCAACGCCCGCTTCTCTGCGAACGGTTTCTTGGCGTCTTGTTCGACGCCTAACGCTTTCTTCAACGAATACATCGCCGCGCCGATGTCTGTATTAACCCCTTTTCTCAAAGCGCCGCGAAACAGAACCGTGTTGCAAGCCTTGACCGCTGATACATGATTATCAATATCATTGACCAAGCGTAGAATTTTTTCTTTGTGTGGGATCGTTACACTAAGACCCGTGATGTCAAACTTCGCACATTGCTCAATGAATTCCTCCAGTTTTTCACTGGGCACTCGAAAAGGCAAGTAAATCATGTCCAACCCATCGGCATGTAAACATGCATTGTGAATCACAGGACTCATGCTATGAACTACAGGGTCTGCAATGACGCCAAGGATCTTTGTCGACTTCTTAATCTCATCATAGCGATAAGTGGTTCGCATTTTGTCGAAGCTGATCTGCCCCGGCGCCAATTGTTTCTCCGATGAAATGGCAGCGTAAGTAAACGGGGCACCAAACTTGCCGCACAAAATTCGGCTGGGCACTCCGATGTCGCCCATGCAAAAAGCAATGGTCGGAACATCCGCGTCGCGAGTGATTCCTAGTGTGGTCCAGTTGTCTTCGGGCGAATTCGCCATCGTGGCGATCTTGATCACATCGGGATCAAGCGCTTTCATCTTCTCCCAAATCGCAGGCAAGTTTTCTGGAGTTTCCTGAAAGTTGTGATACGATACAATTCTCTTCGTATCACCAAACCGAGGAATCTTGGTTGCCACGTCCCATTCCAGATCAACATACTCGGCACCCATCGCGATGCCTGTGCGTAGAACCATCATGCGTTGATCTTCACTGTATCGCCAACGTCCACCATCTTTGGGACGACGACAAGTTATTACCACAGGCGTCGGGCGATCCCGTAACAATCGCGGCAATTCCACCGCTCGCGTCAAAAAATCAAGACGCAATTCGGTCAACGGGATCTTCTGGTCTGCCAACATCTGATGTTCGACTAGAACCATTCGATGGCGACCACGAGCAACTGTTACGCAAATCATAGAGAAGTATCGGAATAGAAATTTGAATGAAGGAGGCCGTTACTGGAACGAATTGGGAATTCGCCTTGGGCCGACAATTACTGATCTCTGACCTTTGGCTATCATCCAGCCTTTGCCATCCTATTGTGCTTCACAAAAAGAGGT
>JBDNHU010000208.1:0-16604 GCA_041688615.1 Mariniblastus sp. | reverse complement strand
GGCGTGGCGGCAGTGGCGTGGCGGCAGTGGTTTGCCAATAAATGAGATATTTTTCCTTTGGCTGGAACCAAAGCACTGGACGATTGCGTCCAACGCCTTGGAGACCATGCGGGGGTAACCCGCTGAACTTGGAACGATCACTCGTTTCTGCTTTGGCGACAGTGAAATTTCAACAGTGAAATTTCAACAGTGAAATTTCAACAGTGAAATTTTGATACATCAACAGTGAAATTTTGATACATCAACAGTGAAATTTTGATACATCAACAGTGAAGTTTTGATACATAAAATTCGACACGTGAATTTCGACCCTTCAGTTGTTCAGTTGTATAGAGTCGCTTCAGACGCGATTTCGCTTTTTGAATGCTACGACCAATGCTGTCGTGAGATTCAGGAGTGACACTTTGGTCTAAGTAGATTTTCTATTTAGGAGCTAAGGTTGCTAAATCGACAGGCAACTTGGTTGGATTTTGTCGTAAAAACACAATTGGAATAACGACTTTTCTCTTTCGATTGTGTACGAGTTCTCCTATTCGGAAGTAACAGGAATTCGATAAAGATGGCTAAACAGCATGCGGTATGGGGAATCGATATTGGTCAATGTGCTTTGAAAGCGCTTCGCTGCGAAACAGGCAGTGATGGGCAAGTGATTGCCAGTACATTTGACTATATCGAGTATCCAAAGTCATTGAGCCAACCAGACTCGAAGCCAGAAGAGACGATTCGAGAAGCTCTGGAACAGTTCCTTTCTCGTAATAAAGTGCGGGGCGATAAGGTTGCGATGTCCGTATCGGGCCAGGCAGGTCTAGCCAGGTTCTTTCGCCCACCTTCGACCGAACCCAAGATGCTGCCAAGTATTGTAAAGTACGAAGCGAAGCAACAAATTCCGTTTCAAATCGACGAAGTGGTTTGGGATTGGCAGCAAATTGGCGGCTATATTGAAGACGGCCAATTGACCGATGCCGAAGTCGGCCTGTTCGCCATGAAACGCGACGCGGTGTATCGTGCGATGCAACCATTTATCGACGCAGGTGTCGAGGTAGATTATGTCCAACTTTCACCCATTGCAACGTACAACATGATTTGTCACGACTTATTGGGCGAATTACCAGCGCCGCAAGACGTCGATCCGGAGAATCCGCCGCCGTATACATTGGTCATTTCGATCGGCACTGAATCTACGGATGTGGTGATCACCAACGGCATTCGCTTATGGTTGCGAAACATCGCGATCGGTGGAAATCACTTTACCAAGCAATTGTCGCGTGAATTGAAATTGACTCAGGCCAAGGCCGAGCAATTGAAATTAAACGCGCGTCAAGCCGAGGATCCCAAAGCATTATTCTTGGCGATGCGGCCCGTGTTTTCGGATCTCAGTGACGAACTGGGGCGTTCATTGAACTACTTCCGTTCGATCGATCGCAATGCCGAGTTTGGCAAGTCGATCCTGCTGGGCAATGCGACGAAATTGCCAGGACTTCGTCAGTACCTGGAACAACACTTGGAACTAAAGATTGATCGTTTCGAGAAGTTTGAAAAATTAGACGGTACCGACGTTGTCGACCAAAAAGCCTTCAAGGAGAACATGCGGGCGTTCTCACCTTGCTACGGTATGTGCATCCAATCGTTAGGAAAATCCGTTCTAACGACCAATCTATTGCCACAAGAGTTTTTGATTGAAAAAATTGTTCGTTCGAAAAAACCTTGGCTCTTGGGTGCGGTTGCGATGATCATGATGGGCTTGGCCGTGCAACATGCTACGGGAAGTTTGTATCAGTACCAAACCAGTGACTTTTACAAAGACAGTTCCGGCAAGAGCTGGAAAGAAGTCAAGGGTCAGGCTAGCCAAGTCAGTTCCAAGAGTGGTCAAGCAAAGTCTGAAGATGACGGCCTAAAGCAAAAACTGGGTTACGTGAATGCTTTGGGCGAAGAATTGGTGAGTGCCTCGACCGCCCGTACTCAAATTTTGCGAGTGCTGTCGGCGATCAGCCAAGTCATTCCTAAAGACCCTCGGTCGAATGATATTCAGGTCGCAGCAGACAACCTACCCTTTATTGATCGTGAAGAGATCTTTATTGATGGGTTTACTCAAACATACGAAGAGGCCTTGGACACTTGGTTCTCGGCTGAAAAGAAAGCAATTTTTGACGAAGAAATGCTGAAGCTGAACAAGGCAAAAGGTTTAGTGATTGCCAATTCGGCAGGGACCGATACGGCAACCGCTGACGCAACTGGCCAGACCGACGCGCCCAAGGGAAGTGGCTGGGTCATTAAGCTGTCAGGACATCACTACGTTAACAGTGAAGATCGGGAGTCATTGGCATTACCCACTGGACAGGCATTCCTTCGTGAATCATTACTTCCTGCGTTGCTGGAAAAAGCAGTCAGCTTAGGCGGCGAGTCATTTTTACTCAAAGACCTGGGCGTGGTGAAGCCGACGATCGTTTTCGCTTCGGCTCCGGTGGACACCACGGTGCCAGGTTCAAAACCTGACAAATCTGCGGTCGAAGCCGAGGACGTGGAATCGATGTCAGATGAAGATCGAATGAAACAAATGCAAAAGCAGTACGGGGGTGGTGGTTCTTCTCGAAGTGGCATGCCTGGCGGTGGAGGCGGCGACGCGGGCGTTGCTGAAATCGAGGGTGGTGTTCCTGCCAAGCGAACCAATTTCATTTTGGAATTGGCCTGGATGCCGCAGAGCGAAGAACAGATCATCGCCCGTCGTGACGCTCGAATTAAGGCTGAAGAAGATGCAGCTGCCAAAGCGGCTGAGGTCGAAGCACGAGCCAATGAAGCGGAATCAAATCAGTAAGCGAACTGCCAAAGCGGTTAGCAATAGGCTTGAATGACTCGGACGCGATCTTAAGTTGGGTCGCTAGTGGACAACTTAGGATTATAGAATTTTTGCCGGTTAGTTTTAGGAAGACAGGATCATGGATCAATTAAAACCCTTGGTAAAGTATCACTTTTGGATCTTGTGCGGCGTTGTTGTCTTGTCGTGCATTGGCGCTGGAATCTGGGCCACGTTGGGGCAAGCGGATGTGATCAAGAAACAGATGCAAGCGATTAGCACTGCCCAAGGCCAGGCCAAAGGCGTTATGGACGTTAAGGCGGACGTGGGAGAAAATCCTGTCAGTGTGCACCCGAACGAAAAAACCAACAAGGGCATGAATGACGAAATTTCAAGTGGCCGAAAGGAAGTGCTTCAAGCATGGAAAAAACTTCACGATGAGCAGAAAGACTTGCTAGGTTGGCCGCAGAATATCCTAGAAAAATCCGTTGCCGACACTTTTGATGCCCTACACCCCGAACGAATGGCCTTTGAAGTGGGGGCCACTGAAAAGGAAGTTCGCGAAGCCATTCGAAAACGAGTCAAAGTGACATTGCCTGCAGTATTGCCCAAGTTGGCCGATAGCATTCGTGCCAAGTGGAACGAAGCAGAAATCACTGGCGAAGAAAGCACTTTGAAATCGCAAGATTCGGCCGAAGCCAAAAAGGACGACATGGAATTGATGATGACCGGCCAAGCGCTAGTGGACTGGTCCGTGGCAGATCAATCAAAATGGTATGGATTGGCAACAAATTTCAAAGGCCGAAATGGCAATAAGGACGTTGCCGGCACTCCGACCACAATGCAAATTCTTTATTTAAAAGAAGACTTAGTTCTGCTAAATGGCGTCTTGGAAATTATCAAATCAGCCAATCAAGATGCGACGATCCCTAATCAAGCCAGCGTAAAGACGATTCAAAGCATCATGCTTGGCAAAGAAGCCCATGAAGCCACCCCCATGGAAATCGCTAGCCCTGGTGGTGGCGGCGGGGGGATGGGGGCCGATCAACAACAGCGAATGGCCGACATGTTGGCGGATTACGCCAAGAACTTGGACGATAAAGCTCGCGGGGGCGGTGACGAAGAAACCGTCAGCGAAGACGACAAGGCCAGGATGGACCCTGCCAACATGCGATATGTTGACAAGGATTTCAAGCCAATTCCCGCCTCGGAATACCGTAACGCAGTGACTTCGACTGACTTGTCGGAGAAGTCTTGGATGGCAGTTGTCAAACGCGTTCCCGTTCGCCTGCGTCTAATGGTGGACGAACGAAAAATTGGCGATCTGTTGGAAAAGTGTGCGAATGCCAAAATTCCCTTAGAAGTTCGCCAGATCACTTTGATCGGAGGTGATTTACCGAAGGATCCAGCAGCGGCAGCCGCCGGAGCAAAGAAATCGACTGGTGGTCCTCGAAGTGGTGGACCCTCGGGCGTAAGTGGCGGTGGCGGCGGTGCAGGTGGTGAAACAATGACCCTTGGTGCCGATCCAAACGACAAAGGGGATGGAGCAGGAGCGGTCGCCGGTACAGCAGGTGAAAAAACATACTCGAGTGCCGAATTCAATTCGCACTTCAATGTGCCTTTAGAGATTTATGGCATCATGAAGATCTACAACGAACCGGCACCCGAAGCGATTGGCGACGTCAAAGAAGGGGCAACGGGGGCACCTTCAACTTAGTGGGCACCTTCAACTTAGTGGGCAGTAGACAACTTAGTGGGCAGTAGACAACTTAGTGGGCAGTAGACAACTTTATCGGCAGTAGACAACTTTATCGGCAGTAGACAACTTTATCGGCAGTAGACAATCGATTTGTTGATTTGCCAGAAATTGGACTCAGACCAGGAACTTGTTGGTTCTTTGTCCGTCCAAGAGTCAAGGCAATTCGGGTCCGCCCCCTATTCGCCTTAAAAACCAGGCCAGCGTGACGGATCCTGAACGTTTGCGTTGCTGGATTAAGTGAAACAGCGACTGTGTTTAGTAAAGTATCAAACGCCAACAATTGTAGGTGTTTTAAGGAGCATATCGGTGAATAAGTTTGAATTGGAATTAAACGAAAACAGAGCCAAAGCTTTTTTCGTCAGGCACGGCGAGAAGCTGGGTTTGGTGATCGGCGTGGGCCTGCTAGGTCTGTTTGTATATTTGGGTTTGGGACTGGCTCCCGACATGAAGAACCAAACACCATCGACCTTAGCTACGATGGCATCCAATGCGGAAAATCGCATCAATTCGGGCGATTGGAATGAACTCAAACCGTTTCGCGAAGCGGTAAGCGGCACCGTTGAAGAACTGGATTCGAACAAGGTTGCGGTTGATTCAGAGAACTTTCCAATGGACTATTTGTTGGCACGGCGATCCAAGGCCGCACCGCCTCGCCAAGATCCCGCAGTCCTTGCGCCGCTAATGGGTGAAGCTGATTTCCTTTTCACTTCAGTCGCTGACACTTCTGATAAACGCCATGCTTTGAAAATGCTGAAGGACATGCTTTTGGAGGATTCCGCCGCTGAGGCAGGCAAGAGTGGTCCGGATTCTGGAAATGACAAGTCGTCGACCAAGGCCAAAGGACCAGCGATTGATCTTTCGGCAACCTCGGCAGCCCCAGGAATTGATCCCGAAAAAGCCGGTTTGGCGGACATGGAAAACGCCAGCCCACGAAGCACATATCTAAACGTTGTTAAATTTGTCGTCCCGTTTAAGCAAATGCACTCGGGATTTCGTGAAACGTTTAAGAACTCGATGGGTTACGATCCAAGCAACGATCGCTTGTTGATTCGTTACTTAGAAATTGAACGCCGCGTGAACAGTGGCGAGTGGGAAGATATTACTCAGAAACTACGCGAGGAAGAGAAACTATTTGTCGTATCCGCCCCCAACCCATTCGATGAAAAATATGCTGATTCGATTCTGACCCGTGCGTTTCCTCCAATCCTACTGCAAGACTATTTTTCGCTTGCTAGGCACTCGATGATCCCCTTAATTAAATTGCCTGAACCCGAAGTAATGGTTGCCTCAGCTGACTCGAAGTCCGGCGGCGGAGGCAATATGGGCAGAAGCGGACGAAGCGGCAGAAGCGGACCTCCTGCTGGGGCGACGGGTCGAAGCGGACCTCCTGCTGGGGCGACGGGTCGAAGCGGACCTCCTGCAGGCATGGGTGGTATGAGTGGTCGAAGCGGCCAAGGCGGAATGGCTACGATGACCCTTGAAGAAGACACAAAAGACATCCCTGAGTACAAACTGGTCCGTTTTACTGATCAAGACTTGCGTCCTGGTAGTTCGTATCAGTACCGCGTTCGCATTTGGGTTTTTGACCCGAACAACCCGGTCCCGATGAAAGGTTTCATGGCCAAGTCGAAACGAAGTGGCCCAGCTACCGAAAGTGCGACAGCATCTCAAGCTGACAATGCCGCGCAGGATTTTCAGTCTGAACTGATGGATGAGAACTTCATCATCCAGTCAACTGTGAAGATGGATAGTTTATCGGCGGAAGTTCGTGAACGTTTGGCACTGGACAGCAAATTGGATCGTCCACTAGACATGCTGAAGAATTGTCGTCCAAGTGCTTGGAGCGATCCTTCGCCGGAAGTGAAAGTTGCCGCAGTCAAGGGTGAAGCTTACGTGGGCGAAGCCGAACCTGCTCGAGAAGGACGCTTGGTGAATGGTGCAGCTGAAATTCGCTTCCCCGTCCGCGAAGGTAGCTTGGCTGCGGTTGCTGCGATCTGGGATAGTAAATTTGACACCCGTATTCCGATTAAGGTCGAAGCCGTCTTTACGGGAAGTGTAATTGGGGGACAATCGGTCGCCCGCATTTTAGATCCGATCACTCGTGCCTATAAGAAGCTAGAGAACAACGAAGGTCTTCCTGTTTCCCGTGGCATTGCCCCTGGCTACAAAGGTTCTAGCGGAGTTGTCTTGGTGGACTTCTTAGGCGGCCAAAAGATTGATGGTTCCACCGGAAGCAAGAGCGACTTCAAGATTCCAACCGAAGCTTTGCTTTTGGATTCGATCGGAAACTTGATCGTCAGCAGTTCTGATCAAGATGCTCGCAACTACACCTGGTTGACCGGTGAAGTCTTGCGGGAAGATGGTGTCGCCAAGCGTGATAATGAACAAGACGATATGGGCGACGGAAAAGGCCAAGGCAACGGCGGCCAAGGTGGTGGAGGTCGCGGACGAAGCGGCTACCCAGGCGGCGGTGGCGGTGGTAACCAGGGTGGGGCCGGCCAAGGAAATGGCGGAGCCGGTCGTTCAGGTGGCGGTGCCGGTCGCTCGGGACGTCCTGGCGGTTGATGCTGGATGATTCTTTTGAATCCTGAACGGGTCGATTGGTTTCCAAATGCGAAATCAAGCGACCCGTTTTTCGTGGCAAATGGTCCAATAATTAGGAATGGAGTTCGGACGAAATGGGAATTTGGGACTGGCTGGCGAAGTTTCAATTAAAGGTCGACACCTTTGCCGACACGGTAATGTTGACACGAGAATCACTAGACAATTGTATGGTTCAGTGGCTGCCCAAAAAGTCGCACACCCGTTTTACAATCGTGATTGCCCACTTCCCCAGCACCTTCATTCGCCTGCAAGAGGTTCTGGACCGCAATGCGGTTGCTTACGAAATCGCAACCAACGCCATAGACCACGCTTGGTTATCCCAAAAACTGGCTCGGTTAAACTCGGCCGAATTAGAAGGGAAATACACTTCTGGGCACTCGAAAAACTTGGCCACAAATGCTAGACCACCTACCCCAAAAGCACCACATAAACAACCCTTGCCAACCGATGGGAAGAACGGGAAGGATGAATTCAAACCCAATGATTTAGCGCCAATCCTGCTTTCCCTGGCCGGTCAATTGAAACTTAAGGACAAACCAAGTGGACCCGACGCCAAACAAAAGAAAGGTTCCCATTCCGCAACTCAAAAGAAAACTGCAAAACACTCGGATGATGCACCCTATTTGGCCAAGCCAGTATCAGTCCTTGCCGCCGAGCGGCATTTCCTTAGAAGGCACGATCAGCGAATTGACGATTTCCTTTCTCAAAGTAATTTTCGAAGCCAAATTGGTTACTTTGTCGCCCTTGATGACGCGATCGCTAAACCATTTTGTTCCGAACCGTTGCTGCGATTGCTAGAACACTATGGCATGACCGCCAACGATCCAATCAAGAGCCAACTGGTTTCAAGTCAAATCGCAAAAATGCAACGAAAATTCGCCCGACAAATTAATACTGACAAGTTTGCCGATTCGCCCGAACGATGGCTGGAACTAAACCAAGCGATGCCTATCCAATAACCTAGCGATTTGTCCAGATTGTAAATTAAGTTGGGGCATCCCAAGCGGTTTGGGCTTAGCCTTGGACAAAGCGTAGTAGTGAACGAACTCCACGAAAGAAACCGGCGGTACCTGGCAACACTTCTCGGGACTCTCGCATTTCCTTGCCCACTAGCCACTGAAAACCGACTCGCGTCCAAACGCCGCACCCTTGATCGAGATTCAGTTGCGGTCGATCCACCGCTTTGACCTCAACCCGCAGAACGGTTGTAACGCTTATGATCTTTTTTCCATTTGAACTTTTATTTCACTTGATCGGTTCGTTCATAGCGTTGGTGTTTGCCTGGAATGACCGTCGATTCGCATCTAGAATCGAATCGGCTACTGTTTGCACTTGAAGACGAGTATCGAAATTTCATTTCGAGGGAATCCATGTCTGCTGATGTCGAACTGTTGAATGCGGAACATGCGATTTCGCAGTACTACTTACCTTGGACAAAGCTGTTTGGTGATCGCAAACACTTAGCCACGTGCCACCCTGGATGGTGGCAGGCGTGCCTTGCCTTGCACGACGCTTCGGTCTCACCTTCTGCTTTGCCCTACGTTGCAATCGTTCAACATAGTAATCAGATCATTGGCTTGTTACCGGTTCAACGCCTACGCAATGACGAATTCTATCCCAAGACACGCTGGCAATTAGACCTTAGTCCGTTTTGTGCAGGCGGAGTAATCGGCGCCCAAGCCACCGCAACCTTGAACGTTGTTATTCGGCAACTACAGAGTCAATCCCAGCAAAGTCACGGCTGGCAATTACACATTGATGCCTCGGATTCCTACTTAAACAATCGCCTGCAAACGGCATTTTCTCTGGCAAGCCTAAGTCCCAGCAAAGGCAGGCCAGTTCCCGCAGGGTGGGATATCAAGAGGAAAAACGCGGACGTTGGCAAACCTGGCACCACCGTACAACTTGACCTTGAGACAACCTTCGATGCGACATGGAAATTACACGCGATAGCAACGGGTCTTGGGAATTACAACCCGCAATGGCAACTATCTGACATTCGCCCATTGGTGTCTTATTCATTACAACGCGATGGATTCCACTGGGCTTGCGTCGGCGATGAATCGCAAAAAACTTGGGTCGGTTTCTGGGACTTGGAAACCAGTCGAAATTTGAGCGGACAACAGATCAACTTCAACACGGGATCATGGATGCCATGGTGCGTTATCAGCCAAGTGGCAGACCCTTTAGCCGACCCGCGCTTCTGGCCGAATGTTTTCGACAACACGTTACCTGCGGGACTGTCGCACATGGTGGTCCCAAATGAATTCGTGCGAACAAGCTCAACTTCTGCCTCGCATCCATCCTGCAGAAACCCAATGACGTCCTCGTGTTCGCCGCTGCCATTGCAACAATCGCCACTGGGAATAGACGCAGGCGATCATAGCTATTCAGTCAGTCGCTGGCTGATCCAAGAACGGACGTTCCAGCGACCTTCAATCTGGTCAAAAATTTGGCATCGCGAAGATCACAAGCTAAGCGCCACTTAGCGACAAAGACTTGCCGTTGCAGGCGGTCATTTGACCCTTTAAGATTCGCTAGATTGACTGCTATTCTCTGCTAGGTCTTCCAAGCGAAACCGAGCGAATTGGGCCCAGGGGCTATTGGGCGCTAGGCTAAGAAATTGATTCCAGTAGCCATCCGCCTCGGAAGCTCGATCCAGCTTGTCCAACGCGCTCGCCAAATGAAACAAGACATCGGCGTAGTCGGGATGCAACGCTAATGCACCTTCAAATGCAGCCACCGCCAATTCCCATTGCTCCAATTCCGAAAGTACGCATCCAAGATTCGCGAGTGCCTCAACGAAATCCTCGTCCAATTCTACTGCCATGTAATATCGCTCACGAGCGGCAGTCAGATCACCCTGACGATACAACAATTCGGCAATCTGAAAACAAACATCAGCCGTCGGTCCAAATGCGAACATCATCGATCGGTACACTTCGATCGCCTGTTGCCAGTCTTGTGCGTCCTCACACGCAATCGCCTCTTGCAAGCACTGTTCGGGAGTTGCAGCAAGTTGCAATTCTGAATCCGCCAGACGCACATTCAATTCCGGCGATGTTAAACGTGGGTTGAATGCATACACGGGCACAACCAAGTCTTCTTCGAATTCATCATCCAAATGGACAAAGTCAAAACGAGTTTGCCCGCCAGGTTCCATCAGCCCGGTCATCTGACGCAACAACACAAGATTGCCTTCGACGATGATTGGCAATTGCGATAATGGACGCTGGACACCTGGCAAGTGGCCAACCAACTTGACTAGCTTATTTTCGATCTGCTCGGCACTAGCACTTCCCAGCCAACGCACCAATCGCCTAGCCGATGCCACCTCTTGAAAATCAAAATAAGGTAAGCGATGAACTTCCTTTATCGGTTGGATCAGTCCTAACCGATGCCAACGTCGAATTTGCCGAACAGGAACTTCCAGCAGGTCCGCCAACATGGCCGGCGTGTACAGTTGAGACAATGATTCTGCGCGATCGAGCAACTCACATCGCTGCCAAAATTCGGTCTCTTCAATCAACTTTACCTGTCGATTCTCGATCCGCTCTAGGACATCATCATCCAGCGACTGCAGGCTAAATGGAAACGATTCTGCACCTAAGACAATCATCTCCAACCGTTGATCATTCAGCGAAACAATCCGACCGCCATTATCAAGCACCCATTGATTGGCGGCCCGTTTTGCCAGACCACCAAGCTTGCCCACGAAGCACAAAGACACATCCGCCAGCCACGCCGGGGCACATTGGGCAAGTGCTAATTGCGCAAGTGCCAAATCAGTAGAAGGTCTGCGTTTGTTCATTCGCACTAGCATAACAAAACTGCAACCGTGATCCAACGATTGGTATGATCACAATTAGCAATTGACCGATCAAAAAATTCTGGCGGTCGTTTTGAACTTCCCATTTGGTTCCGATACCGACACAGCAAAGTTGCTAAACGCAGCCTACGGTCAAACTGTGACACAAGTTGTCAACATTCGGGCAAATTCACGGCCAGTCCGCCTCGCGACGTTTCTTTGTACTTGGAACTCATGTCTTTTCCAGTTCGCCGCATGGTCGCGATTACTTTGTCCAGCGATACATGATGGGAACCATCGCCCCGCAAAGCCAACCTTGAAGCGTTGATCGCTTTAACTGAACCCATCGCATTTCGTTCGATACATGGAACCTGGACCAATCCACCAATCGGATCGCAAGTTAATCCCAAGTTGTGCTCCATACCGATTTCAGCCGCCTGCTCCACTTGATCCACCGTGCCGCCCATGACCTCGGTCAGCGCACCAGCCGCCATTGAACACGCCACTCCCACTTCACCCTGGCATCCAACTTCGGCTCCGGAAATCGAAGCATTCTTCTTGTAAAGCATCGCAATCGCGCCGGCAGTCAGCAGAAACCGAATAACACCATCAGTATTGCTCGATGCAACGAAGCGATCGTAGTAATGTAGGACCGCTGGAATAATTCCGGCTGCACCGTTGGTCGGAGCAGTCACCACCCGGCCACCTGCCGCATTTTCTTCGTTCACTGATAACGCATAAAGATCAACCCAGTCCAAAACATTTAAGGGGTCACGCAGCGCATGTTCTGGCTTACTTGAGAGTGAACGATAAAGCGATGCTGCTCGGCGGCGAACCTTTAATCCTCCAGGCAATACACCTTCTTTTAAATAGCCCGCCTGCACACATTCCTGCATCACTTGCCAAATGTGCAACAACCGCTCGCGAACCTCGGCTTCAGGCAACCAAGCCTTTTCGTTTTCCATCACGATTTGGCTGATCGGCAACTTATGTTCATGACAAAGCGAAATCAGTTGCAGGCTAGTCGAAAAAGGAAATGGAATCTCCGAATCATTACGGCTGACCCCGCCGGCGGCCGCTTCCGATCTTGTCAGCACAAAACCGCCACCAATCGAGAAGTAGTGCTCGCAAAACAACAAGTCCCCCGAAGTCGAAAATGCGGAAATTTGCATTCCATTGGGGTGTTCGGGCAGCTTTTCTTTTCTTAACAGTTTCAAATCACTCGAGTACGAAAACGCAATGGTCTTCTGTTTTAACAACTCGATCTGACCCGATTCTTTGATCGCATCGACCTGGGCATCGATCTGTTCAGGATCGACCGTCTCGGGCTGCTCACCTTTCAAGCCCATCAAGACCGCTTTGTCCGTTCCATGCCCGATGCCAGTCAGCGCCAACGAACCGTACAACGCCACATTCACCTTGGCGACATCGGGCAAAAGACCGCTTTCCGCCAAACTGCTTACAAATCGATAAGCCGCGCGCATAGGCCCAACACTGTGTGAACTCGAGGGACCAATCCCAATCGTATACAGATCAAAGATACTGATAGCCAAAAAACGTTCCTTTAATGTCGATCGATTCCAAAGAAATTCGAAACATCTCTCGGCCCAAAACTAGCATGTATTCGACTGGCTTGAAACAACACCCTGGTTGAACCATCGCCCACAAATCCTGGCTCGCCCTTCAACGTCTAATCATGTTAATCCAAATAGGGCTGCTTCTTGCGATAAAGTGCCAGACGATCCTCAATCTCGCCCTTTTTGCCGTCAATCGCAATCTTCAGTGCGGCTTGAGCTACCTTGATTGCGTCGTCAAATTTTCCATCACTGGCGAATGCGGCAGCCAAGGTGTCTAGATGACTCCAGTCTTCATTCTGGGACAACTTGCACGCGATCTGCGCATGTTTGACGGCTAATTTCGGATCTCTGACTTTGCCGTTTGGGCAAGTCGCTAAAATCCAAGCCAAACCGTTTTGGCATTCCGCCAAGTCGGAGCCGAATTCAACGCATTTCTCAAATGCTACCAATGCATTGGAATGATCTTTTTTCTGCATCAACAGTTCGCCCTGATTTAGCCAGAGCGCGGGGCTTTGAGGATCTAACTGCATTGCCTGCTTCAAATCTGCTTCGGCATTTTTGACGTCTTTTGTTTGCAAGTAGACAGCCGCGCGGTTGATAAACGCAACGGACAACTGATCGTCCAACGCAATCGCGCGGCTAAGATCATTAATCGCCGCTTCATTATCTTCATTTAGGTAGTGGGCCCACCCGCGATTGATCAACGCTTGCACATGATAGCGATCCAATTCTAGTGCACGATTCGCACTTAAAATTGCCTCATCTAATTTCATTTGATCCAGATAGACACTGCTTTGCCCCACGAATGCGGATGGCAGATTTACCGTCATTTCAATCGCTGTGGCAAAGTCCGCCAAGGCTTTTTCTGGCTCGCCCCGATCCCGATGACAACTACCGCGATTCACAAAATAGTTTGAATTTTCAGGTTCTAACTCAATTGCCTTGTTGTACTGATCGATCGCAACTTCCAGATTGTTCAAACTGTAATTGACCCAGCCCAAATTCGCATACGCCTCTCCATATTTTGGTTGCAGCGTCAAAGCTTGTTGCAGATCTTTTTCGGCAAGTTCGAAACGGCCTTGAGCAATCAACGCTAGGCTTCGATTGTTCCACAACTGTGGGCGTTTTTGATCCAAACCCAACGCCTTGTTGTACATATCGATGGCTTTTTCGTAGTCACCCTTATGATAGTAGATCAAACCACTAATCGCGACCGCTTCTAAATCTCTGGGACTCAAAGTGATCCGTTTGCCATATTGCTGCAACGCCGCTTCTAAATTCATTACAAATGTTGCGTTAATCCAGCCCTTTCGCCCTTCTAAAGCAAACCACTTTCCTTGTTCATGCGTGATTTTGAAAATCGTGCCCGGATAAACTTTTCCGACTTCCTGGGCTCGAATCTTTAAGGTTGTCTCGGCGGTGACGACCACTTTATCGCCAATGCCCTGTGCTTGAAGTTGCGCGGCAAAAACCAAGCAAATCAAGACCCACCCACAAACGGTCAACTTCCGCCTGATAATCATGCAGACACTACCACGGGTACCGTTTGGACCTATTGGATCGCTTAGACGAGTGACAGAAGAAAACTTTCCGCAATACCAGCACGCAGCGCAAGCGAAGGAAGGGGATATCCACTTGCTTACGCTGCGTGCTGGTATTTCTATCGCTGCCGCTCGCCTTATCGCTTGGCCATTGACCAAACCACTGCGTCTGCTAACGGTCGCCAGCCCGAACCCTTGCTCGTGTTGGGAAACGTTCAATAATTCTTTGTTTCTTCGATGCATGGTACTAACCCACGATTATTTGATACGTAATCAATTCAGAGACACGGAATTGAAGTCGAAGGACAAGCCAAGAACATTGCCCCGGCTTTACCGCTAAAACTTGCGAAGTATTCTCAACACCCCTAGAATAGACACCCAGTATCGTTCTATGAAGGAGTCGCGTGATAGATAAGGCAAAAGACACCCCTTTCTGTTTCAGGAACGATTTCTCATTGGATATTTCACTCGCTAACTTAATCAGCCTTTTTTGGACTGTTGGACCGTAACTTTGCCAGCACCCACAGGATACGGTTGCCGCTTCAAGGACGCACACGTAAGACGTTCTCATGGGTGGCAACCAAGAAAAAGGCAACCGGCAAACGCTTGACGGAGAACTCACTGGGGCACTTTACCTGAACGCCGCAAATCCCCTCAAATAGAATCAGTCTTTTTTTGGGGGAAGTCTTAGTGGGCGCTAGTTCGATAGAAGTAGTTAGCGACCACTTTCAGCCCACCGAACCATGGCAACCGAGTCCTGTTACATCTTCTCGACCAGTTCACGTTGCCACTGACTGCCGTTTGTAAATTTCCGCCATAATTCGAGCGTTACCATTAATGACTGAACAAAATCCGCCTGCCGAAATTGCTCAATTCTCCGCTCACCCCAAGCCAACCAGCCCCAGCAACCGCCGGTGGTTGTGGCCGGCGGTCGTTCTGCTTTGCGGCGGAGGGATGATCCTATGGTCCCAACGCGAATCGGGGCAGCCGGCCAATGTGCAGACCAACAGCGATGTGAACTTCAACTTTGGGCAAAATGAAAAAACGACGCCCCCGGAGTCGACTTCTTCCGACGTAGATCCCGCTGGTGGGCCAGATTCGATCCAAGCTAAAGCAATTATCAAAGGCGGCATCACGGATTTACTGAACGATCACCCTTTAGAAACAGCCGAGCATCCGATGGACCCGCTGCTGTTGGTGGCGGAAAAAGGCTTGGAGAACCTTAGGCTGACGCTTCGTGATTACACCGCAACGATCGAAAGACAAGAGCGAGTCCAATGAACATTGATGCCAACTGAGACGATCTCGCTGAAGATTCGACAAGGCGTTTCAGCTCAGCAAAACGATGGTACCCCTGTGGCTCGAGGGATTTACACGCGGCACCAAGCCCCTCCGGCGGTCAAAGGCCAAGAGGCCATCTACGTCGAAGGCAAAAACGATGGCAACCTGATTGCGCACACGACCGGGATGCTGAATCTAAAACGATTTTATCTCCCACCCACGGGCTTCATTGCGATGCGAGGAAGTCGGTACCCAATGACCGAAGCGGGATTTGAAGTCTTGATCACTCGAATGTTAGAAAGGGGCAAACGTGATCGCGATTACGGCTCCTGTGAGGTAAAAGTCGATCGTGAAGCAACAATCAATGGCCGATCTTGCACGATGTTTGAATTGATTCATCCCATGAAAGAAGGGCCTTATGATTTCCATATTGCACGAATCGCAATTGATGACCAACTGAACTTGCCAATTCACTATGAGGCTCACCAGTGGCCCACCCAAGAAGGTGGCGAGCCCGAATTGCTAGAACGCTACACCTACACAGATATCGTAATCAATCCCGGCCTGCCTGATTCAGCATTCGACCCCGCAAACAAAGACTACAATTTTCCTGCAAGATAATGGCCAGGTACTAGGCGCCGCAGGACGCTTAAATCCTGGGGAATCCCAAGCAACTTGCGAAGCAGAAGGCAAGTTGAAACCGATTCCATCGGGCTGCCTTTTCCCATGCCAATCTAGAAAGCAAAATCCCCTTAGGCCGGCTGATCAGTCCGTGGAACCTGACAAGCCCTTAATCGCCGACCCAACCCCCACAAAGAATAGAACGACTGAGTAAACAGGGAATCGACCCCCGAAGACCAAGACGCCCACAAACCAAGTACTCGAGCCGACCATCATTAACACTCCCATGCCAAATTTGCCCCAATTTGGACCGCTACTGGCCTGGGCAACCGTATTGGCCAAGGGCACGGCGGTGTTTTGAGGGGGATTGTAAGTGGCGTTCGGATAGGGCTGAAACGACGGTGCATTGCTTGGCGTTCCCGTTCCTGACGGGTACGGTGCATTGCTTGGCGTTCCCGTTCCTGACGGGTACGGTGCATTACTTGGCGTTCCCGTTCCTGACGGGTACGGTGCAGATACCGAAGTATTGGGACCACTGGGCGTGTAAGGTTCACTCGAAGAGTAGGGCGAGTTAGAAGACGAGTAAGGTGAGTTTGGATAGCCCTCCGAACTTGCAGGAGTC
>JBDNHU010000207.1:0-5215 GCA_041688615.1 Mariniblastus sp. | reverse complement strand
TGGGCCGCAAAGAAGGCTAACCTCTTGGGCCATCACTTGGCAAATCAAGTCGCGAACATGTTCGCGAATAAAGCTTCGAAATACTTGACCAGCTTCGCTACCGGAAGCTTGATCCAATTGGCCAAGCAAATAAAATCACTCATGGTGGTCTCCCCAACGGCTGCTTACCGTTGTCTAAAACTTGATACTTTCCGACTGAGCAAGTTTGCTCAGTCGGAGACCACTTTTCAAGTTTTAACAATTTTCTGGACGCTTCCTTTGAATGCGTGTGTATTGGATGCATCTTGCATTTAGACCAACTTACTGCCCTCCATCTGCAACCGCGACGGCAAATCTGATTACCAACGCGGCGCATATTGTGCAATTGCCTATCCATCCAGCTGAGCAAAAAGATGACACCCTAAATGTTCAGTCGCCGACGGTCGGTCTATAATTGTAGGAAGTGAACAGGTTTCCCAATGAAACCTTAAACTATGGGTCCGAACCGAATCAATTCTTGAATAAGGCTGAAACGTTACATGAAAACCTCGCGTCTAACTCTGCTTAGTGCCGGCGTCGTAGCCCTAACATGTTTTGCCACCATGGCAGCAAGCTATTTAACCACCACAACCGAAGACGGTTTTTCAAAGCCAACCATCGATGTTGGCATTGTGGTCAGCGATCTAGAAAAATCCATGGCGTTTTATAAGGATGCGATCGGATTCAAGAACAGTCGAACTTTTAGTGTCCCCGGCGAATTTGCCAAAGAAGCTGGCCTAACTGACACCCTAGACTTGGAGATCCAAGTTTTCACCTTGGGCGACGGTCCGGCAGCCACCGAAATCAAACTGATGCAGATCGATGGAGCGACCAGTGCTAAAGTCGATCATGATTTCATTCACAGTAGCTTGGGTTTCAGCTACTTGACCGTTCACGTCAACAGCACAGAAACTGCGCTGGCTCGGTTGAAGAAGTCGAATGTCGAACCGATCGCAAATTGCCCAGTCCAAATTGAAGGTACCGAATTGTATTTGACAATCGTGCGGGACCCTGATGGGAACTTGATCGAATTGGTAGGGCCCAACTAGTCGCCATTGCCCACTAGTTTATTGTATCATCAAAGGCAAGCAACTTTTGCAAATGCGAAATAGCGGTTACCGTGGTGACCGCTATTTCGCTATTTTAAACATTACATACCGCTGCCCATGGTTCGAATTATCACCTTCTCTAATTTGTCATCTTAGTACGTTGCGAATTGCAACCGTTATTCTACTAGTTTCAAGTCGCTGGGCAGTATTTTCCCGTAGCGGTTTTCAGGAACTTCGGTGCCCACTGCATCCCAAACGAAGAAAACTTTTTTGCTTGGGATTCGATTGATGGTGACGATGGCAACCCGTGGTCGATCAACCGGTGCCGGTAGAACGAAATCAAGCCAAAGAGTTCAACCTTGAACAGAATTGAGAATCGAGTCCATCGCGTTTGAGTTTCAGAAGTTAGCGTCACCAAAGCAACGTCACCAGAGACCGGGAGCGAACGATGGCTAAAGGCGAAAATCCCATTGGCAACCCTACCACCTGGGACGACGATGGCCATGTGGGTCAGGTTTCTGGTCGAGTGCTGGGGCAACGTTTTATTGCGGTTGTGTTGCTGTTTGCCGCCATGAATGCCTTGTCGTATTTCTACTGGTCTGGGGGATGGGGTAATTTATTTGGCAACCCCGAGGGTGCCGCGGTCGGAATCGGATTTCCCATACGCTTCTTTGTACAGGCAGCACCTGCAGTCCAATCGGTCTTTGATGCTCCACTGCTGCTGGCAGACCTTGCGATTGGGGTCGCGGTCTCGTTTGCTGTCGGCTTGACCTTCGCTGGCAACTCTTCCAGCGGGTCACTAAACCAATCGCAGCCCGCTTCAACCGCTTCGCAAGTCCCGGCAGTCTCTGGCGGGCAAGGTCGTTCAATCAACTTTTCTATTCGCGAACTATTGATCAGTTCAGCGATTATTTCAATCGTGATGTTCTTGGCCGGTTCGCTGGACCAACCTTGGGTTTCTGCCTTGAAGGTAATCTATTTGGCGGGCCCGATTCTTCTGGCTTGGACTGCCTATATGTCCCAACGACTTGGGCCAGGGGGGCAAAGTGTGTGCACCCTTGTACTGACTGGAATCTTCATGATTGCCGCTGGAATTTTAGCGGAACAGATTCTAGAGATCAGAGATTTCACTCGAGGGCTAATGGGAATCTTCGTTTGCTGGATTCCGCAAATCACTTTGTTCGCTGCGTTGTTGGTTTGGTTTCAACCGAACAAAGCAGCCTGATGCCAACGTTGCAAAAGTTGAATATGCGTTGTGAACGTTGTATTTGCCAAATGCAGTCCTCGGTCCAAGCAATCGAACGATGATCATCAGATCGCCGTTTTTGGCGTAACTCATCAATCCAATTAAGCGTAAAGCAACCGCTGTGCTAGCAGGCCACTGATCAAGAATCGGCCAGGTATCGAGCTTTGCGGGCTCTGCCTGGATAATCTGCTGTCAAACAGACGATCAACCTTGACGATTTTCCTTCTTTTTATCTATGTTTAGCTCAAGTCTACAGATCGACAACAGCCAGCCAGCAATTTTGAAGTTGCTTGCAAGGGTTGTTTGTTCGTAACTGGAAAGACCCGTCGATTGCATGAAGTTAGTCGATTCAAACATCACTGGAACGAAGGGAGTCGTTCGAATGTCACTAAATCAAAGTGATTCGCTTCACTTAAATCTCATGAAATCTCTTGCCAAATCGGCAAGCATCTTAGCGGTTGTGTTGTTCCTTGTACCCGCAATACAGGCCCGAACCCTTGTCCAAAAGCAAGACAATGTAACTCGGGCCACCCCAGGACAAATCCAATCACCGCAGGGCGCAAGTAACAAGGTTCAGACCGTTGCCGTGGTCAATGGGAAACCCATCTCTCGGCAAGAATTGGCTAGTGCGTGCCTGACACGGTTTGGAAAAGAAGTTCTGGAATCGATGGTTAACAAGACATTGATTGAAAACGAATGCACGCGACAAAACATCGTGATCACTGACCAGGAGATCATGGAACAGCTGCAAAGAGTTGCCAAGAGCGTGGGTGTGGAAGGCTTGTCAGTTCAACAATATTTGAATTTGGTAGCCGAGCGCAAGAATATTTCTCCACAGCAAATCAAAGACGAAATCATTTGGACAGACCTTGCGCTTCGTCGTTTGGCATCTGGAAATTTGAACGTCACCGATGAAGAAATCCAAACCGTCATTGACCGTGAATATGGACCGAAAGTTCAAGTTCGCATGATCGTTGAAAAATCTGAACAGCAGGCGAACGTTTTGCTTCAAGCTGCCAGAAAAGATCCTGCTCAATTTGGCAACTTGGCCAAAGATTATTCGATCGATCAATCAACGGCACCCTACATGGGATTAGCAGCAGTGCCGTTTAGCCGAGGTTCGGTTGATGAGAACATGGAAACCACGATTTTCGCGTTGAAAGAAGGGCAAATTTCCGAAGTTATTAAGGTTTTCGATCGCTACTACATCTTCCAGTGCCAACGCCAGTTCCCTGCTACTGAATTAAATCCTGAACAATTGAAATTGGTAAAGGAACGAATCCATGGCGCTTTGATCAAGCAAAAACTTGACGAAAAAGCACCTGCAATTGCGCAAGCTTTGCAAAGTGAAGCGACCATTATCAACGTACTTAACGACCCTGAATTGTCCAAGCAAAATCCTGGAATTGCTGCAATGGTCAACAATCAACCCATTGCAATTCAAACATTAGCCGAAGAATGTATCGCAAGATTTGGAGTGGAAGTCTTGGAAGTTGAAATCCACCGCGCAATGCTGAAGCAAGAACTAGAAAAAAGCAACTTGACCGTGACCGAAGATGATCTTCGCCTGGAAATCACTCGTACCGCTGCGAAAGCGGGGCAAGTCGATGCCAACGGAAAAGTGGATCTCAATAAGTGGCTTAACCGAGTTACTGAAAACGATGAAAGCAAGATCGACTACTACGTACAAGACGCCGTTTGGCCGTCTTCTGCTCTGCGAAAGTTAGTCGAAACCGAAGTGCAAGTCACTGAAGAAGATATGACCAAGGGCTTCGAAGCCAACTACGGTCGTCGAGTCCGAGTCCTACAGATCGTGACCAAAGATCAGCGTAGCTGTGAAAAGGTCTGGACAATGGCTCGGGACAATCCCACGCTAGAGAACTTCCAACGGTTGGCAGAAACCTATTCGATGGAAAACTCTTCACGATTCAATCGCGGCGAGGTCCCCCCAATTGCTCGGTACTCGGGACGTCCCAACTTGGAGGCGGCAGCATTTGCATTGCGCCCCAATGAAATTTCCGGGATCGTCAACGATGGCAACCAATGGACAATCTTGTACTGTTTGGGTATGACCAATCCCGTGGTAAAAGACATCGACGTTGTCAAAGAAGAATTGTATAAAGAATTGATTGAGCGGAAAACCTTTGCCATGATGACTCGGCGATTGCAGCAGATGATTCTGGATTCCAAGATTGATAATTTCTTGGCCGAGACCAGTCAGTTTAGCCGAAGCGAAATGGAAGCCTTTCGACAGAGTCAAAAGGCCAAGGCTGGCGCCGCGACCTCTTCTCGATAGTCGTTAATTTTCGCCTAGAATCACTGAAATTGTTATCCTTGCCAAAGTTGCTCCCAAACTTTGGCAAGGATTTTTTCTTTTCTTGCCTTTAACCAGACACGACAGGTCCGCGTGCCTTGCATCCGACTTGAACAACGATAGACTCGAAAAACACCGACGTCCGCAGACCCGGGTTTCGCCGTACGGGTGTGCCCAACTTGAGAAGACATCCATTATTAGAGACCGGATGCTTGAGACCGGATGCTTGATATTGGCGACGGGATTTTTGGCGACTGCAATTTTACCAAACGTCACTCCGACGCCTTGGGAATGCTTTGCCTGGTGGGTTGGCTGGTTAACAACGATTGAATCGGGAAATTATCTTCGCACGATGGATTCAGGCAAACCTAAACGCTTTGTTCAGTTACAAACCACTACGAACTATTCGTATTTGTGTGGTAGTTCGCATCCTAAAGAACTGGTCAGCCAAGCCTATGAATTAGGTTACTCTGCCATTGCGGTAACGGATGATAATTCGTTGGCGGGCGTTGCCAAAGCGCATATCGTCGCCAAGGCGGTGGGTATTCCTTTGATCATCGGTTCACGGATTCACATAAACGATGGCCC
>JBDNHU010000206.1:0-11561 GCA_041688615.1 Mariniblastus sp. | reverse complement strand
TGCCTTTGTTTGCAGGTGGAATCCAATTCGGCACCGGCGGTTGTCTCCGCGTCAGATGAAGAGGTCGATTTTGGGCGAGAAGTTCGCGTGATTCTTTCGGACAAGTGCTTTCTGTGCCACGGACCGGACCAGGATAATCGCAAGGCCGATATGCGTTTGGATCTTCGAGATTCAGCGATTCAATCCCAGGCGTTCAACCCAGGCGAAGCCAATACTAGTGAAATGATTGCTCGGATATTGTCCGATGACCCCGAGTTGAAAATGCCGCCACCAGCGACAGGTAAATCTCTTTCCGAAGACGAAATTGGTATCTTGCAACGTTGGATTGATCAAGGTGCAAAATATTCGAAACATTGGGCCTTTGTACCGCCGGTCCGTCCAGAGGTTCCGTCATTGACAAGTGCCGAATCAAAAAGCTGGGCTCGAAATCCGATTGATCATTTTATCCTACAAAAGCTGCAGCAAAAACGATGGACGCCATCGCCGGTTGCCGATCCCGTTACCCTTGTACGGCGATTGTATTTAGACCTGTTGGGTTTACCGCCGAGTCCGCAACAAATCGATTCGGCATTAAGAAAAAACAGTTTCGCGACCGATTCGAAATCGAACGCCCAGGCGCTTGATGCATTGGCTCAGACTTTGTTGGCTTCGCCTCATTTCGGTGAAAAGTGGGCGAAAGATTGGCTCGATGCGGCTCGCTATTCGGATTCAGACGGCTATGAAAAAGATAAGCAGCGAAGTGTATGGTTTTATCGTGATTGGGTCATCAATGCGATCAATCGCGATCTTCCTTACGATCAGTTTGTTATCCAACAGGTTGCTGGTGACCTGCTGCCCAGTGCGGGTCAAGCGGAAAGAGTTGCGACCGGATTTTTGCGCAATTCTATGGTCAATGAAGAGGGCGGGGCGGACCCCGAGCAGTTCCGCGTGGAAGGAATGTTCGACCGGGTCGACGCGATTGGGAAGGCGATTTTGGGCATTACAACTCAGTGCGCTCAGTGTCACACGCACAAGTACGACCCGATTTCACACGACGAATATTATTCGATGTTCGCAGCGTTAAGCGACATTGAAGAGGCTTCTATTCCGGTGTTTACTCCGCAACAGGCCCAGCAGCGTGATCGCGCGTTGGCCAACGTGCAGCAAGTGATTGAGGGCTTTCAAACAGAGAACCCCCAGTGGGCCGAAGCATTGACTCAATGGCAAACCGCTACTGCCCGACGCTGGATTGATTGGCAGGTGAGGGTCCCCACGGTCTTACCATTCGAGGGTGAAAAATTCCGAGTCCTGGATGATGGATCGATTATCAGTGAAAGTTATGCGCCGACACGTACAACCAATACGTTTTCCCTTAATACTTACGTTGGTACGATAACGGCCGTACGTTTAGATGCATTGCAACACCCTCAGTTGCCCTTGGGCGGTCCGGGCAGGTCCATTTATGGAACGGCCGCATTGACCGAATTTAGCGTCAAGGTGATTCCAGAAAGTGATCCGTCCAAGGTGCAGACGATCAAATTTGTGAGGGCGTATTCGAGTGCCAATCCGACATCGGTTCGGCTGCCGGCAGCGTTCCGTGATCGTGATCCTGAAAAAGATCAACGCGTGACAGGGCCGATTGAATACGCGTTCGACGGCGATGGCCAGACGGCTTGGTCGACGGACATTGGGCCAGGGCGACGTAACCAAGATCATTTCGCGGTCTTTATTCCTGAACAACCGGTTCAAGTTGACGGCGATGCTAGAATTGAATTCGCATTGAACCAGGCTCACGGTGGTTGGAATTCGGACGACAATCAGAATTACTTGCTGGGTCGATATCGCTTTTCGACGACTGATTGTGATGTCAACCAAATGGTTTCATCGAGCGATAGTGAATTCACTTTTTCTTTTCTGCCGCTGCATATTCGGAACCTTGTTAAATCGGCTGAGAATGTTTTGACCCCGCCGCAGCAGCGATCTTTGCTGATGGATCGTTTGCAGTTTGAGCCGGCATTTGTGACTTACAAAGAGCAACTTGATCAGGCGTGGGCCGAGTATCCTGAGACGGATAGTCAACTGGTCGTCAAAGCAAGACCCCACACCCGGCAGACGTTCTTGATGACACGCGGCGATTTTCTAAGTCCCGGAAGACAGGTGCAGCCCAACGTTCCCGCCTTTCTTGGTGAGTGGGAGGACTCGTCAGCGCCTGCCCGGTTAAAGTTTGCCAAGTGGTTGGTGCGGAAGGACGCGCCCACAACCGCACGAGTGATCGTGAACAGAGTTTGGCAAAGCTACTTTGGGCAAGGGCTAATGATTTCGCCTGAAGATTTTGGATTGCAGTCGCAGCAGCCGTCGCATCCTGAACTTCTAGATTGGCTGGCCGTTGAATTGATTGAGAAGGATTGGAGCTTGAAGCATATTCACCGGTTGATTGTCAGTTCGGCCACGTACCGTCAGGCCTCGGTGGTGCCTCCAAGTTTGCAGGAACACGATCCTCAGAATATTTGGTTAGGTCGTGGTCCACGTTTTCGGGCGAATGCCGAGGCGGTTCGAGACATCGCATTGACGTCCAGCGGGCTGTTGAATCCAGCATTAGGCGGCCCCAGTGTGTATCCACCAGCCCCGGATTTTCTGTTCGCCCCGCCAGCCAGTTATGGCCCAAAGATTTGGAATACTTCGAACGACGGTCAACAGTTCCGGCGCAGCATTTATGTTCATTCTTATCGCAGTGTTCCCTATCCCGCATTGCAAGTCTTTGATGCGCCTAAGGGCGATGCGGCTTGTGTTCGTCGAGAGAGAAGTAACACTCCGTTGCAAGCACTGGTGATGCTCAACGAACCCCAGTTCCTGGCTTGTGCTAAGGCAATGGCTGAGCGAGTGATGCAAGAGGGTGGTTCTTCTCAAGAGCAGCGTTTGCGTTACGCTTATCGGCTGGCTGTTTCACGTGAACCGCTAGGCAACGAGTTGAAGATATTGATGGAATTGTTGGATACCCAACAGCGGCGTCTAGAAAATGGTGAAGTCCACGCGGACGAAATTTTGGGGCAATTAGCCCAGCCGATTCAATCGCAGGAGGACACAGGGCAGGACACAGGGCAGGGCCAGTTGGGGGGCCGAACCGCGAATAATCAGTTGGCCGCGATGATGGTTGTTACTCGAGTGCTGTTGAATTTGGATGAAACGATCACCAAGCAATAGTCGTGCAGAATTTGTCTCGCCACGGCTGATGGTTCAGCCGTTGGTCATCGCCGAAGGTGCCGGCCCCTCAAGCCGTCGACGTTCCAGCGGTTGTACCGCAGTTTTTCCCGGGTTCAAAGAACCGTGCTTTGGTATAAGCTGTTCAAATCGCCCAAGGCAGATGGATCGAATTAACCAAACCAGAGGTTCGCAATGAAGATGAGTCGCAAAGATGCGGAAACGGCTGTCAGTCACGCAATCGTCCAGTTTGAAAAAGAGTTTTTGGGCAGGGGGCCATTGGAAGTTAAGACCTATATTCAAGACGATATTGTTTTGGTGAGACTAAAAGGCGTTTTGACCCCAGCGGAGTATCAAATCGGCAAGTCAAATGAAAGTCGACGGGGAAGAAGACTTGTTAAAGAGATGCGGCAGCAGTTGATAGAGAGTGGCCGCCCGCTGTTGGAAAACTCGATGAGGGAGATTTTTGACAAAGATGTGGTCAGCTTGCACACGGATATTAGCACCAAGACAGGGGAGAGGGTGATCGTGTTTACATTCGGGCAGAAATTTGATTTTTCCGATTAAGGGACCGGATTTTTTAGCTGGAGATCAAAGAATCGTACTTGTCGGGAACCTATCTGGTCGATAGGATGAGCACCGCTACGACAGCACTTTCCCTAGTTTAGGGGTGCCGTTGCGGCGTTGGCTGGTTTTAGAAGGTGATGGGTAGTTCGGATTTTAGCGGTTTTCGCTGGAGTTTGGAGGACCAAGCACAGTCTAGATTGGGTCGATCGCGTTAAGAAATTGATTTTCTAACGTTTGATAAATAGCAGGTAAGTTCAGCAAATAGTCTTGTTTTCGCCGGTGGAAATCACGTTTTATTACGCGGGAATCGCGTTTTATTGCAAGAGATGTCCGGGGTGAGAACAAGTTTAAGTTTGCTTTAAAGGCCGAGCTAACGGATTTTTCCGTTTGCTCGGCCTTTTTTTGTGCTTGCACAGGATCGAGTTCCTGCCTTGGCGGCTGAGCATCGGCAAGACGCGAATGTCGGTGTATCGATGCCTACCAGGACAGGATCCAGCTAAGCCGTTTGGTTTTGCAGGTCCAAAGTGCCCACGACCTTCGGTGAACGCGGTTAATTAGTCGTATTTAAAATACGGGAATAATTGGATAAAAGATGCTGACTTTCGGACCCTTGTTGATGATTGCGTATGCTGCGATCCCAAACCGTATCGCCAATCGTAACGTGCAAATTGTTTCGACTTTGACATTTTTCACGCTGCTGTTTGTCTGTGTAGCAGTGTTGGCAAATTCGGCGCTTTTGATGGCCAACGAAAATGGCTTGCAACTGTCCTGGTTGTCCTTTGTCGCCGGCGGGAATTTCTTGTCGGTCTATTTCGATGCCCTCTCAGCCACTGTTGCACTGTTGATCAGTTTCGTCGGCTTAGTGATCGTTAGGTATTCGAATCGCTACCTTGATGGCGACGCGAACCAGGGGAAGTTTTTCAAGTGGATCAGCTTTACGCTTGGTGCCGTACTGTTAATGGTACTTACAGGAAACTTGTTAGTTTTCGGGTTGATGTGGATGTTGACCAGCCTTGGCTTGCACCAGCTGTTAACTTTTTATGGTGACCGAAAAAAGGGGGTTGATGCGGCTTGGAAGAAATTTGCGATTAGTCGATTCGGCGACGCGATGGTCTTGATCGCCATTGCAATCGTTTATGTCGATCTTGGTTCGGAGAACTATCAGACGATATTTGCTTTGGCGACCACCGCAGATCCGGACAGTTCGACTGGCGGTTCGGTGATTGGAAGTATCGTCGCTGTATTGTTAGTGATTGCGGCGATTTCCAAATCGGCACAATTTCCACTGCACGCTTGGTTGCCCGAAACGATGGAATCGCCAACACCAGTGTCCGCTTTGATGCATGCAGGGATCATCAATGGAGGCGGCTTTTTAGTGATACGTTTTAGTCCACTTATCGTGCAGGCGCCCATGGCGATGCACTTGTTAGCGGTGGTGGGCGGCTTTACCGCTGTGTTTGCAGCAGTGGTGGCAATGGCTCAAGGCAGTGTGAAGCGATCGTTGGCCTATTCGACGATTTCACAAATGGGTTTTATGATGTTGCAGTGCGGATTGGGAGCATTCTCTGCAGCGCTGCTACACATTGTTGCTCACTCACTTTACAAATCTTATGCCTTCTTGAATGCCGGCAGTGTGGTGCAAAATCTCCCTGGCTTTCAGTTGACGCCAGCAACCCAATCCATGCCTTTTTCGATCGCACGCACGATCGGTTGGTATGTTAGCGGACTGTTGATTGCCACTGGAATCGTTGGAAGTAGCTTGTGGATTTTTGGCCTGTTCGGGAAAGTGACTGGCGGCAGTTTTCTGTTGGTCGTGATACTAGTTCTGGCACTGTCGCAATTGTTGGTAAATGCTTTTGCCCATGGGAAGGTTCAGATTGCTGTTCGGGGGCTACTTTCTGCCGTTTTAGTATCCAATGCTTATTGCTTAGCGTTTTTGTGTTTCCAACTTCTGCTGTCGACAACGGATGTCAGGACGGTTGGTTCGATTTCGCAATTTTCTTATGTGTTAATGGTACTGTTTAGTGTTGCGTTCGGCGTGCTGCTTGTTGTTTCCAATCTTCTGCTGGCAGGTACGGCACCGCAGTGGATGAAGGGGATTTATGTCCATGCTGCCAATGGATTCTATATCGACGTCGTCTATGACATCGTGGCCCAAAAAGTGAGGACTATTGCAGGCAAAGTGAAGAGGAGAACTCAGACTCCAAGAGTGTAGTGTAGCCAGCCAGTCGTTCGCCCCGGACCAGGGTCCAACGGGCAACCCACTTTGAAATCAATTACGAAGACAACGAAACAAAAGGGAATCATTCATGCTGGATTCAGCAAAGTTAGTTCCAGTCAAGTCAAGCATTTTAACGGGGCACCCAAGTAGTGACGCGGCCAATGGTTGTATGCCGACGGGGGCACTACAGGAAATTTTGAGGCAAATCTCTTCAGAAATTTCGCCCATGTGGCCGCTAAAAGATATGGTGGCAGTCAACCCATTTCATGGCATGGTCGACAAGGATTTTCTGACGGTTCGAAGTTGGCAACGCAATTTTCGAAACATTGAAATGTTGATGCCGCTTAGCTACTATCAAGACGCATTTCAAAACAAGAATTTTACCGCCGAAGATATTTCGCTTGCAATTAACGAGTGTGCAGAAAACCGGCGAATTGAAATGGCTGAATTGCACTTGGAATCGCTACAAGCAGAACTGCTGTCGGGAAAATCCAAGGGCAGTCTTCCAACCACGATTTACAATTTGGCAGACGTCGCTTCGGCGAATTCAGAAAGTGATTGGCGTCAACGCATCGTAGACCAAGTGTCGAAGTATTGTTTGGTTCATTTCGACCAGGGGCAGGCCAGTTGGAAGAATCCCTGGCGTGATATGCTGCTTTTTTCTGGCTGGAAACAATACGCAGCACGGAATCTTAGTTTTGAAATTCAGGGGGTGACTGGATTTCGAAAACAGGTTGCCGCGTTGCCAGACAGTGCGGTCGATGCTACCAACGTTGCTTTGAAAGATCTAGGGATTTCGTCATCGCAGGCTGCGAACTATTTACGAAGTTTGATCTACCTTGTTCCTGGCTGGGCCAGCTATCTGAAGTACATCGATCAACAGCAAGCGGCGGCTACGGATCGTTCAACTTACCAAAAGAATCAAAATCTTATCGACCTGTTTGCAATTCTGATTACGTTCGAAAAATCATTGGTTGTCGGTAAAGTCGTCAGCCAGGAGGGTTTGGTTTCCTATCGCGATCAATGTGACCAGGTGCTTGACGGTCAAGCCTTAATATCAGCTGACGCAAGTTCTCGCTATGTTTTCCAGGTTGCGATGGAGATAGCATATCGGGGTCAATTATTGAAGCTTATTTCCGGCAAGAGAGTGCAGCCTGGAAATCCGTCAAGTCAAGTCCAGACGGCTGTTGGCATCAAAGGTGGCATCAAAGGTGCCGGGCATGAAACCCAAGAGGAGTCGGTTGGTGTTGTCGCCGATCGTCGTTTGGCTCAAATGGTGTTTTGTATCGATGTGCGTTCCGAAGTCATGCGGCGTCATCTGGAAGCAGTTTCGCGGAAGATCGAAACGTTTGGGTTCGCCGGATTTTTTGGAATTCCGTTGGAATATATCTCGCTGGCCAATCAGCAAGGATTGGCGCAGTGCCCCGCGTTGCTGCAGCCTTCGGTATCGATTCGTGAAGCCACCGATGATATGGATGGCGTGGTAGATCGAAGGGTTTTGATTCGGAGTTTTCGAAAACTGTGGAAGAGCTTTCAAGTTTCGGCTTCGTCAAGCTTTTCGTTTATCGAATCGTTTGGCCTGACGTACGTTTTCCACTTGGGGAAAAGGTTGCTTGGGTTCGGGACGCGGGTAGGTTGGGCCAGAGACGGTCTTGGGCAAGGCGAATCGATTCGACCTTCATTAGCAAAATCACAGGAGGCTGGGCTAGACGTTGAGCAACAAGTCCAGGTAGGCGAAAGCATCCTGCGCAACATTGGTTTAGTGAAAGATTTTGCGAAGTTGGTTGTGTTCTGTGGACACGAAAGTCAAACTCAGAACAACCCACAAAAAGCCGGTTTGGACTGCGGCGCGTGTGGAGGTCACTCAGGTGAAGTGAACGCCCGTGTTGCTGCAATGATTCTGAATTCGGTCCATGTTCGTCAGGGTTTGAAATCGAAAGGAATTGAAATTCCTGAAGATACGACTTTCGTAGCCGCCGTTCATGATACAACGGTGGACCATATCCGTTTTTACGCGGACGATTGGGTAGGTTCGGAAAATGGCGTGACTAGATGTAATGAAACAGATCTAAGTGAACTGAAGAAAATTGCAAACAAGGCCAGGCGACTTACAGTTAAAGAACGCTCGCGTCGGCTTGGACCATCGGTCCAGCCAACGGATGTTGATCGTCGGGCCATCGATTGGTCGGAAGTCCGTCCCGAATGGGGCTTGTCAGGAAATGCGGCGTTGATTGTCGCGCCCCGTAGTCGCACTATTGACTTGCCGTTGGACGGGCGTACGTTTCTACATAGCTACGTTCACGATCGTGACCCAGAATTGGCGACTTTGGAATTGATCATGACAGCACCGATGGTGGTGGCGAACTGGATAAATATGCAGTATTTCGCTTCCGTGGTGGACAATCTAAACTTCGGCAGCGGAAATAAAGTTTTACACGATATCGCCGGTGCAATCGGTATTTTCGAAGGTAATGGGGGAGACCTTCGTAACGGATTGGCAATGCAATCCGTCCACGATGGTAAGAATTTTCAACATGATCCACTCAGATTGTTGGTGATTATCGAGGCGCCTCGGCGGTCAATCGATTGGGTGATCCAAAAGCACGAAATCGTGCACAATTTGACCACCCGCGGCTGGGTGCAATTGGTGTGTATTGACCAAGAGTCGTACTGGCGATTGGATCATGCTGGCATTTGGAATGCCTGCTAACCAATGCCTGCTAACCAATGCCTACTAACCAATCTTTTGGAAACAACTTGGGGCGATGCCTAAGCATGTTGTTTGAGGGTTGGCATTTTGATGAGAAATTAGTTTTTTGATTAAGTTACGGGTCTAGATTAAAATGTAACGGTTTGTAACAGCGGCAGATTAAAGTTGCAGGCAAACCAAGTAAATTCCAACACTGACGAAGTATGGATCAGAAGTGAAGAGATTGAAATTGTTTTCTAGTTTGAAAAATCAGGAGGGTAGGTACTCGCCTGAAGAATAACCTGTCTAGGAGAAGCATCAATGAAAATTGAATTGGCTGGAAATATATCACTTTCTGTGGTAGCTCGGCGAGTAATTGTCGAACGAGCATTCCGAAAATTGCAAAGGTTCCAAGACGTCGTTGATTCGGTGACCATTACTTTTGACGATGTGAACGGCCCCAAAGGGGGAAATGATTTGCGTTGTCAAATGGTTGCTCGCTTACGAGGATTGCCCGCGGTGGTTGTGGCCAAGATGGGGGCCTCGGTATCGGAGACATTGTGCGCGATTGAAAGCGTGCAAACTGCGATCACAAAGCTGGTGTCCAAGCGGAATCAGCGTGGTAAACGACAGGCTCGCCCGGACGAACTGGTGAGCGACTAACTTCTAGACCGGCATCCGGTCAGAAAACTTGAGTCACGATTGCTGCTGCAACTTGGTTGAGCAGCAATTTTTATGCGCTTGCTCTAGGCAAATACCAGGCGGTTCCAGGTCATCACATTTTCTGGCGGCATTCGTTCCCGAAAGTGCCGAAGCCACGCGGGTTGTTGTATACTGGTCGAACAGAACTTCAAACGCAACTGCAGTAGTGTGCGGCTAAATGTTGGAATGACATTCTATGTGGACGTTGTGAAACGAAGTGGAAATGCAACTTGCAGTTGGATGTCATGTTGCCAAGTGGTCAGATTGAAAATTGGGATTCTTAAACGATGTTTAAATCTTTGCCAAACCGCCCGGACAATTTCTCTGCTGCCAGCTTGACTGCACGCCGTTGGTTCATGAAAGATTGCGGCATTGGATTGGGACGGGTTGCACTGGCAAGTTTAATGGCTGGTGCGGTCTCATCGCAATCGACTAGGGCAGCGGGGGCAAACGCGACGGACGCATTGGATGATCTGAATCCTCTAGCGGCCAAGCCATCACCATTGCCGGCCAAAGCCAAGAATGTGATCTTGCTTTTTATGGGTGGGGGTCCAAGCCAGTTCGAAATGTTTGACTACAAGCCGATGTTGGAGAAACTGGACGGAACTTTGCCACCCGCAGAGATTCTCAAAGGCTACCGTGCTGCGTTCATCAACCCAAATTCAAAACTGCTCGGGCCAAGATTCAAGTTTGCCAGGCACGGTCAGTGTGGCGCCCAGTTGTCGGAATTATTGCCACACACCGCGAAGGTCGTCGACGATCTTTGCATCATCCGTTCGATGAAGACGGATGCGTTCAATCATGCGCCAGCCCAGTTGATGATGAGTACGGGATCTCAACAATTTGGTCGACCTAGCATGGGGTCTTGGTTGACTTACGGGTTGGGGAGCGAATCAGAAAACTTGCCGGCGTATATCGTTTTCAATAGCGGGCAAAAAGGGCCCAGTGGTGGCAGTTCCAATTGGAATTCAGGGTTCCTGCCAACTGAGCATAGTGGCGTTGAATTTCGCAGCAGCGGAGACCCGGTCTTGTACTTGTCCAATCCCAACGGCGTGGATGCGACCATGCAGCGTCAAAGCCTGGATGCCATCAATCAATTGAACCGCAGTCGATTGGACGTTGTGGGTGATCCTGAGATTGCCACTCGGATCAATTCATACGAGATGGCGTTTGGTATGCAAACCAGTGCTCCCGAAGCGATGTCGTTGGCAGACGAGCCGGAGCATATGTTGGATCTTTATGGGGCGAAGCCAGGCCAATCTTCGTTCGCCAACAATTGCCTGTTGGCACGACGTTTGGTTCAACGCGGCGTCAGATTTGTTCAGCTATTTCACGAATCTTGGGATCAGCACGGTGGCTTGAAGGGCGGTTTAACGAAGAATTGTGGGGACACGGATCAGGCGTGTGCCGCATTGGTGCAAGATTTGAAACAGCAGGGCATGTTGGATGATACTCTGGTGATTTGGGGAGGTGAATTTGGGCGTACGCCGATGGTGCAGGGCGGAAGCGATGGTCGTGACCACCATCCAAATTCGTTTACGATGTGGTTGGCCGGTGGCGGCATCAAACCGGGCATTACATATGGCAGCACCGACGAATTAGGGTTTAATGTCGCCCAAGACGAGGTTCATGTTCATGATTTGCACGCGACGATTCTTCGCTTGCTGGGATTCGATCACAAGCAATTGACTTATCGTTTTCAAGGTCGAGATTATCGATTGACCGACGTACATGGAAACGTCCGCGAAGCACTGATGGCTTGATAAGAAGATCCGGCCGCGGTTGACTTGCAGGGTCTGCCAGCGGCCGACCCTGGGTACGGTGCGAATCGTGCATCTTGAGGATTATCGTTTACAATCAGTTCGCCCATTAGAAGGTCGTGCTGTAAACAAAGAGGTGGCAGCGGTCTGAGCCAGTTTCATCGCACTATCGTTATCATTGTTTGTCAGAAAACGCCAGCGAGCGGATTTTGTTTTCGCCTTCGACGATTTGAATGAATGGATTAGGTTGGATGTCTTCAAAGACTTCCGTCTTGCCAGTTACAGGGTAAGCGTTTCTGAGTACCGTTATTGACGGGTGGTTTAGGTTGGTGGATTTCCTTTTGGTTTCCAGGAGATCTTATGTTACCAATGTCCAAGACCCAGCGAATTCAACTTTGGCTTGACCGACTCAGGCGGCAGGCCGCTTCCCAACTTACCGTGGCCG
>JBDNHU010000205.1:0-6459 GCA_041688615.1 Mariniblastus sp. | reverse complement strand
TCGGGGTGTTCAATTCTCGAAGCGTTAATCGCGCGTTCGCGATGGGATCGCCGAAATATCAGAAATCGAAAACGGAACCTTACGGGTTCCGTTTTTTGTTTCTTGACTACTGACCCAGGATAGCGTTTAATCAAAGTTTAGAACCTTCCCAACGCCGAATTACATTTTCTTTTAATGAAAGTCGACTATGAAACGCGGACATTCGATTACTTGGGCCAGCTTGTGCCTAGCGCTGCTGATGAATTTGGGGTGTCAGGAAGACAAAAGCAACACCGCTGGTTTTACTGAGAAACCACCAGTTCAAGCGAATGAAACTGAATCTGAAAACGCAGTTCAGCCTGCCAAAGACACAACAGACCCAAACGCTGCGCCGGCGACTACTGTTAATTTTGCGGCCTTCGAAGGCAAGTCCGTCGATTGGGGCCAGGCCCCTGTGAAAGAACTGTATGCGTCCAACAGCTTCCTTGGCAAGAAAGCGCCCACGATGGTGGTTCAATCCTGGATAGGCGACGCCCCTTCAACCGAAGGAAAATTTGTTTTGATCGACTATTGGGCGACTTGGTGCGGGCCTTGTCGCAAGGCAATTCCTGAACTGAACGAATACGCAAAAGAATTTGGCGACGACTTGGTCGTAATCGGCATCTCGGATGAATCCAAAGACAAAGTGCTGGCAATGACAGAACCTGCCATTGAATACTACTCAGGGTTGGACCCACTCGCCCGTATGAAAAAGGAGATAGGCGTCCAAGGTATTCCTCATGTGATGTTAATCGACCCATCAGGTACCGTTTGCTGGCAAGGTTTCCCTGGCTTGCCTGACCATGCGTTGACGGCGGAAACCATCAAGACTTGCATCGAAACTTACAAAGCCAAGTAGAGCAGACTGGCCAAACATAACGTGTCGTTAGCCTGACGCTTCAATGAACTTCTTAGCTTGCTGGGAATCCTGCCGTTGTACAGGATTCCCGTTGCTGTTTCTTGCCGCAAGGAAAAGTGCGCCTGCCTGCTTTTCGTGGGCAGAACGTATCGGGCCGTGAGTACGGTCCCGTGAGCGGGTAAGATTCGAAAAAAAACTAGTGAACTTCAACAAGAACCTAAAAGGTACCACACAGTCTGCTGGCGATCGCTTTGCTCAATTCGTGCTGAAAATTGAAAGGCATGAACATTCTCTCCAATTTACGAAGCAACCAGATAGCAGTGCGATTGCGGCAGTGAAATGGCAACATTGCGCAAGGGTGCACAGAATCAAGTTCACGCCAATTTACGTGGGCTAATCTAACTTGCTATGAAACTTCAACTCTGCCAGTTTGGCGTACGACAAGACCTCTTTCCACGCGTCGCGATATTCAACAGGGTCAATGCGTCCGATCGCATCAAAAGCCAGGATACGTTCCACGTCGGAACCCGTTCTTCCATCGGCCCTGCCAAGTTCATCGGGCTGATAGCTGGTCCAAGTATTTCGAAAAACGGTATCGAAGTCCAAACCCAGTTTCAAACAACTTTGCTCGGCATCGCGTAAAATCGAAACTTTGTCACCGTCAATGTAAGGTAGCGACAGTTCGACATTTTCACTGTCCCAATTGCCGATTGAAAATGCCTGCATGATGGCGTGATAGAAAGCCGGTCGGCAATCTGGATAAATAGCGTGATCCCCGCTGTGCACCCCCAGGGCCAACTTCGTCTTCTTTTGAAGTCGACTCGCAATTGACAGTGCATATCCATAAGCAATGGAGGCAAAGATCGCGTTTCGATTTGGAACAACCGTTTGCTTCATGTTGTCCTGTGCATAAAAACCGGTGGGTACTTCCCAATCGTCATTGGTCAACGCCGAATGATACAGTGCCCCAAGTCCTGATAGGTTAAGCACATGGTGCGGCACTTTGTAACCGTGATCGGCCAAGTATTTTAGATTCAACTGCAATCGTTCAAGTTCAATTTTGTGCTTCTGCCCGTAATCCAAGCTAATGGAATAAACTTCCGTTTCTTCAGCCAGCAAATGAAGTAAGAGGCTGGTAGAATCCATGCCCCCACTCAGACACAAGACCGCAACATTGGTCTTGGCCGCGAACGACGCGCTAGAAAATTCGCTCATGAAATGATTTCGTCAAAAAGAAGAGTTTCTGGCAGCTGAAAACACACAGTAAAAAATCGCAAGAAAGATGCGATTCATTTCACGATGCAGAAACACCATCTTAGCATTTTTGACTGAAAATCAAACGGAGTCGTTTGGCGAGTAATATCACGGACCAAAGTGGCTGCGATGGCATCCTTGTCTAAGGAAAATTTGCGGAAGTTGGTACTGAAATACATTAAGCCTCCCTCCGTCATCGTGCGCAGCGTCTGGTTGATCAAATTGACATGATCACGCTGAATATCCAGGTGTCCCTCCATCGACTTGCTGTTACTAAAGGTAGGGGGATCCATAATGACCAAGTCATAACTCTGCGAAGGCAATTGCGAAATATATTGCAACACGTCGGCCCGGACGTAGTGATGACGCGCTGGATCATAAAGTCCGTTCAGCTTCATATTGCGTTCAGCCCAGCGCAAGTACGTATTCGACAAATCAACCGAGGTGACTTCCGCAGCGTTCCCATCTGCCGCGTATACCGAGAAAGAACCGGTATAACAAAATAAGTTCAAGACACGTTTTCGATTGCATTGATCTCGCACAATACTTCGCGTGGATCGGTGATCCAAGAATAGACCGGTATCTAGATAGTCCGTCAAATTGACATCGAACTTCAAACTTCCCTCAGTTACCGTCATAAAGTCGCTGCGATCGTCGGCCTTCTGATACTGATCAGAGGCATCAGCTTTTCGTCGCCGTTGCTTCAGATGCAGCAAATCGCAAGGCACTTCCAGTACATCGCAAATGCTCTCAAAGCACTGCAATTTCCACTGGGCCTGCTCGTCTTCGGTGCGAATCGTCTGCCGCTGGTACTCGGCCACGTACAGTTGATTGTTGTAGCGATCAATCACGAACGGGAACTCTGGCAGATCGTGATCGTACACTTGGAAGCACGAAATATCCTGCCGACGCGCCAGCTTGCGAAGATGCTTATCGACTTTACGCAGCCGGTTCTCGAACTGTTGAAACAAGGAAGAGTTCATCAAGAGTTATGCGTTTATCCCTGCTAGCGTGTAAACTTGACACACGGCAAAATCAAATTGACGATACTTGTTTTAGGCTGGCTGGCCGAAATTGACCTGATTCCGCACTTAAAGTCTATAAAACAAGCAAAAAAATACAATCTCAGGCAAATGCACGCGATTGGCACTATAAGTGCATTAAAGTCACTCTGTCGAATCCAATAGTTGGTCTCGGATCAGACCTACAAATCATAAGATGGAGTACTCACCATGATACTAATGACAATCACCCTAACGGTTGGCGCAGTACTTTCGGCCTTTGTTGTGTTGGAAGCCCTTCGCCCCGTACAAGCCGACCATCCTTTCGCCGCTCCAAGGCGTCGCCAACCCAACCGAGTCTTAGACACCATCAGGTTGGAAAACAGTATGAGCATCCGAGCCTAAGATCGCAGCCACAGGAGATCGCAGGCACAGGAGATCGCAGGCATAGGAGTTCGCAGCCATAGGGCAGCTAAATCCAGGCGACCATGTAATCCGCGGTCCGGTTCGCGGTAGGGGGCCGGTATTACTTCCCCACCGACAGGATCCAGACGCCGTATCGTGCTGGCCAAGTGCATTATCCGTTGCGAAACAGCCTCGCCAAAGCATGCCCAACCCACCTGAAACTTGCCAATAACCTCTGTTACATTTGCTTGCTCTACTTGCTCTACTTGCTCTGCTACCTCTGCCACTTTAGCGACATTTGCTACCAGGTCCAAGACGGCGGTTCAATGGTGACGACGGTAACCGCCTACCCCTTTGTCCGGGCCGCGAAACGCATTCTTAAAATGATTGATCAGAGGTTCCGCTGCCGCCCTTGGCCAGCGAACGCTGACGATATCAAAACGACTCTTTTGGTGAAGCAAGCCTTTCTCTGCTGCGAAAGCTTGGGCCAGGCGAATCAACTTCTTTTGCTTCTTTTGGTCGACTGCTTTTTCAGGGGAACCGTGTTCGCTTCGCAATGTCTTTACCTCAACATAAACAATGGTTTGATCATCAATCACAATCAAATCAAGTTCGCCCCAGGGCTTTTGGTAATTTTGTTGCACAATCACGTACCCCTTTCCTTTTAGAAAGGTAGCAGCTGCTTCTTCTCCCCTGGCCCCTAGGGAACTCGCTCGTTTGCCAGATCGGAACTGTGAAACCGCATCACTTGGACGCGTCCAGAATCCATTATCGACCAGCCAAGCTCTAATTTTCCTCCATCGCATGCCAAGCTCACTAGAAAACTGTTTTCCCACAAGTCCAAACCGCTGCCGACAAATTGCAGTCCTCTATTTTTAGCAAAAACAGACTCAGCAACTTGCCAAAAATCGAATTCCCGGCTGAAAAACCGCTCGCCAATCGCTCTCGCATTCAATTCGCCTACCGTCCAAGACGAAAAAAAGTTGAATCAGAGGTGTCATCCTTTGATAATTAGGCACAGCCACCAGCCTGAGCCCCCATCACTGGGGACAAGTTGTATTCACTCGCGATAATTGGAATTATGAGCACAGGTGGCAAGAGACCAACGACCGATTGAACCTAGTAATTTTCATCCATAAATTAAGTAAGTCCGCCCACATTTCTCCGAAATTATGATTATCATCGCATCAACTGAGATGTAAATTAAATTAAATACCAACTAACTCCCCCCACCAGAATAACAACCGCTCCGCAGTTTCTCGTGAAGCAATTTACTGCAGCCGCTTACATTTCTGACTATCTAAATCCAATGACACCGAGCCTGACAATTTCCAGCAACGATTCGATTTCATTGGCAATGTCCGTACCGTCGTCGATCGATGTAGAACTGATAAGTCTAGCCGATATCAACACGCCCTTAGCCAACACTTGGCAACATTTACGGGATACCCGACCGGACTTCCAAAGTCCCTTTTGGTCACTGGAATTCGTGCGCCATTCTGAAAAAATTGGTCGACCGGTGGAGATTGCGGTCATTCGATCTAAAGGACAGGTTGTGGGTTTCTTCCCCTTCGAAAGAAAGTATCCTCGAATCGGTCAGCCTGTCGCCAACAAGATGAATGATGCGCATGGCGTCCTTGGCTGTCCTCTTAGCAAGCCGCAACTGCTGGCTCTGCTGACAGCTTGTGGACTGGATTCATTTTTATTCCATGCTTGGTTTGGAAGCGATTCGGGAATTGCGTCGTTCTCTTTTGCAACTGCGAACAGTTACGCCGCTGCACTGAACAAGTCATCGGAATTCGAAAGCTATCGTCAATTCTTAGCTCACGACCGATACACGCTGAAGCAACAGATCCGCAAAACCAGGAAGTTGGTGCGTGATCATGGCCCGTTGCGCTTCGAATATCGAAGCCTTTGCCCTCAGCGTTTCAAAGAATTAGTGTCCTGGAAGCGGCAACAGTACCAACGCACCAATATCTTTGATATCTTCTCGATCCCTTGGGCTGTCCAACTGATCGAGAGTCTATTCAACGAACAAGATCAATCCGGTGTTTTCGGCGTGTTGTCCGTGCTGTATGCGGGTGACCAACCTTGCGCCATGCACATTGGTATCCAAGAGGGTCAGCGACTGCATTACTGGTTTCCGGTGTATGACCCGAACTTTTCGCAATATTCACCGGGAAGCGAATTATTCTTGACGATTGCCGATTATTGCCAAAACGAAATTGACGTGCAGTTGATTGATTTGGGCTACGGAGAACAACCCTACAAGCACAAATTGATCAACGAAGTGTCCACTTGCTACTTTGGGTTGCTTACCAACGATAAACTTTCATTCAATGTCGCTTGGCTAAAATACCAAAGTCACCAAGGATTTAAGAAGCTGCCGTTCAAAGAAACAGTCAAATACGTGTTACGGATGGTGATGCCCTCTTTTGGCAAGCAAGAGTTCCGCTGATCTTGAATATTTCCAGGCCAACATTGGGTCAATACCGGAGCCTGATAATCAATCACCTATTCACCAAGTCCTAAACCCTCAGTCAAAAAACACAAGTCTAGCACGATTGCCAAAGACTGGGACAGAAGCGGTCATCTACTTTAAACGCAGGCAACCCAACGTATCGATTCGATCTCCGGCGTCGACCGCTGCGGATCCGGACAATTCGCTGAACCCAATGGGCAACAATTCTAATTGCCCGTGATCAGCAGTGATGCGATCTGACCGGTCAAGCTTTGATTAATTACCATTGCGTTCAAGTTTTCGATGGGTGAATTCACCGCTAAAACATTGACGGGGCATTCGGGGTCAGGCGTCTGATAGTTCAATGTTGCTGGAAGCGTGCGCTGCTTCAAAGCGATTAGCGTGGCGGCCAATTCAACCGCGCCGGTCGCTGGCCCCAAGTTACCAAAGTAGCTCTTGGC
>JBDNHU010000204.1:0-21124 GCA_041688615.1 Mariniblastus sp. | reverse complement strand
TTGCGTGAGGAGTGGTTGCCGATTGGACAACCAGTTCAGTGAACCTGTGCGAAGCGGCGGATTTGTCTTGGCGACGTTTTGGCGCCGAGTCAACACGCGGGGCCAAGTCAACACTTGGGGACAGTCGGAGTTTCCACCTATAGAAAGAGGCCACTGAAATTTGATCGAGCCGACAAAAATCGGCCACGGTAAGTTGGGAAGCGGCCGGGCGCCTGAGTCGGTCAAGCCAAAGTTGAATTCGCTGGATCTTGGACATTGGTAACATAGGATCTCCTGGAAACCAAAAGGAAATCTACCAACCTAAACCACCCGTCAATAACGGTACTCAGAAACGCTTACAAACGCAGAACACTTGCTCACACCGTTCGAGGATGGTTTGATAAAGAATGCGGCGCCAGCTGAACTTCGATGTTTGCATCGTCGCAATTAAGAAAGGCTTTCCGCTAGAGACAATCCTCCCTGGAAGCCCTGCGAAATTCTAACGGTAGACCGAGGGTGCTCCTTGCGTAAACGCAGGCTCAATTGCCGAATGTAGCGTGACCGGTTGATTGAAATCCGCTTGTCCACCGCTTGCTCTTCCAGCCATACCATTTTGGAACATGGTGTGTGAATTCGGCGAGAGTGGAAAATAAGGCACACCGTTGCCTGGCACCACCTGTTGTCCGCCCGCTGGCAGTGGTGGAATCTTGGACGCCATTGGCTGCGTGAATTCTGGATTAGGCCCGTAGTTGCGTACACGGCCTAAAACGGATTCCGATTCCTGCTGCCCGCTAGCTAGACGAACGGCTTGATTTGCCTCCAAATACTGGCCTGCATAAACCGGCGGAGCGAAAGTTGGCACCGATCGCAATGAAGTTTGACCACCCAGCGGTGGATAACCATTGCGACCTGCCGCCCGCTGGTTGATCGATAACGGGTCACCGGCACCTTGCGATTGCCTTTGAGAATAGGGTGGTTCCTGCAAGACGGTAGGCACTTTGACTTCTTCTTTAGCGGTGCCGCGTACCCAATCAGAAACACCTTGATTTGCATCCATCAAATAAGGGTACTGAATCAATTTTTGGTGCGAAACCGTCGAAAAAACCCGGCGATTCACTTGGCCGTTGTAGCGAGTGTTTTGCAAGTCGCCAGACTCCACAGGATTGGGGAACACTTCCTTGGGTGGCGGTAATGCTTCAATATCTGGTTCAATAATCGAGGGTGAAATCTGCAAAGGCTCTGTCAATTCAGGACTACTGGAACGACCTGGTGAGGGCACCATCTGCCTATTGCCTGGACCGGTATTCCTACCCTCAACACTGCCGCCACTGATAACTCCCGGCGCCGATTCCACGTGACCATTTGCTTCACCGTTGTAGCCATAGGGACCTTCCAACGGGGGCATCGCATTGTGAAATCCAAGGTCCTGTTGAACCGGCGGATGAAAGACATTTCGCGTTGGAACGGGATGAAATCGCGAGGGCATCGTGGGTTCGGATGCATTCGCAGAGTATTGCCCACTAGGATCAAAGCCAGTCGTGTCTTGATAGGGACTTGGGATCACGCGTTGATACGCGGAACGTTCCAAGTGTTGTTGGCGAAGTCGTCTTGCCACCGAAAGCACTGGTCCTTCCTGACGCAAGCAGGTGGAAGTCGGGCCCCAACATTGACATCCGCAACAGCTAAGTATTGCGATGGCCAAGAATCCATGAAGCCACCGCAGCATGTAACTCTGGCGTTGTTCTTCATTTCCACGATTGCTGATCATTGCGGATTCAAACCTACTTGGACGACGTCTCGAATCGGCACACCAAAAAACGGGTTCGGCAGACCTTACTATTGATCGAACACAACAACCGTCAAAGTTTAATTGAATTACGCATTTTCACTCACCCGCAGACTCGGCACACCCAATGCTGGCTTGCACAACGAAGACTGTCGCCGAAACTTGGCTAAAAATTGATTCGCTATGGCGCAAAAAAAGACCCGAGCTGGACTCGGGCCTTTCGAAGATTCAACATTGCATTACAAACAGGTCACTCAGATGTGCCACCTGATCTTGCCGACTAGCGGTACCATTCTAGGCCGAAGCTTAGACCGTGATACAAAGCGTCGTCACTGTTGCTGGAAGTTAAACCGCTGAACGGAGTGATCTGTCCGTTGTACTGACCGGCGGCACTGGCAACATTGTCGAAGTACCAAAATTCATAACCGGCTTTCAACTTCGCTCTTGGTGAAATCATGTAGTGAGCGAAGACGCCCATTTCCGTTCCCCAGGAAAGATCCACATCATCAGCCGAGTTGTCAATGATGCGAAGATTGTTGTTCGCAAATTCGGTGTTAGTCTGATAGAAGTTCAGGTAACCACCAACCTTGCCCGAAACACTGAATGAAATCCGACGGCCAATGTCATAGAACAGTTCGCCACCGATCTGTGGTCCAATCAAGTGATTTCGAGCTCGCAAACGATAGGTTCCAAAGTCGCCACCTGAACCAATCGAATTCAGGCCGTAAAAGTCATCGATAGCGGTGTAGCGAATGCCGATGAAGGTCGACATCACGTCCCAATTCCAATTCATCTTGCTGAATTCGGCACTGTAGTAGTGGGACCTCTGGACACTTTCGTGAAACGAAGCGCCATTGAAAGAACTGATCGAAGCTAAGTTGAACCCATCAGTTGGGAACAAGCGAGGAGTAAGCGAATTGGTCGCACTGGCGATTTGAGTATTCGCACTGTGAGCATCCAACAGGGTGAACGATGCTTCCCAACCTTCAATGCTGTCTAACTTGCGACCAAAAACCAAACGGGCACCGGGTGTGTAGTCGTAAGCATCGTTAGCAGGTAGCAAAGATGCCGAAAAATCACCCTGATCACGATCCATATAGAGGAAGTCTAAGAAAATATACCCAGTCGCTCCACTAACACTACCCAAGCCATCATAAGGCAGACGGCTAGGCATTGTCGGACGCTGAAAATCTTGATTCAAACCCGAATCGAATTCTGGTTGACTTTGCAAATACGAATTGGATACCCCCGAGAATATATCTTGTGGGCTAGATACGTTGATTGTGGGAACTTTCAACCCACTGGATGTGCCCGAGCCAATCATTCCGATGCTTTGATTGGTGGTCATCGTTGACTCAAACTGCGGGTTCGAATCGGTTGAAGAACTCTGTGTCGTTGTCGACTGCTGATTGCCCATCATCATCGCAATCAAATCGTCAGTTGAAACCTCATCCACTTGGATCTGATCCGACGACGCATCAGCGGACCCGATTGGACGCTGGAGCTTCGCTGTTTCTACTGAAGCAGCAGATGGCGTTGCAATTTCACTTTGAATAACCGTTTGAGTTTGCTTCATCGTCGCGGCGATTGAACCGGCTCCCGCACCCTTAACGATTGGGACAGGCTGGGTCTTCCCCGTTTGAATTTCAACCTCCGCTTTTGCCGAACTCATGTCCTTTTGACTGAAAATCGGGCCCGTCACTAAAGGACTGACTTGCGAACGTTCGACTACCGCAGAATCCACCGAATCCGGTCCGGTCACAATCGGACCTGTCACAATCGGTGCCGAGACAACCGGGACCATGCCGGAAACTGGAACCGCTTGGACTAATCCGGCGAAACTAGGTTCAACGATAACCGTTGAAGTTTCCGCCGTTGGGGAATATGGCATGAGTGCTTGGCTGCCACTTACCACTGGCACCGTGAAAGTGTCACCCGCTGCAATCGAAGGCAATAGAGGAGTGGGGCGATAGCGAGGCGGTGCAGGAATGCGAGGAACCAAAGGGTGCTGCGTTCCTGGTTTGGTATCACCGATTGGACCGTGATCGGATTCCAGAAACGTCACCGGCAGGATGTACGATGCTTGGGTATCCGTTCCTTGGGTATGGGCTGCCGGGATTGGCAGGATCATTCCTGTGTTTCTAAACTGTTTGACTCGCATAGACGAGTCTAGCAGTGCCTGCAAAGTAGAGACTTCGCTGCTAGTTTGCTGCCCATCCTGCCAAGCGTTTGCATTTTCGATGTCGAAAACAGGCGCGAAAGTAGAAATGCCCAGGAAAGTACCAGCGAGAAATCGTTTCAAATTTAAATTCATTTTCGAATCCGTGCCATAAGGTCAACGAAGAGCGAGATGCAGCCCAAGCAGTAGATGCAAGTCTGCACTTATCCGTTACCTTTACTGTTCGGCATTCGGGCCACAAGGAACGTACCGATTTTTCCATTTAATCCGAAGATGTTGATATTTCTCGACGAAAGGTTTATTTCTAATGTGACGGTTGAACCCAACTTGACTGTCCTGACAACGGCATATTTTACCGCCAATCACTTGAAATCGTTGCATTTACGGCGATTGACTTACCAATCCCTATAACCCGATTTCTATCGCCCAGAGTGTTGACGCAATTACAAAGTAAGTGCTTGCCACGAATACACCAAGCAAACATTCTGGAGTAGATAGTAAAAATAGCGAGTCCTGGAGATCAAAAGGGACCTTAACATCCGTTCAAGGTCATATTACTTTTGCTATCATGGATAGAAAATGAGTCGCCCCAGCGACCAACCCCGACAGATATCGCGACGGTGAATGATTCGCAAAAAGTCGTTTCGAACACAATTTTGGCTTGCAGTATTTGCCAGCACTTCGAAATGACGCTGAATCGTTCCTCGCTAAACACCGAATATTTGAACTTAGAAAATTGAGATTAAGGCCCATTGACTATGGACGACTTTGGATTTGACGGACCACAACGTTCACTCGTTTGGCGGATCCTGTTGTTCCCGGTGAAGATCCTTCGAGCTATTTTCGGTAGGTTTGCGAGTGCCGATGACCTTGAAGCCCGACGCGGATTTTTGGGTTGGCTGAAGCTAATTTTTGTCTCGCCGTTCATCTGGATATTTTCCTCGTTGGGGGTTCTTCTTCTCAATTGGTCATCCAGCCGTCGCCTACAAACATTTGTGTTCGGGCTACCTGCAATCCTGTTTGGTTTGGGAATGATTTCACTTTACGTATTCGGCTCGCTGAACCCAGACGGGATCGTTAAGGTTTACAACAAGAACTATCAGTTGGCATTGACGGAAAAGAAGTTTGATGAAGCCGAACTGTACTTGAACCGAGTCATTCGGTTGAAGAAAGAAGATCAAGAAGACCAACAGTCTCAGAAAGCAGATTTGTTGATCCAACAAGGCAAGATTAATGAAGCGATTCCTATTCTTCAAAAAATTGCGAAGCCGGATCAAGTCGGCAACCCCAGAGCTCACTTGCAGTTGGCACAATACTATCTAAGTAAAGCGTATGCGGATGCTGCCAGGATGGAAGAGTTGACACTTCCCAAGCGAGCAGAGTTTATCAACTTCAGCCAGAATATGTCGATCCAGCACCTGGAGCAATGTCTAAACTCGACGCCCTCGGATTTGGAAGAATTCCAGGCTCACAATGCGATCTACACAATTTTGATGCGGCGAAAACAATTTGCTGAAGCTGCGCCGCACGTCAGCTTCCTGAATCGAAAGACGTTTACGTTTTCTGATGACCACTTCACGTTCTTCACAAAAATTTATCCGAATCTAGAACTGGCCAATCGGCAAGTCGAGTACGATATCGCCCGTTTGAAGAAGTTCCTGGAGGAACAGCCTGACAACATGAACGCGTGGCAGGTATTGATCCGCATCTACTTGATGCAAAAAAACTACGCGACGGCGATTAAAGAGATTTCCTTGGGTAGCCGCAAAGTCAGCACGCAACAACTAAAAATGTTGCTGGCGAAGTTTCAATCCGAAGTTTTGTATGAACAGTCGATCAACGCGAAAACCTTGGGCACTGAAAAAGAAACTCGATTGCAACGCCTGACACTTTTAAGTGCCTCCTTAAAAGTATTTCCTGCCAATCGCAGAGCCGTGGAAGAGTTGATTCTTCTTGGCTTCCCTGTTGAAGGCACCGATGATGACCAATGGCTGTATGATGCCAAAGCGGCGGCAGGTCCAAGCAATGAAAATTATTATGGCGTGAACATGATCCTAGGACTTCGCGCTCTTTTTGACGGCCGCAAAGAGGAAGCGAAACAGTATTTGGAGCTGGCTAGTTCCTTAAGTCCATCTTTCCCTATCGTTCTGCAAACGTTGACTATGGCAATTGACCCAGAAGCGAAAACACTTCTGCCGCAATTCCAGACAGAAGAAACATCGCCCAATGGCACAAACAATAGTTCTGCTGCGACACCAAATTCAGATCAAATGGACACGCCTGCATTATTTGGAATTTACATGGTGCTAGGTTCTCACGCGGTCGTCGAAAAGAAATACGAACGGGGCCTCGGGTTCTTCGAAAAAGCCGCCTCGGCCAACCCGCAATCTTACGCAGCACAGAACAACATTGCTTTTTGCTTAATCAATCTGGAATCCGCGGGTGAAAGTGAATATCAAGAAGCCTTGATTATTAGTTCCGACAACATCAAAAAATCCCCCGAAATCCCTAACTACTACGAGACCCGCGGCGCTGTGTTCATGAAATTGGAACGGTATCAAGAGGCCGTTGCTGATTTTGAAAAAGCCCTGGATCGTGGATTTAGAAATCGACGAAGTGTTCACATGAACCTGGTCAAGGCGTACCGCGAAACTGGACGTGACAAGGAAGCCGATGCTTACCAACGCCTAATCGACGCCCAACCCGAGGAGGAAGGCGTACCGTCGGCTTTGGTTCCAAAAGATCCCAATTCCGCAACTCCCGCAGAGGGCGATAACGAACTGGCCCCAGAAACTAAATCGGATTCCAATTCCGTGGGGGATGAAAAAGAGACAACCGACGGCACCGTTCCTCCAGTTTCATCCGAAGAAAAGTCGACAATAGATAAGTCGACAATAGAAAAGTCGACAATAGAAAAGTCGACAATAGAAAAGTCGGCAATAGAAAAGTCGGCAATAGAAAAGTCGGCAATAGATAAGTCGACAACTGGGCCAGAGGGAGCGAACCAAGACAATTCACCCAACTAGGAGCCGCTAATTTGTCGGCCGATTCATCGGTTGGAATATGAATCCGATTTTGAACGGTTGCCAAAAGTTTGCCCAGCATGCGTCTTTTGAATCAAAACACTTTTGCATCCAACTACAAAAGTCATACCGTCCCAATAGGCTGCCAATGTCTACCACAAGAGGCGAGTCACAGCAGATACCAATATTTGTGTCCTAGCCGTTGGTTTGGTAAGTGGTTGTTGGTTCAGTAAGTTTAGGTTGTAGGTCAAATTGGTTTCGACCGGTCGCGCTACTCCCCCACTTTAAGTCGCTCCAGCCACGCCTCCCAACCGGTTGATTGGATCGAAACTGATTTAGCATTGCCCTCGGACTTGGTCACTCGAAAAGCCTCAGCTTCGGGAAACTGCTGGACAATGTCTTGAAACTTATCCGAAGGGCAAACTGACAGCGCCGATGCTAAACCATCGGCCACGCTTCCCGAGGTTGCATGCACGATCGTCACATGTTGAAAGTCGACTGCCTGCTTAGTTAGCGGGTTGATAAGATGCGAGCGTCGTACGCCGCCTGCCTGCAGAAATTGATTGGCATCTCCCGAACTTGCCAATGATGAATTAACCAAATAGACCTTCGTCTGTAAACCATCTCTAGGATTCAATTTGGCCAATCCAACCACCCATCCTCTTTGACCAGGAGGCGGGGAACCTGCGGTTAGATCACCGGATGCATCTACCAGCACTCGTTGAATATCGTGATCCTTTTTCAATCGTATCAACACTCGATCGGCAGCATAGCCTTTGGCGATCCCGCCGAAATCAAAATCAAAATCGCCGACGCCTTTACGAAATAACGCCTGATCTTCATTGATCAAAAAGCGTCCCATCCCCACATTGTCCTTGGCAAGATTGACTTCCTCTTGGGTAGGCATCCGCTGCAATCGACGAGCTTGTCGCCAGACTTTGGTTAGCCGCCCGAGTGTCACATCGAAATAGCCACCGGTCTTAGAATGCAGTTCGCGGGACAAAATCGTCAATTGAATGAAAGTCGAAGATGCTGGGAAAGCAGCCCCAGCTGGCAAATGACAAAGTCGGTTCACTTCACTCGAAGGGTCGTAATCGGTGAAAACCTTTTCAATCAAGTCAATTTCTTCAAAAGCAGCTTCAAAAGCAGCTTCGGCAGCAACCGCGTCCGTCGCATAGAGCGAAATTCGAAAGCGGACCCCCATCTTGATTTCTGACTTGGAAAATCCCTGCAGCGTTATGCGCTCCAAACATTTTAACACCTCCTGACTGCTACATCGTTGAGAAAAGGATAGCTGACTGCCAAACACCAGCAATATAAGTATCGTGCTCCAGAATTCGATTGGTTTGATTGCCACGTGGATTTCCGCCATTTCGTTCGTTTAGTGTTTGCAGCCTACCTGGAATTCTAATGCGAAATCAGTGGTTCTCTTTCGCCGGTTAGGGCAAAACCAGCAGAAAACATAGAATTCCGATCGTAACAACGGCGGTTCAAGCCCCATCGATGCTGATTGAAGTGTCGATTTTTTCAAGTTATGATGATATCCGCATCTTAACGCTCCGACAAACGTTTATGGTTACGTGTCCCGAATCAGGCTGATCATGCTAGGCGATTAAACCCACGTTCGCCGCGAAACTAACTTGCGATCTCCGTTTGGCTGACCCGAAGTGTTAGTTTGGCAAGAGTGTTAGTTTGGCAAGAGTGTTAGTTTGGCAAGGCTGCGGTCCAAATCTAGCTGGCGGAGTATGCCGGACTATTTGGATTTTCAACCAATGACGTTTCCCACCTCCACTTAAGATTTGTCTTCTAGGTCTTAAGATTTGTCTCCTAGGCCTTAAGATTTGTCTTCTAGGTCTTCATTTCACCATTTAGGAATCAACATGAAACCTTCCCCTGAAAATAGTTCCAAGCCACCCATTTCCGAAATCGTGACTGAAAAATTGCAGCCCAATAGCAGTGCCGATTCGCGCCGAGCCTTTCTAAAAACAAGTGCGAGTGCGGTTGCAGGTTCTGCCATTATCGGCTCGGCTGGATTTGTGCCTGCCAATCATGTTGCAGGACGTGATGTCATTCGCATCGGTTTGATTGGTTGTGGTGGACGTGGAACCGGCGCCGCTACTCAGGCAATGAACACCGAAGGTTCAACCGAATTGGTCGCGATGGCCGACGCTTTTGGTGACCGATTGGAAAGTTGTTTAGACGAATGTACCAAAGCGCACAAAGAAAAAGTCAAAGTCCCCAAAGAAAATCAATTCGTTGGCTTTGACGCGTACAAAGGTGTCATGGCAAGTGATGCGGATTTGATCATTCTAGCGACCCCACCTGGGTTCCGCCCGCTACATTTTGAAGCCGCGGTCAATGCGAACAAACATGTCTTCATGGAGAAGCCCGTAGCGTCTGATCCCGCAGGTATTCGCCGAGTCTTAGCGGCAAACGAAATTGCCAAAGCCAAGAATCTTGCGGTTCAGGTTGGTTTGCAACGGCATCACGAACCCATGTACAAGCAAACCATGGAACGACTGAAAGATGGCGCCATTGGTGACATCAATTTCGCTCGAGCCTATTGGAACAACGAAGGCGTTTGGACTCGTCCACGCCAACCCGACCAAACCGAGTTGGAATATCAGATGCGTAACTGGTACTACTTTAACTGGTTGTGCGGAGATCATATCAACGAACAGCATATTCATAACATTGACGTGATCAACTGGCTGTTTGACGACTTCCCAATCAAGGCTCAAGGGCAGGGCGGTCGACAAGTGCGAACAGGCAAAGAACATGGTGAGATTTACGATCACCATTTCGTTGAATTTACTTACGGCAACAACGCCACGATGCTAAGTCAGTGCCGTCACCAACCAGGATGCTGGAATGCCGTCAGCGAACATGCTCATGGTTCCAAAGGTAGCTGCGAAATTTCCCGTGGGCGTATTTTCGATTTGGATGGCAAGGAAACTTGGCGAGCCGGCCAAAATGTAAATGGCTGGCAGCAAGAGCACCATGACCTTTTCGCTGACCTTCGCGCCGGCAAGATTCCAAATGAAGCCGAATATGGTGCCAAGAGCACGATGACAGCAATCTTGGGTCGAATGGCAACTTACACGGGTCGCGAAATCACTTGGGATCAAGCGATCAATTCAACGATGAACTTGGCTGATTTTGATGCTTTGGCAACTTTCGGAGATGAAGCACCAGTGCAACCCAATGAGGACATGACCTACAACATTATGCAACCAGGAAAATCTTGGGACAAAGTGGTAGGCTAGGTTTGCCATCGATTAGAAGGCGTTGCTATCCAGCGATGAAGATTCAGGTCAATCACCCAACAACTTGGTGGTTGACCTTTTTTTATTCCTTGCCGCGAGCGGTCAAGGAGAAAATCCCGACGAAATACGTATATTTCGGCAAATTTGTGATGCTCGCAGCCGATGGATTCCCTGTCCTATCCTTCGGTCAATCTTGCCAACCACCTCCTACCGCAAGTGGTACCCTTGGCGTATTCCCTAGTAAGAAGGTTTAATAGAGGCCTGCGCAACTTGGTTGCAACCGAAGGAAGACCGTAAACTCTTGGAATTGGTTAGCTAGATCATTATGTCCGTTCGAACGCGTTTTGCCCCAAGTCCTACCGGCTACTTACACATCGGCGGTGTGCGAACCGCGTTGTTCAATTGGCTTTTCGCGCGCAAACACAATGGGCAGTTTATCTTGCGAATCGATGACACGGACCAGAATCGCAATCTTGATCAAGCGCTTCAACCTATCCTGGACGGTTTCCGCTGGCTGGGAATCGACTGGGACGAAGGCCCCGAAGTAGGGGGACCCTACGCACCTTATTTCCAAAGCGAACGCTCGGAAAAATATCAGATCGCTGTCGATAAGCTATTGGACAAAGGCTTAGCCTACCGCGATTTTGCCACAGGGGACGAGGTCCAAGCAGAACGCGATGCAGCCCAATCAGCGAAAGTGGATTTCCTGTACAGTCGCAGGTGGATGGCAGAAACGGCAGAACAACAAGTTGCCTTTCAGGCAGAAGGTAGAACTGCGGTCGTGCGTCTCAAGATGCCTCGTGAAGGTCAATGCAAGTTCATCGATTTGATCCGAGGTCAACAGGCGTTCGACTGGGCTCGTGAACAAGATCACGTGATTCAGCGGGCCGACGGTTCTTTCATTTACCACTTGGCAACGATTGTCGACGATCTGGATTATCAAATCACGCACGTGATCCGAGCCATCGAGCACTTGTCCAACACGCCTCGGCAAGTCTTTATTGCGCAGGGCCTAGCAGAAGATCCTGCCCAGATACCTCACTTCGCTCACATTCCATTCGTAGCAGAACCTGGCAGCAAGACCAAATTAAGCAAACGAAAAATCGATACTTATTTGAAGCGACAAGAGTTCAAACAAATGGTCGAGCATGGGGATGCCATCGCGCAACAGATTGGTTTGACCTCATCGTTGGAATCTTTCAATCCTGTCCTGGTTGAATTTTACGCTCAACTGGGCTATCTGCCATCGGCACTGTTAAACTACTTGCTGCTGCTGGGCTGGTCCTTGGATGACAAGACCGAAGATTTTTCAGTGGCGGAAATGACACAAGCCTTTTCTTTGGACCGAATCGTCAAGGCACCGGCCAGTTTCGATCCCGAGAAATTATCAACGTTTCAGTCTCGGCACATGCTGCAATTGTCGACGACCAAAAAATGTGAAGCCGTAACGCCCTTTTTGTACAAAGCGAAAATGGTCCCACAGGAAAATTTCTCCGACCTTAGTTCTGAACTTCAGAAGACGATCCAATCCATCGTGCGGTTCTCGAGTGATCGAATCAAGGTATCAGGCGACATTTTGCAATTCGATGACTTTTTCAAAGAAGTTGATGACTTGGTTTACGACGATAAAGCGTTTCAAAAACGGTTGGTCAAACCCACACAGGCGGGCCATTTCTTAGCAGAATTTTCGAAAGTGCTGCAGGCGCAAAGCGACTTCACCGCAGAATCGCTCAAGGCCAGCGTGGAAGGATTTTGCGAACAGATGGGGATTGGGATTGGTGATATTGTGCACGCCATGCGAGTGGGCGTGACCGGACGAGCGGTTGGCTTTGGCGTCTTTGAAACATTGGAAACCCTGGGCAAAGATAAATCTTTAGCCAGAATTCGACAATCGCTTCAGCGGTTAGAATCGCTCCAAGGTCAGCAGGCTATCTGATCGTGAAATGACCGTTTGTTCATTCAATAATTGCTTCAGATTCACTTAGGTTTACCATTTCATTTTCTTTAACCCATTCTCTTTCGGCAAACGTCAATTGCCAGGACCTTACAAGCATGAACAAGTCGTCGAACGTCGATAAATCAGAATCGAATCCCCACGAAGAAAACGATGCTCATCTGGACTTTATTCGGCAAATCGTTTCCGACGATACCCAAAGCGGTAAATATGACCAACGAGTCCACACTCGGTTCCCGCCCGAGCCCAACGGCTACTTACATATTGGACATGCCAAAGCGATCTGCCTTAACTTTGGTCTGTCAACAGAATTTGACGGCAAGTGCAATTTACGATTTGATGACACCAACCCGTTAGCCGAAGACACCGAGTACGTGGATTCGATTAAGGAAGACGTTCGCTGGCTTGGCTTTGAATGGGATGGCGAAGAATATTATGCATCGGACTATTTTGATCGACTTTATGACTTTGCTGTTACGTTGATCAACGATGGCAAAGCGTATGTTTGCAGCTTATCCGCAGAGGATGTTCGCCAATTCCGAGGTTCCTACCGCGTCGAAGGTAAGAACAGTCCTGATCGTGAGCGAAGCATTGATCAGAATTTAGATCTGTTCGCGAGAATGAAAGCCGGAGAATTTCCAGAGGGCGCTTACACGCTGCGCGCGAAAATTGACATGAATTCGCCAAACATGAACCTTCGTGATCCGGCAATGTATCGTATCCGACATACGCATCACCATCGCACAAGTAATCAATGGAAAATTTATCCGACTTATGACTTTACGCATGGGCAAAGCGATTCCATCGAAGGCATCACGCATTCGATTTGCACTTTAGAATTTGAAGACCATCGTCCGTTGTACGAATGGTTCCTGGAACACCTGAAGCTCTACCGTCCGCAGCAAATTGAATTCGCTCGTTTAAACCTGACTAATACCGTCATGAGCAAACGCCGACTGTTGGAATTGGTCAAAGAAAAATTGGTCTCGGGCTGGGACGACCCTCGCATGCCCACCATTTGTGGTCTGCGTCGAAGAGGTTACACACCAACATCGATTCGTGAATTCTGCAAGACGATCGGCATTACCAAGTACAACAGCACAACGCCGATGTTCAAATTGGAACAATCGTTGCGAGAAGATCTGAATCAAAACGCCACCCGAGTCATGGCAGTGCTTCACCCCTTGAAAGTAGTGATCGAAAACTATCCTGAGGGCGAATCCGAAATGCGGGACGCGGTGAACAACCCCAATGACCCTGACGCCGGGTCGCGTCAACTGCCATTTGGACGGGAAATCTTCATCGAATGTGATGACTTCATGGAAGTCGCCCCAAAGAAGTTTTTCCGTTTGACCGTTGGCAATGAAGTTCGCCTGCGGTACGCCTACTTTCTGAAGTGTCACGAAGCAGTCAAAGACCCGGCAACAGGTGAAGTGACTTTATTGCGTTGCACTTACGATCCAGAAACCTCGGGCGGCAAAGCCCCGGACGGTCGCAAGGTCAAAGGCACAATCCACTGGGTCGGTGCGACCCAGGCGGTTGATGCAGAAGTTCGCCTTTATGAAAATCTGCTGACCGTGGAATCGATTGGGGACCTTCCCGAAGGCCAGGATTGGAAGACCAAACTAAATCCTGAATCGTTGGCCGTTTTGCACAATTGCAAATTGGAACCTTCGCTGAAGGATGCCAAAGCGGGTGAGAGTTTCCAATTTGAAAGAACAGGTTATTTCACAATCGATTCGGCGGATTCAACTTCTGATCATTTGGTCTTTAATCGTTCGGTTTCGTTGCGCGAGGCCGCAGACAAATAATTGGCTGCAAACCGCTAACGGTCCGCTTCCCACCGCAGTGCAGGGCTTGGGCACCGCGTTTTGGGGTCGGACAAAATCACCAACTTACTTATTTTGTTTTAATGAAAGTATCATGACTGAATTCGACATCTATGGTATCGGCAACGCATTGGTTGATAGCGAGTACCAAATCAGCGACAGCGAATTGACTGCAATGGGCGTTGAAAAAGGCGCGATGACTTTGATCGACGAGGCTCGCCGTTCCGAACTGCTGCAACAATTAGGCGAACTACCTGGCAAGCGAGCCAGCGGCGGAAGTGCTGCCAACACCTTGATTGGCGCCGCTCAAATGGGAGCCAAGTGTTTCTACTCCTGCAAGGTTGCCAATGACGAGTTGGGCAAGTTCTATTTGAACGACCTGGACGAGTGTTTGGTCAAGTCCAACAGCAATCATTCTCCATCAGACGCAGGTTCTACAGGAACATGCCTGGTACTGATCACACCTGATGCCGAGAGAAGCATGAGCACGTATTTGGGTGCCACTTCTGACTTGTCAGAAAAAGAATTGGACTTAGATGCGTTGAAGAAATCGAAGTATCTGTACATTGAAGGATACTTGGCTGCGAGTCCGACAGGACGATTGGCTGTCACTCAAGCGCGGGCCGCCGCTGACGAAGCAGGCGTTGCGATTTCCATGACTCTTTCGGATGTTAACATGATTCGATTCTGCCGAGACGGAATTGATGAAATGCTGGGTGAGGGCGTCGACTTACTTTTTTCAAACGAAGAAGAAGCTAAGTTGCTCTTCGACACAGAAGATCTGGCGGTCGCGACCGAAAATTTCAAGAAAGTCGCCAAGTCATTTGTGATCACTCGCGGAAAAGACGGCGCAACGGTCTGGGACGGGTCCACATTGACCACGGTGCCGGCTCAACCGGTCAAAGCCCTTGACACCAACGGGGCGGGCGACATGTTTGCCGGTGCGGTACTTTACAGCTTGACCAACGGACTCTCCCTTGCCCAAGCGGCCGCGTTGGGCTGCAAAGCATCCGGTGAATTGGTGCAACATTTTGGACCGCGACTGCCAACCGACGTCACCAAGAAACTGTTAAAAGAATTTCAGGCAACTAACGCCTAGTTCGACTGATTGGGTTCGACTGATTGGGTTCGACTGATTGGGTTCGACTGATTGGGTTCGACTGATTGGGTTCGACTGATTGGGTTCGACTGATTGGGTTCGACTCAATTCACGATCGAACCATTTTTCGATTCAAGAGATGGAAAAGGGCAATACGTTTGTGTACGTTTTGCCTTTCCATTGGCCTTGGGGGTCAGAGGCTGTGGCGACTTGCCGAAGAAAGTCTTGACTTGGGTCAAAATGTAATTCAGGCAATGGTTATTTAGCAACTTGGTTATTTAGCAGTGAGATTAATTAGCAGCGAGATTGCCGCGTCGGCAATTTCTTAACTACACTCTTGCTCGTGGCAAGTGATCGCCTGGACAACGGATTGCTAAGGCTGTAAGTGTTGGCAAAGCCCGTAAGTTACGGTGAAACCGATAGGTTATTGCCAAGCCAAGCGTTATCGCCAAGCTGATGAAGTTTCAACTTTGCAATGATGGCAGCAAAGAAACCGGATCCGACAGCCTGGCTAAAAATTCGGGATCCATGGCTAGTTGGCCGGTTTTCCACCATCTGGGGATTGATCTGAATTTCCAAGAAATTCAAGCTCTCCTTAAGTTATTCCTGCTGTGGGCAGCATTTACGCTTTCGTTTAATTAATGTTTAAAAGGCAACTTACTGATGTCCATCCTGCGAACTTTCATTGCGATCGAAATCGAACGACAAGTAAGTAGTCGGGTGAATCGGTTCGTCAACCAACTGGGAAAACTGAACCCAGATGTTCAATGGAACGATTGTAGCCAACTGCATATCACACTCTGCTTCCTAGGCGAAATTCATTTAAACCAATCACTGGAATTGACTCGAATTGCTCAAGACGTTGCTGAAACCGCCGATCCGATCGAGTTACACATCGAGACTTTCGGCGGGTTTCCGAATCTAAGCAGCCCTCGAGTCCTTTGGATTGGTGCAAAAGAACCCGACGTAGAAACCGGACATTTGTCAGAAGCTGCATTGCTTCGTAAAGGCATGGCCGCGTTCTGCCCAGCATTGACAACGCTAAGTGAAAAATTGGTTCAAGCATTTCTCAACCGGCAGTATACGCCTGACACAAAGTCGTTTCGCCCTCACATTACGGTTGGTCGCATCGCAGGTAAAAAGGGGAATCGAATACTAGACGTTCCCGAAGCGTTGATCGAGAGTGCCGACACAGGCTTCGGGCAACAATGGGTGCGAAGATTACGCGTGCTGTCCAGCGAACAAACCGCGAAGGGACCTGTGTACCGTCCGATTTCTACAATTGAACTTTGAAATGCTGTCCATTGAAATCGCAGGCCCGATCTTTGGTATAAATTCGCAGTCCAATATTCGGCGAACCGCTCAACCTACAACCCGCGTCCAGAACAACATTAGCATCGTGCGCAATCCTGGATTCACACTAATTGAATTGCTAGTAGTCATCGCGATTATCGGGTTGATGATGGGACTCTTGCTGCCCGCAATTCAATCCACTCGTGAATCAGCCAGGCAAGCTAAGTGCAAGAATAACTTGCGACAGATCGGTTTGGCGATCCATCAATTTCACGGCGTCAAGAACCGAATGCCGATGGGATGTTGGGAATGGCGGAATAGCAATTCTGCGACACACTTGCGCCAGTGGTCCTGGTCCGCTCGCTTGCTTCCGTACCTTGAACAAGACAGTGTTTATCAGCTAATCGACTTTGAAAAGCCCTTCGACCACTCAGAAAATCAACCAGCAGTCGAATCAAGGATCGACACCTTTCTTTGTCCAAGCATTGGCCAGATTAAGGCCAGCACGGTTCATGCGAGGGCACGGTCTGACTATGGCGGGTTGTTCGGCGAGCAAATTGTCCGGCGTGACCAATCCAATGGGTGCTTCTTGAACGACATACCCATTGCCTTTCGACAGATCGTTGACGGGTTAAGTCAGACATTGATCGTTTCTGAAGATGTCCGAGCCCCCGACGGCCAATGGAGCAATGGGCGAAACATCTTCATTCAATCTGCCGGGATCAATGATCCAAACGCCTGGGCGGGCGACAACGAAATCCGCAGCGATCACCCAAATTTGGCAATCGCGCTGTTCGCCGATGGGCATCTGCAAGTAATGTCAAACGATACTGAATTGACCGTCTTGGCCGCCGTAATCACTCGGGCCGGACGCGAGCCCCTTTCGCTGGGTCAGTAAGCATTGATCAGGAAACCATGGAAAGTCGACTTTCGGGTTTAAATCCATGACGCAACAAGGCCCAAAAAGATTGAAATGGATCATCCCAGACGGTCGTTATCCACGCGTTTCCAGCGACTCGCAATTTCTTCAAGTTTGTGCGACAATTGGCGGATTAGGATCCGCCTAGCGAACTCCATCGCTTGACAACCAAATCAGCCGATCCATAAACGGTTCCACTTTTTCTCTTGCTAGAAAACCATTCGAATGAAGCGCCAATTTGTAAATCAGTTAGCTGAGGGTAGCCAAGTTAATGAAGTTTACCAACTGATTGACAAACAACTTCGCCCCAATCGCCAAGGTAATTTGTACCTGCAAATGCGTCTTAGCGACCGAACTGGCTGGGTTACCGCGATGCTCTGGAACGCTCATGAATCGCTTTATCAATCGATTCCTTTAAGTAGTTACGTTCACGTCACAGGTACCAGCCAAGTTTATAATGGCATGGTCCAACTGATTCTGAAATCGCTGGAAACTGTGGACATTTCAGAGATCGACGATCGAGATTTCGCGGTTGAAGCGAAAACAGACGTTGAACAATTGAAAAAAGAAATGATGTTAATGTTGCGAGGAATTCGCAACCCACAAATTCGCGCTCTGGCCGATTGTTTCTTGGCCGACGAGAAACTGATTGAGAAATTAGCGTTGGCACCTGCAGGAGTTAAGAACCATCACGCTTATCACGGCGGACTATTGGAACACCTGGTCAATCTGATGAAAGTTTGCCAGGCGGTTACTCCATTCTACCCGCAAATTGATGGCGATCTGTTACTGATCGGTGCCTTTTTGCATGACTTAGGCAAAGTAGACGAATTGATTTACGAAGGTGAACTTGGCTATTCGGATTCGGGCCAATTATTGGGTCATGTGCTTTTGATCCTAGAAGTTTTAAATACAAAATTGAAAGAAGCCGAGCGAAAAATCGGCGAACCTTTGGACACAGAAACGGTCTTAAGAATAAAGCATATGATTGCCAGCCATCACGGCGAATACCAATTTGGGAGCCCACGTCTTCCGATGACTCCCGAAGCGATGACGCTACATTTGTTGGACAACCTTGACGCGAAACTTCATAGTTTTCAGCAAATCATCGACGATGATCTTAATTCTCAAAGTGCCTGGACGACCTATCAACCGTCGCTAAGTCGAAAGATTTTCAAGGGCGGATTGAAGACTTAGGCCGAACGGCGAAATCGAGTGGGCCGCTTTAGAATGCACTTTCTAGTGAAGTTCCGACACCGTATTTGCGTAGAATAAGCCGGATTCCCTTCGAATTCAGGCATTCTGCCGGCAATGGGTCGATATAATTTTTGAGAAAATAGGGCGGATGAAGCCGGCTAATGACGTCAAACAATGGATAGATCGTTCGTCTTCGCAACTTGCGACCAGCCGTACCTTGCTAAAAAGCGGCGATCCAAAAGCTGCGTAATTGACCGCAGACGCTTAGATCGCTGTAAATGAGCACTGTAAATGAGCACTGTAAATGAGCACTGTAAATGAGCACTGTAAATGAGCACTGTAAATGAGCACTGTAAATGAGCACTGTAAATGAGCACTGTAAATCAGTGCTGTAAATCAGTGCTGTAAATCCCGAACATCATGGGCACGGTCCAGCATTTGCCGGTTTGCGGTTCAATGTTTGCCGATAAATTGCAATCAGCGGCTAAACCAAAGTATACTTTGGACCAATGCACAAGCGGCAAGATCGTGAATCACGTGGTCTGCGAATCAAATGTTATGCATCAGGTACGACTGCGAATCAAGGCAACGCCTTGAAAAACTGCTCGGCATCCAAATCCCAGGAATTCTTGCCTTGCCGTTGGCAGACAGCACTGGCGAACACACTCAGAAGAAAACCAACGACAAGCAGACGACTACGATTTTAGTGAGAACAGAAATTGGCTTTGAAAGGCGGAAAACGACTTTCAACCGAAAACAGTCCGAGCAATAAATTAAACAGCCAAGCCAGAAGATAGGGTCGCGGGTTCTATCGATCGAAAACTTGAACCTTATCGGCTTGGCAATCAATGTTGAATCGGAGAACTTTGAATCGGAAGTGACTTTGATGTTGGCCTAGAAAACCACGAAAGACACCTTAACTGGCCGGGCACCTCAATCGGCTGGGTCGAAAGCTTAATCGGCGCCCACTGGGATACGATGAACTTACAAATGAACATTACGGCAGACCTCGATCCGTCAACACTGACGTTTAAGAATGATGGTATTGCCAACCACAAATCCGATGGCGAAAAATCGGACTCGTCTACTCAGACGAATAGAAACATAAGTAAACAAAGAAAATGAATTTGAATCAATCAAACCAATCCTCGCTTGAACAACAGTTACTACTCTACGTCAGCCGCGAAAACTATCGGCCAGTGAAGCCCAAAGTCATCATCAAGAAACTCGGGATTCAAGAAGAACAACAGCGCGAGTTTAAGAGGATTCTGAAAGAGCTACTACGCCTGAAAATTTTCAAATGGGGGCCAAGTCATCTAGTCACGTTGGCTGACGCTCAGGCGGCAAATAAGCGTCTTGGGCCACTGGCTGCAGTATCTCGCAGACAAGCCAAGGAACGGATGGGCAAGAAGTCAAAAACAGTCGCCGCCCAGTCCGATCTGGCTAATGAAAATACCGATGATTATCGGGAGAGAACAGAGACCAAATCTAAGGCTGGACGGGGTCGCAAGCAGATGATCGGCAAGTATCGTCGGTCCAACAGTGGCCACGGTTATGTTTTGCCGACGACCGTGTCCGAGTCCATTGCGGAACTTTCTGATCGAATCGTGGATGAAGCGCCCGATGAAAAAATCTTCATCCGAGCTGAAAATTCACAAGATGCTTCCTCGGGAGACATAGTTCGCATTTCCTATTCGCGAGTTCGTCGGGGTGATAGTACGGAATTGGCAGGCGCGATCGAACAAATTATCAAACGACGATCCAACCGTTTTGTCGGATCTTATCAGTTAATGGGCGGCGTCAGCTATGTCACCGTCGAAGGAGGCCAGTTTCAGCAGCCCATTTTGGTTGGCGACGCAAGTGCAAAGAACGTAATCGCCGAAGACAAAGTGGTTATCGAAATGGTCCGCTTCCCAAACATCTACGATGCAGGAGAAGCGGTAGTTGTTGAAGTGCTAGGCAAGTTCGGCAAGCCGAATTTGGACACACTGATGGTCATGCGGCAATATGATTTGCCAGAAGAATTTCCTGAGGAGGTCTTGGAGAACGCCCGTCAACAGGCCGACAACTTCCAGGAAGAAATTACTGGCAATCGGCAGGACTTCACTAATCGCACTATTATCACGATCGACCCCAAAGACGCCAGAGACTTTGATGATGCGATTTCGTTAGAACGCATTGAAAATGGACATTGGGTTTTGGGGGTACACATTGCCGATGTGTCGCACTTTGTCCCGCCCAAGTCGCAACTGGATGACGAAGCTTATCGACGTGGAACCAGCGTTTATCTGCCGGACCGGGTGGTTCCTATGTTGCCCGAGATTATTTCGAACAATCTGGCGTCACTACAACCCGATCGATTGCGTTTTGCAATGACCGCGCTGATCGAATTTACTCCAGATGGCAAGTTGGTTGGGACTGAATTTTGTCGATCGGCCATCAAAAGTGTCAGGCGATTTACGTATGAAGAAGTGGACGAATACTTAGCCGACCCCACACTATGGCAAGACAAATTGACCCCAGACGTTTTCCGTCTACTGGGCGAAATGCTTGAACTTGCCATGATCCTGCGAACGAATCGATTCGAAAATGGCTCATTG